>NZ_LT629785.1:2198926-2513059 GCF_900105995.1 Pseudomonas pohangensis | reverse complement strand
GGCGCTCAAGGACCTCGCCGTATCTTCCGGGTCGGCCTGTACTTCGGCCTCCCTGGAGCCGTCCTATGTGCTGCGCGCGCTGGGGCGCAATGATGAACTGGCGCACAGTTCGATCCGCTTCACTTTCGGTCGTTTCACCACCGACGAGGAAGTCGATTACGCCGCGGCCAAGAGTCGCGAAGCTGTGGAAAAACTACGCGAGCTGTCGCCACTGTGGGACATGTTCAAGGAAGGTGTCGATCTGTCCAAGGTCGAATGGGCTGCGCACTGAGTGTCTGTCAGGCCGCACCGTCAGTAACTGAATCGAGAGGAATTGCATCATGGCTTACAGCGAAAAGGTAATTGATCACTACGAGAATCCGCGCAACGTCGGCAAGATGGACGCGGAAGATCCGGATGTCGGTACCGGCATGGTAGGTGCTCCGGCCTGTGGCGATGTCATGCGCCTGCAGATCAAGGTCAATGGTGATGGCGTCATCGAAGATGCCAAATTCAAGACCTACGGCTGCGGTTCGGCGATCGCTTCCAGCTCCCTGGCCACCGAGTGGATGAAGGGCAAGACGCTGGATGAGGCGGCAACCATCAAGAATACCCAGCTGGCTGAAGAGCTGGCCTTGCCGCCGGTGAAGATTCACTGCTCGGTGTTGGCGGAAGATGCCATCAAGGCAGCAGTTCGCGACTACAAGCAGAAGAAAGGTCTGCTTTAAGGAGCTGATATGGCTATAACCATGACCGAGGCAGCTGCACAGCACGTGCAGCGCTCGATAGAAGGACGTGGCAAGGGCGCGGGCATTCGTCTGGGTGTGCGCACCACGGGCTGTTCGGGGCTTGCCTACGTACTGGAGTTTGTCGATGAGCTGGCGGAAGAGGATCAGGTCTTCGATAACCACGGTGTGAAGCTGATTATCGACCCGAAAAGTCTGGTCTATCTCGACGGCACCGAGCTGGATTTTGTACGCGAAGGCCTGAACGAAGGTTTCAAGTTCAATAATCCCAACGTGCGCGGCGAATGTGGCTGTGGCGAGAGCTTCAACGTTTGAGGCTGCCCGTGGGTACACCCTGTCATTTCGCCCTGTTTGATCTGCAGCCCGATTTCCGCATTGATCAGCAGTTGCTGTCGGCGCGTTATCGCGAGCTGGCCAGAGTCACGCATCCCGATCGCTTTGCCGACGCATCGGCACAGGATCAGCGCCTTGCCCTGGAGCATTCGGCCCGGCTCAACGAGGCCTATCAGGTATTGCGCAGTGCACCGCTGCGAGCACGATATCTGCTGGCGCTGCGCGGGCACGAACTGTCGCTGGAAACCACGGTACAGGATCCACAATTTCTCTTGCAGCAGATGAGTCTGCGCGAGGAGCTGGAGGACCTGCAGTGCAATGCCGATTCGGCGGGTGTCGAAGTGTTCAAGCGTCGATTGAAAGCAGCCCAGCAGGACCTTGAAGAGGCCTTTGCTGCCAGCTGGAACGATCCGGCGCTGGCAGAGGAAAGCGAGCGCCAGGTCCGGCGCATGCAGTTTCTCGACAAGCTATCCCAGGAAGTGCGCCGTCTCGAAGAGCGCCTCGACGATTAACCTCCGCATGGCTGCTGCCGTGCACCTGACCTGTTGAACTTCATGGCCCTATTACAGATTGCCGAACCCGGACACAGCCCCCAGCCCCATCAGCGTCGCCTTGCGGTAGGTATCGATCTGGGCACCACCAACTCACTGGTTGCGGCGGTGCGCAGCGGGATTGCCGAGCCTCTGCCGGATGCCGCCGGGCAGGTTATCCTGCCGTCAGCGGTGCGCTATCACAGCGACAGCGTTGAAGTGGGCGCCACGGCCAAGGCCGCAGCCGCCGCTGATCCGTTCAATACCGTGCTTTCCGTCAAGCGCTTGATGGGTCGCGGCCTGGAAGACGTCAAGCAACTGGGCGAGCAGCTGCCGTATCACTTCGCTGCCGGCGAATCGCATATGCCGTTTATCCAGACGGTACAGGGCACCAAGAGTCCGGTGGAAATCTCTGCGGAAATTCTCAAGACCCTGCGCCTGCGCGCCGAGCAGGCTCTGGGTGGCGAGCTGGTGGGCGCGGTGATTACCGTGCCGGCTTATTTTGATGATGCCCAGCGTCAGGCCACCAAGGATGCCGCACGGCTCGCCGGTTTGAACGTGCTGCGTCTGCTTAACGAGCCCACGGCCGCGGCCGTTGCCTATGGCCTGGACCAGCAGGCCGAGGGCGTGGTGGCTATCTATGATCTGGGTGGCGGTACCTTCGATGTATCGATCCTGCGCCTGAGTCGCGGCGTGTTTGAGGTCATGGCCACTGGCGGTGACAGCGCACTGGGCGGCGATGATTTTGACCATGCGATTGCCGGCTGGATCATTGCCCAGGCCGGTCTGTCGACCGACCTTGATCCGGCTACCCAGCGCAGCCTGTTGCACACTGCTTGTATGGCCAAGGAAGCGCTGACGCTGGCCGAACAGGCAGCGGTTTCACACAATGACTGGAGCGGCGTGCTGACCCGTGCTGCGTTCGAGGCGCTGATAGAGCCATTGCTGGCCCGCAGCCTCAAGGCCTGCCGCAGGGCGGTACGCGATGCCGGGATCGAGCTGGAAGAGGTCGAGGCAGTGGTGATGGTTGGTGGCTCCACGCGGGTGCCGCGGGTGCGGGCTGCGGTTGCCGAACTGTTCGGCCGTGAACCCTTGACCGATATCGACCCCGACCAGGTGGTCGCCATCGGTGCCGCGATTCAGGCCGATACCCTGGCCGGCAACCAGCGCGGCGGCGAAGAGCTGTTGCTGCTGGACGTCATTCCGCTGTCGCTGGGGCTGGAAACCATGGGCGGCCTGATGGAGAAGATCATTCCGCGCAACACCACCATTCCGGTGGCCCGGGCGCAGGAATTCACCACCTATAAAGATGGCCAGACCGCCATGAAAATTCATGTGCTGCAGGGCGAGCGCGAGCTGATCAGCGATTGCCGCTCGCTGGCACACTTCGAGTTGCGTGGCATTCCGCCGCTGGTGGCAGGGTCGGCCAAGGTGCGGGTGACTTTTCAGGTGGATGCCGATGGCTTGCTCAGCGTGGCTGCGCGGGAGCTGGTTTCCGGCGTGGAAGCCAGTATTCAGGTCAAGCCTTCCTATGGTCTGACCGATGGCGAGGTTGCACGCATGCTGCGTGACTCTTTCCAGCATGCCGGTGGGGATATGCAGGCCCGCGCCCTGCGCGAGCAACAGGTGGACGCGCAGCGTTTGCTTGAGGCCGTGCAGTCGGCCCTGGATGCAGATGGTGAAGACCTGCTGGGCGAGGATGAGCGTATCGCCATCGCTGCGGCAATGGATGATCTGCGGCAACTGGCAACGGGTCCGGATACTGCCGCGATTGAAGCGCAGATCAAGCGACTTTCGCAGATCACCGATGCTTTTGCCGCCCGGCGTATGGATGCCACTGTCAAAGCGGCCTTGTCGGGTCGCCGGCTGAACGAAATCGAGGAGTAAACTGATGCCGCAGATTATCTTTCTGCCCAATGCCGAGCATTGTCCGGAGGGCGCGGTGTTTGAAGCCGAGCCGGGTGAAACGGTTCTGGATGCCGCGCTGCGCAATGGCATCCATATCGAGCATGCCTGCGAGAAGTCCTGTGCCTGCACCACCTGTCATGTGGTGATTCGCGAGGGCTTTGCTTCCCTGCAAGCTTCCGATGAGCTTGAGGATGACATGCTGGACAAGGCCTGGGGGCTGGAGCCCAACTCGCGCCTGTCCTGTCAGGCCGCGGTGGCAGATACCGATCTGGTCGTGGAAATTCCACGCTATACCATCAACCAGGTTTCCGAAGGGCACTGACTTTCGGCTTGAGGAGTAATTGTCATGGCTCTCATGTGGGCAGATGTTCTGGATATAGCCATCGAACTGGTGGAGCGTCATCCGCAGGTTGATCCGCGCTTTGTCAATTTTGTCGACTTGCATCGCTGGGTGCTCGAGTTGCCGGAATTTTCCGACGATCCGCAGCGCGGTGGTGAAAAGGTTCTCGAGGCCATTCAGGCGGCCTGGATCGAAGAGCTGGATTGATCTGCAGATCACCGGCTCTACGCTTCCCGGACTTATTCACGTACAATTCGCAGGTTAAATCTTTCGCTTTAATTCTTGTTTCTGGAGTTTCAAATGGCCGTTCAACGTACTTTTTCCATCATCAAACCTGACGCAGTTGCCAAAAATGTGATTGGCGAGATCACCAGCCGCTTCGAGAAGGCCGGCCTGCGTGTGGTCGCTTCGAAAATGCTGCAACTGTCCGAGCGCGAGGCCGCCGGCTTCTACGCAGAGCACAGCGAGCGTGGTTTCTTCAAGGATCTGGTGGCATTCATGACTTCCGGTCCGGTCATTGTTCAGGTTCTGGAAGGCGAAGATGCGGTTCTGAAAAACCGTGAACTGATGGGCGCTACCAATCCGAAAGAAGCTGCTGCCGGCACCATTCGTGCTGACTTTGCTGTTTCCATCGACGAGAACGCTGTGCACGGTTCGGACTCCGAAACCTCTGCAGCCCGTGAAATCGCCTACTTCTTTGCTGCTACCGAGGTCTGTGCGCGCATCCGCTAATACGGATAAGCGCGGTTGAGTCCATGAGTACATCTGCCGGCAAGATCAATCTGCTGGGTCTGACCCAGACAGAAATGGAAGCTTTCTTCGAGTCCCTGGGCGAGAAGCGCTTTCGTGCCGGTCAGATAATGAAGTGGATTCACCACTTTGGCGTCGATGATTTCGACGCCATGAGCAATCTCGGCAAGGCCCTGCGCGAAAAGCTCAAGGCCACTGCCGAGATTCGCGGTCCGGAGATTGTCAGTCAGGATATTTCCACTGACGGCACCCGCAAGTGGGTGGTGCGCGTGGCGTCTGGCAGTTGCGTCGAGACCGTGTACATTCCGCAAGGCGGGCGCGGCACCTTGTGTGTGTCGTCGCAAGCCGGCTGTGCCCTGGACTGCAGTTTCTGCTCCACCGGCAAGCAAGGTTTCAACAGCGATCTGACCAGTGCCGAAATCATTGGCCAGGTGTGGATCGCCAACAAGTCGTTTGGCAGCGTACCGGCGAAAGTCGACCGTGCCATCACCAATGTGGTGATGATGGGCATGGGTGAGCCGCTGCTGAATTTCGACAATGTGGTTGCCGCCATGAATCTGATGATGGATGACCTGGGCTATGGGATTTCCAAGCGCAAGGTCACCTTGTCCACTTCCGGCGTGGCGCCGATGATCGACCGCCTGGGCGAGGTGACCGATGTGTCGCTGGCGCTGTCCCTGCATGCGCCGAATGATGCATTGCGCAGCCAGCTGGTGCCGATCAACAAGAAGTACCCGCTGTCCGTCGTACTGGAAGCCTGCCGGCGTTATATCGCTGGGCTGGGTGAGAAGCGCCACCTTACGGTTGAATACACCCTGCTCAAGGATGTCAATGATCAGCCGGAGCATGCCCTCGAGATGATTGCCTTGCTCAAGGATTTTCCGTGCAAGATCAACCTGATCCCGTTCAACCCGTTTCCTTTTTCCGGTTATGAGCGCCCGAGCAATAACGCCATCCGGCGTTTTCAGGATTTACTCTACAAGGCCGGCCACAATGTTACGGTACGGACTACGCGTGGTGAGGATATAGACGCAGCCTGCGGCCAGCTGGTCGGGCAGGTGGCTGATCGTACCCGCCGAAGTGAGCGCTATATTGCTGTTCGGCAATTGTCCGATGATGCAGAAGAGCCACTTGCCGCCAACCGAAGCTAGGGAGTGCATGAATGAGCTTGCGTGCTGCAATTTTTCTGATCTTTGCCGGTTTCCTGTCGGGTTGTGTGACCACCGGCGACACCAATCCACTGGACACCAAGGACGGGCGGGCCAAGGCCGTTGATGCTTATGTGCAGCTGGGTGTCGGCTATCTGCAGCAAGGCGCCACCGAGCGTGCCAAGACACCCCTGAAAAACGCCCTTGATCTGGACCCTTCCAATGCCGATGCCAATGCCGCTCTGGCAATGGTGTTCCAGATTGAAATGGAACCCGAGCTGGCGGAAAAATATTACCGGCGCGCATTATCGGAAAGTGATGGCTCAACGCGGATTCTGAACAACTACGGCAGTTTTCTGTACGACCAGAAACGCTATGAAGAAGCCAGTGAGTATTTTCAGAAGGCCGGGGAAGACACCATGTACCCGGGCCGCTCCCGGGTTTTTGAAAACCTCGGACTGACGGCGCTGAAAATGAATCAGCCCGACAAAGCCAGGCATTACTTCCAGAAGGCACTGCGGCTGGATCCTACCCAGCCGACCTCCCTGCTTGAGTCAGGCATTCTGGCCTATGAGGCCAAAGAGTACGTCCCGGCGCGTGATTTCTACACCCGTTTCACCAAAGTAGGTGATTCGAATGCACGCAGCCTGTTGCTGGGCATTCGTCTGGCCGTGATTTTCGAGCAGCGCGATGTTGCCGCGAGCGATGCCCTGCAGCTAAAACGTCTATACCCGGCATCACCGGAGTATCAGCAGTATCTGTTGGAGAAAAAATGACAGCCGAGCAATCTGAAGCCGGGCAGGCGATACACGGCCAGCCAGGCGAAACCCTGCGTAAAGCTCGCGAGCTGCGCAACATGTCTCTTGGCGATGTAGCTACTGCGCTGCATCTGCCGAACAGCGTCTTGCAGAACCTGGAGTCGGGCGCATTTGATCGCCTGCCCGGGCATACCTTTGCGCGTGGCTATATTCGTGCCTACGCCAAGCTGCTGGGCATGGACCAGGAATTGCTGGTGCGTGAATATGATCAGGCTACCGGCAGCGACGCCCTGGGCAGCAGCGTGCACAGTCTTGGCCGGGTCGAGGAGCCTGCAAGGGTTTCCCATGGCCTCTTGCGCATGCTGAGCCTTGCTGTGCTGACACTGCTGATTCTGGCCGGTTTCCTGTGGTGGCAGGATCGCGCTGCAGATAACGACGAACTGGTAGCGGTCCGCGGGATTCAGCAGGTCGAAGTCGAAAGCGCGGATGGAACTACACAGATTCATCCACTCGAGCCGGAGGATCAGGCTGTCGAGGTGGCCCAGGAAGAAATTGCGACACCGGCTCCCGAACAGGCCGCGGTTGCAACCGGCACTGACAGTGTGCCGGCTGCGCTAGCCGAGGCTCCTGCCGCGCCGGAAGTGACTGCAACTGCCGCCGTTGCGCCTGCTGCGCCACCACCGCCAGCGGCCGAGGCGCCGCCCGCAGCTGCGCCGGAAGTCGCCGCGGCGACGCCTGAAGTGCCTGCGGGAACGCAAAGCGAGGTTGCGGTTGGTCCCGGCGAGGGGCTGCTGTCCATTCGTTTTACCGCCAACTGCTGGACCCAGGTTACCGATGCCAGTGGCAAGGTGTTGCTCAGCTCGCTCAAGCGCGCGGGTGAGGATGTCCGGTTGGTAGCCAAGCTGCCTGTGGAGCTGCGTCTGGGCTTTGCTTCCGGCGCCGAGGTAAGTTTCAACGGCAAGCCGGTCGATACCCGGCCCTTCAGCACCGGTGAAACCGCCCGGCTGAAACTGGGTCAGTAGCTGCCGCCTGCCGGCAATCGGGCTGGCATGCGGATTGCTGCTGGCCAATCACGTAAAAACCTTCATCGAGTCTGACTAACCATGCATTGCGAGTCCCCGATAAAACGCCGTGTTTCCCGTCAGATCATGGTTGGTTCTGTTCCTGTGGGCGGTGATGCACCGATCGCGGTGCAGAGCATGACCAATACCGACACCTGTGATGTGGCGGCAACCGTCGGACAGATTCGCCGGCTGGAAGATGCCGGTGCGGATATCGTCAGGGTTTCGGTACCGGACATGGATGCTGCAGAGGCCTTCGGCAAGATCAAGCAGCAGGTGCGGGTGCCGCTGGTTGCCGATATCCATTTCGACTATCAGATAGCCTTGCGCGTGGCTGAACTGGGCGTTGACTGCTTGCGTATCAATCCCGGCAATATCGGTCGGGAAGATCGGGTCAAGGCGGTGGTTGAAGCTGCGCGCGACCGTGGCATACCCATTCGTATCGGGGTGAATGCCGGTTCGCTGGAAAAGGACCTGCAGAAAAAATACGGCGAGCCGACCCCGGAAGCACTGGTCGAGTCGGCCCTGCGGCATGTCGAGCATCTGGATCGTCTGAACTTTCCCGACTTCAAGGTCAGTGTGAAGGCCTCCGACGTATTTATGGCTGTCGCTGCCTATCGTCTGCTGGCCACACAGATTGAACAGCCGCTGCACCTGGGCATTACCGAAGCTGGCGGCTTGCGTTCGGGCACGGTGAAGTCAGCCGTAGGCCTGGGCATGCTGCTGGCCGAGGGCATCGGCGATACCATCCGCATTTCGCTGGCCGCTGACCCGGTGGAAGAGATCAAGGTCGGTTACGACATTCTCAAGTCCCTGCGCTTGCGTTCGCGCGGCATCAACTTCATCGCCTGCCCCAGCTGTTCGCGGCAGAACTTCGATGTGGTGAAGACCATGAATGAGCTGGAAGGGCGTCTGGAAGACTTGCTGGTGCCACTCGACGTGGCTGTTATCGGTTGTGTGGTCAATGGCCCTGGCGAAGCCAAGGAAGCCCATATCGGCCTGACCGGCGGTACGCCAAGCAACCTGATCTATCTGGATGGCAAGCCGGCACTCAAGCTCGGTAACGAGAATCTGGCAGCCGAGCTGGAAAAACTGATTCGTCAAAAGGCCGCGGAGAAACTTGCTGCCGATGCTGCGTTGATTGTTCGCAGCTGAACAAATATTTAAGGAAGAGTTGTGAGCAAGTCTCTGCAAGCCATTCGTGGCATGAATGACATTCTGCCCGAGCAGACGCCGTTGTGGCGCTATTTCGAGGCTACGGTTGCCGGTCTGCTGGATAGTTATGGCTATCGCCAGATTCGCATGCCGATCGTCGAGTTTACCGAGTTGTTCAAGCGCTCTATCGGCGAAGTGACGGATATTGTCGAGAAGGAGATGTACACCTTCGAAGACCGCAATGGCGACTCCCTGACCTTGCGCCCCGAGGGCACTGCCAGCTGCGTGCGGGCCGTGCTGGAGCATGGTCTCAGCGGCGGTGGGCAGGTGCAGAAGCTCTGGTATATAGGCCCGATGTTTCGTCATGAGCGGCCGCAGAAGGGGCGTTACCGGCAGTTCCACCAGATCGGCGTAGAGGTGTTCAATCTGCCCGGCCCGGATATCGATGCCGAGTTGATTGTCCTGACCTGGCGCCTCTGGGGTCTGCTGGGTTTGCGCGACGCGGTGACGCTGGAACTCAATAGCCTGGGCAGCTCTGCTGCGCGGGCCGTCTACCGCGATGCCCTGGTGACTTATCTGGAAGCGCGCCGTGAGCAGCTGGATGAAGACAGCCGTCGGCGCCTGCTGAGCAATCCGCTCCGGGTACTGGACAGCAAGGTTCCGCAAACCCAGGCCTTGCTGGTCGATGCGCCACGACTTGAGGATTTTCTCGATGACGATTCCCGCGAGCATTTTGCCGGCCTGCGGGCACGGCTGGATGCGGCGGGTATTCCCTACGTGATCAATCCGAAACTGGTGCGCGGCCTCGATTACTACGGCAAAACGGTATTCGAATGGGTAACCGACCAGCTGGGTGCGCAGGGCACAGTGTGTGCTGGCGGTCGTTACGATGGCCTGGTCGAGCAAATGGGTGGCAAGCCGACCACCGGTGTTGGCTTTGCGATGGGCATCGAACGCCTGGTTCTGCTGCTCGAGACGCTCGACAAGGTACCGGCCGAGTTGGCGCGGCAAGTGGACGTGTATCTGGCCGCTTTCGGCGAAGCGGCCGAGCTGGCTGCACTGACGCTGGCTGAAACGCTCCGCGATGAGGTTGCCGGTCTGCGCCTGGCGGTCAATGCCGGGGCCGGCAGTTTCAAGAGCCAGCTGAAGAAAGCCGATAAAAGCGGCGCCAGTTATGCGCTGGTGCTGGGGGAAGATGAACTGGCCCGGCAGGTGGTGGGGGTCAAGCCATTGCGTGACGAAGGTCAGCAGCAAACAGTCAGCTGGCAGGACTTGCCGGGGTATCTGGCCGGCTGTTTAAAACAGCATTGAATGTATTCGGGTCAGCCGTTTGCATGGCTGGCGAGTTATTATCCGTTCCGGAATAAGCCGGCCGGCTGAAATTTATAGGAGTAATGGGGTGACCTCGCGTACTGAAGAAGAAGAACTGGCGATGATCCGCGACTGGTGGCAGCGTAACGGCAAGCCACTGCTGACCGGCTGTGTTCTGGCGCTGGTGCTGATTTTTGGCTGGAAGGGCTGGCAGAACTATCAGGCCAATCAGGCCCAGACCGCTTCGATGCTCTATCAGCAACTGCTGGACAGTGTAATCACCGACAATGGCCAGGCCGATCTGCAACAGGTGGCCGCCCTTGCCGGCAATCTGCAGAAAGATTTTGCCGGTAGCCAGTACGCCCAGTACGGCAGTCTGTTGGTGGCCAAGGTGGCTGTCGAAGCCGGCAAGCCGGAAGATGCCGTGATCCAGTTGCAAGGCGTACTCGAGAAGCCGGCAGACGCTACCCTGGCAGAGCTGGCCCGTCAGCGTCTGGCGCGGGTACAGGCCTCGCAGGGTAATGCGGAAGAGGCATTGAAGCTGCTTGATGGCCCGGCTGAGCCGGCATTTCAGGCAGGCCGTGAAGAGCTCAAGGGTGATTTGCTGGTGCAGTTGGGACGTACCGACGAAGCGCGTGCTGCCTATGAAAAAGCCCAGCAGGCACTGCCTGCAGATGCCGCTGCAGGTAGTGTGCAATTGAAGCTTGATGACCTGGCCCAAAAGGATGAGTAAAGCCATGCGCTGGAAAACATTAGCGGTGCTGACACTCGCATCCGTGGTGGTGGGCTGCAGCAGCAGCAAAGAACAGGAACTGGAACCGGCCCCGCTGCCGGATTTCACCGAAAAGGCCAGCCTGCAGCAGGAGTGGAGTCGCTCGGTTGGTGATGGTCAGGGCGAGTTCTACAACAAGCTGATCCCGGCGATCGATGGCAACCGCATTTTCGCTTCCGACCTGAATGGCGAAGTGATGGCGATTGATCGCCTGACTGGCGACAAGATCTGGGAAAAGGACCTGCACCATCAGGTTACAGGCGCCATCAGTGTGAATGGCAATCTGCTGTTCGTCGGCACCCTCAAAGGTAAGGTCGTTGCGCTGGATGCGAATACCGGCGAACTGGTCTGGAGCGCCAAGGTGCCGAGTGAAGTCCTCGCCCCGCCAGTCAGCAATGGCAATGTGGTGGTGGTGCAGACCCAGGATGATCGGGTTATCGGTCTGGATGCCGATACCGGCAAGCGTTTGTGGATTTCCGATAACACCCCGGCGGTACTGACTTTGCGTGGTACCAGTGCACCCTTGGTAACCGGTACTCTGGCCATTGCGGCCCTGTCGACGGGCAAGGTGATAGCGCTGGACGTACAGAACGGTTCGCCGGTCTGGCAGCAAAAAGTGACCGTGCCCAAGGGGCGTTCCGAGCTGGAGCGGATTGTCGATATCGACGGTGGCTTGCTGCTGGATGGCGGCATCCTCTATGTAGTGACCTACCAGGGACGCATGGCCGGGCTGGATGTGGATAGTGGCCAGTTAGTCTGGGAGCGCGATTCTTCCAGCTACGTGGGGCTGGGTGAGGACTTCAGCAATCTTTATGTGAGTCTCGCCTCGGGTGTCGTGGAAGGTATCGACAAGAACAGTTCGTCGGCCTTATGGAGCAATGATCAATTGTTGCGCAGGCAGCTGACAGCGCCGGCGGTTATTTCCAATTATGTTGCGGTCGGTGATTTTGAAGGCTATGTGCATCTGCTCAGTCAGGCAGATGGCCAGTATGTCGGGCGCGAAAAGGTCGATAGTGATGGCCTGCGCGTGCGCCCGCTGGTGGTGGATAACTGGATTTATGTGTTCGCCAACGGTGGCGATCTGGTTGCCTATACCATCAAGTAATTGTTGACCTTCGTGGTCTGCAGGTTGCCTTTGTGTTCCGGCCGCTACCCTGGTAGCGGCCGTTGCGTTTTCTGATTTACAGCTGGAGGAACCCATGGTTCCGGTAATTGCCCTGGTGGGCCGCCCCAACGTCGGCAAGTCGACGCTATTCAATCGTCTGACCCGAACCCGTGACGCCATCGTTGCCGAGTTCGCCGGACTGACCCGCGATCGTCAGTATGGCGAGGCGCAGTGGGAAGGGCGCAGCTATATCGTCATTGATACCGGGGGCATCTCCGGCGACGAGGAAGGTATCGACGCGAAGATGGCCGAGCAGTCCCTGCAGGCTATCGAAGAAGCCGATGCGGTGCTGTTCATGGTCGATTCACGGGCCGGCATGACCGCCGCCGACCAGATGATTGGCGAGCACCTGCGCAAGCGCAACAAGCGCTGCTTCGTGGTGGCCAACAAGGTCGATACGGTGGATCCGGACATTGCCCGCGCCGAATTCAGCCCGCTCGGCCTGGGCGATGCCATTCCGATCGCGGCGGCCCATGGTCGCGGCATCAGCAGCATGCTGGAAGTGGCGCTGGGTATCTTTCCCAAGGATGAGGTCGAAGAGGCGTTCGTCGAAGGCGAGGAAGCGGAGGACGTTGCCGAAGGCGAAGAGGCCAGACGCATCCCCGGGCCCAGTGAAAAGGACGGGATCAAGATCGCCATCATCGGCCGCCCGAATGTCGGCAAGTCGACGCTGGTCAATCGCATGCTGGGTGAGGATCGGGTCATCGTCTATGACCAGCCCGGCACCACCCGCGATAGTATCTATATTCCGTTCGAGCGTGATGAGGAAAAGTACACGCTGATCGACACCGCCGGTGTGCGCCGCCGCGGCAAGATCTTCGAGGCGGTGGAAAAGTTCTCGGTGGTCAAGACGCTGCAGGCGATCAAGGACGCCAACGTGGTGATTTTCGTCATGGATGCCCGTGAAGGCGTGGTCGAACACGACCTCAATCTGCTCGGCTTCGTGCTGGAAACCGGTCGTGCGCTGGTCATCGCCCTGAACAAATGGGACGGCATGGAGACCAGCGAAAAGGACTACGTGAAGACCGAGCTGGAGCGGCGCTTGATGTTTGTCGACTACTGCGACATTCACTTTATCTCGGCCAAGCATGGCACCGGTGTCGGTCATCTGTACAAGTCGGTGCAGGCTGCCTTCAAGTCGGCAATCACCCGCTGGCCGACCAACCGGCTGACGCAGATTCTCGAAGACGCCGTGCAGGAGCACCAGCCACCGATGGTCGGCAGCCGGCGCATCAAGTTGCGTTATGCCCACCTTGGCGGTGCCAACCCGCCGATTATCGTGATCCACGGCAATCAGGTGGAGGCGGTCCCCAAGTCCTATTCGCGCTATCTGGAAAATACCTACCGGCGCGTACTCAAGCTGGTCGGCACGCCGCTGCGCATCGAGTACAAGGGTGGGGAGAACCCCTATGAAGGCAAAAAGAACAGCCTTACCGACCGTCAGGTGAACAAGAAGCGGCGCATGATGAGCCATCACAAGAAGGCCGAGAAGAAGCGCCGCGACAAGAAATAATCCGCAGCGGGGAGCGCCATGCAGCTGATCAGCAAACTGCCGAATGTCGGGACAACGATTTTCACCCGCATGTCGCAACTGGCCGCCGAAGCCGGCGCACTCAACCTGTCCCAGGGCTTCCCGGATTTTGCCAGCCCGCCGGCGCTGCTTGAAGCCGCAGTGCGACATCTGCAGGCCGGGCATAACCAGTACGCACCGATGACCGGCTTGCCGCGCCTGCGTGAACAGGTGGCGCTGAAAGTGGCCGGGCTCTATGGCCGCCGTGTCGATGCCGATAACGAAGTGACCATCGTGCCGGGTGCTACCGAGGCGATCTTCTGTGCGGTACAGGCGCTGATTCGTCCCGGTGATGAAGCCATCGTGCTCGATCCTTGCTACGACAGCTATGAGCCGGCGGTTGAACTTGCCGGTGGTCGTTGTGTGCACGTACCCCTGCAGTTGCCGGATTTTGCCGTGGACTGGCAGCGTCTGGCCGATGCCATCACCCCGCGCACCCGTTTGATTCTGATCAACTCGCCGCACAACCCCAGTGGTGCATTGTTGTCAGCGGCCGATCTCGATCAGCTGGCAGCGCTGATCCGCGAGCGTGATATCTGGCTGATCAGTGATGAGGTGTACGAGCATCTGGTGTTTGACGGCGTTGCCCATGCCAGCGTGCTGGCCCATGCAGAGCTGTATCAGCGGGCCTTTGTGGTCAGTTCGTTCGGCAAGACCTATCACGTCACCGGCTGGAAGACCGGCTACGTGGTGGCACCGCCGGCACTCACAGCCGAGCTGCGCAAGGTGCACCAGTTCGTCACTTTCGTCGCGGTGACGCCGTTGCAGCATGCGCTGGCCGACTTCATGGCCGGGCATCCCGAGCATATCGCCGAACTGCCGGCTTTCTATCAGGCCAAGCGCGATCTGTTCTGCGCGCGGCTGGCCGCTTCACGCTTCAGCTTTACTCCGGCGCCGGGCACCTATTTCCAGCTGGCCGATTATTCAGCCATCCGTCCGGATCTCAACGATGTACAGATGGCCGAATGGCTGACCCGTGAAAAGGGCGTGGCGGCGATTCCGGTGTCGGTGTTCTATCAGCAACCACCGACGGAGATGCGCCTGGTACGCTTCTGTTTCGCCAAGCGTGAAGAGACCCTGTGCGCGGCGGGCGAAAAGCTCGCGGCGTTGTAACCAGCTGGTGTAGCAGCGGTCCTGCCGCGAAAAGCAGCCGGGAGCAAGCGCGGCCAACACCGCTATCACAAGTCGCCTGCTGAGGAGGCACGATGGCTGAGAAACCCGACCTGAAACTGGCGCTGCTGCAGACCGCACTGGTCTGGCAGGATCCTCTGGCCAATCGCAGCGCGTTCGAAGCTCTGTTGCCGCAGGCGCGGGGCGCTGACCTTATAGTGCTGCCGGAAATGTTCACTACCGGTTTTTCCATGCAGTCGGCCGAGCTTGCGGAACCCGAGGGCGGGCCGAGCAGCCAGTGGCTGCTGGAGCAAGCCAGGCAGCTGGATGCAGTTGTCGCGGGTAGTCTGATCATTCAGGCCGAGGATGGCAGTTACCGCAACCGCTTCCTCTGGGCGCGGCCGGATGGTTCGCTGGCCTGGTACGACAAGCGCCACCTGTTCCGCATGGCCGGTGAGCACAAGCACTTTGCCGCAGGCGACCAGCAGCTGCTGCTGGAGCTCAAGGGCTGGCGTGTGCGTCCGCTGGTTTGCTACGACCTGCGCTTCCCGGTATGGAGTCGCGATGCCGGCGGCACCGATCTGCTGCTGTATACCGCCAACTGGCCGGCTGCACGCCGTCAGCACTGGAACCGCCTGCTGCCGGCACGCGCCATCGAGAACCTGTGTTACGTGGCGGCGGTCAATCGCATCGGCGAGGATGGCAAGGGGCACGCCTACAGCGGTGATACCCAGGTGCTGGACTTTCAGGGTGAGCCGTTGTTGACTGCCGGCGAGAGTTCCGGCGTGTTCCGCGCCACGCTCGACGCGGCGGCACTCTCTGCTTACCGTGAGCGCTTTCCGGCGCATCTGGATGCCGACCGCTTCGGGCTTGATCTATAGAGGAATGGCACGCGATGACTGACGAAAGCCCGTACCTGCTGGACGAACTGGAAAACGCCGAACTGCTGGAAATCGACGGTCTGTATTCCTGGCAGTTCTCGCTGGATGAGACCGTGCTGGATCAGGCCGATGCAGCGGCCGAAGCCGACCTGCCGTTTGCCAGTGAGGCGATCCTGCTGCGCATCGAGTTGCTTGACGGGCGTACGCTGCGCAAATGGCAATTCAGCTACAACCAGGTGCTGGAGGCGCAGCATCAGAGTGCCGATGGCAGCTGGTTGATCGCCGATACACAGAAGAGTTGGCGCCTCAAGTGTCAGGCAGACATTGCGGCCAGCGCGGATAACCAGGATTGACCGGTTACGCCCGCTGGTTATGGCAGCCGGCAGGCTGCGGCTTCAGGTTTGCCCGGCTTTGGCCAGCTGCAGTTCGGCTGCGCTAAGTTCCAGGCGGGTTTTTTCGCTACGTAAAAAACGCCGCATTTTTTGCAGGGCGGCAATTTTTTCTTCGACTTCCTGCAGTTTCCTGCCGACCAGCAAGGCGCCCTGGGCGCAATCGATTTGCTGTTCACGCTGCGCCTGCAGGATTTCGCGAATTTCCGCCAGGGTGAACCCCATGCCCTGTGCCTGCTGGATAAAGATCAGATCAGTCAGGTTGCGCGGGTCGTAGTCACGGTAATTGTTGCCCCGGCGCTGCACGCTGAGCAGGCCGACACTCTCGTAGTAACGCAAGGTATGCCGGCTGGCACCGCTGCGTTGTTCCAGTTCGCCAATACGCATGCAAATTTTCTCTTGACTGTAGAGTTAGGTCGATAGTTTAGCCTGTTTCTGTCATCACTTCGTGGAGTCATGCAACATGAACGAACAGTGCTTTGTTACCGGCGGTACGGGATTTATCGGTCAGCATCTTTTGGCCCGGCTCACGGCCAAAGGCCATCCGGTCACGCTGCTGCTACGCAAGCCTGCGGCATTGCCGGCGTTGCAGTTGCTGGTGGAACAACATGGCGGCAAGGGCAGTCTGCTCACGGCAGTAGCAGGTGATCTGGCCAAGCCGCAGCTGGGGCTGGATGCGTCGGGTTTGCGACAAATGCAGCAGGCAAAAGTGGTGTTTCATCTGGGCGCGGCTTTTGCCTGGGGCTTGAGCCTGGAACAGGGCAGGGCCGTCACGGTGAATGGCGCTGTCCGCGTGGCGCAACTGGCGGCAGAACATGGCAGCCGGCTATTGATGGTCAGCGGTTTCATGCTGGAGAACCAGGCGCACCTGCAGCGCATCGGCATCGATTTGAACGACCCGCTGCAGACGGACTGGCCGGCGCTGTACCGGCGGGTGGGCGGCTATGAAGGCAGCAAGCTGGAGGCGCACTTCAGGGTGCTTGACTGCATGCATCAACTGGGTGGCGAACTGACAGTGGTACATCCGGCTACCGTTTGCGGTGATAGCCGCAGTGGTCACATCCTGCCGGCACAACCGCTGGCGGAACTGATCAGCAACCTGGCCAGCGGCAAGCTTTCCGCCATACCCGGTTCTGCGGCGCATTGGCTACCGCTGGTGCCAGTCGATTTCCTGGCCGCGTTGATGGTGGCGGCGGCGTTCGATCCGCAGCAGGTCGGCCGGCAGATTCTGGCCCTGGATGAGCGCACGCCGAATCTGGCGCAGATGCTCGAAGTACTGGCAGCTCCGCTGGGTGTACAAGCGCCCAGGCGCTTCTTGCCGATAGGGGTACTGCGCTGGCTGTTGAAAATTCCGGGCTTGCCCGCACTGCTGCGAACCAGCCCGGAATCACTGGACTTCATCCAGACCACACGTTTCGATACCAGCGCGACCAAGGCGCTGGCGGCCAGGCACCAATTGGCCTGGCCGGACTTGCAGCAGGCCATGCAGGCTACCGCGCGATTTGTGGCAGTCAGCTAGTCAGCCCGCCGGGCAGCCGGCATTGGTTTTCTTGCTGAGGATATAGCTGTCGTAAGTGGCATATTTATCAGACAGGATGACCTTTACCCCGGGATTCCGGCGGATGTTTTCCCGGTAGGCCAACAGGCTTGCATCGAAGGCCTGGCAGGCTTCGGCTAGCTGGTTGGCGGCGCCGTAAGCGAAGCCGAGATTGAGATTGACGTTGCTCAGTTCGTCGTAATGGTCACCTTGCGCCAACAGGTCTCTGGACTGGATGAAATACTCGACTGACTTGCTATAGCGCTGTGCATAGCTGGCGCTCTTGTCGCGAAAGCCGCCATTGTCTGCATAGTGCGCCCAGGCCGGGCCGGCCCAGAGGAAAAATATGCCGTACATGCGATAGCCATTGGCCAGGCAGTTCCGGTCTGCGCGTTGCTGGCAGATGTCGATCGCTTCGACGATAAAGCGCTCGGCCGGGATCGGCCGGTTCTGCTCGATCATCGCTTGTGCATCGCGCAGCTTCTGCTGCGGATCATCGGTCTGGATCACTCCGACGGCGGCGCAGCCGCCAAGGCCGAGTACGGTTGCGCCCAACACTGAAATCCTTTTCAGTTTTTTCATTTACCACTCCCTGGTTATGTTGTTTATGCCGCCAGTGCGGCTGCCTGTGGCAATGCCCGGTTGCGTGCACTGAACAGCGCCCGGAAGGGTAGTTCATGATTTCCACTGCGGCCAGCAAGCTGGACAGCAGCACTTTCTGGGGCGATCCGGAATACTGAGCGGGGTAAAGGCGCGGTACTTGTCCGATCCTGCCGAGTCCAGGTCCGGAGATAAGGACAGTTCCTGACTCCAGGGGGAGCTTGGCTATGTCCATCACAAAAGCGCCTGGGCGGGCGGTTATACTGTGCAGGCTTTTATAACTATCGACGGTTTTCTGGCTGAGGGCTTCATGCAGTTTTTACGACTCAGGGTGTTTGTGCTTGCGTTTATGAGCCTGGCAGCAATGCCGGCGCTGGCCGGCTCGGCAGGGTTCGCCGGCATTGCCGCCAGCGCCGACAGTGCCCAGACTGCCTCCGACAATCCGGCCGGGATGTCGCGCCTGGCAGAGCCGACAGCCAGTATCAGCCTGCTGCTGGCCAATGGTTTCGGCAAGTTCGAGGTGGATGAGTCTAAAACCACCACCAACGGCGGCGACCCGGACAATGACTTCAGCCCGGTGTTTCTGCCCCAGGCCTATTACGTCCGCCCGCTGAACGATGACCTGCATGTTGGCATATCGCTCACCGTGCCTTCGGGCTTCGGCTCGCAGTATGGTTCCGATTGGGCCGGGCGCTACTACGCCGACAGCTATTCACTGGTTTACGTTGCGGTAACGCCAGCGCTGTCCTGGCGCATCAACGAGCAATGGTCGGTCGGTACCGCGGTGGGTATCAACTACATTGCCTCGGAGTCGGAAGTGGCCATCAACACGCTGACACCGGGAGCGCCGGATGGTCGTCTGAAGGCTGACCTTGACGGGGTCGGGACCAACTTCAATTTTTCATTGCTGTGGGAAATGACCGGGAAAACCCGCTTCGGCCTGTCCTATACCAGCGAATCGAAAACCGAAATCGATGGTGATCTCAAATTTCGCAACGCCGGCCCGGTAATAGGCGGGCTGCTGGATAGAGGCATCCTGAGCGACAAGATTGAAGTCGAGCAGGTGATGCCCCAGCGCATCATCGGTGGCGTGTATCACGAGCTGGATTCGGGGGCGTTCATCGTGTCTGACCTTGCCTGGGTCGAGTTTTCCAAGTTCGGGGCCAATTCGATTACCCTCGATGGCGACAAGATTCATGTGGACGGCGGCGGCTTCAACAACTTCTGGGCAGGCACTCTGGGTTATGGTTTTCCCAAGAACAATGGCATGCGTTACACCATGGATACCTTCTATGTGCAGGCGCCGGTGGATGATGAAAACCGCACCCTGGCGCTAGCGCTGGATCGTATCTGGGGTGTGGGGGTAGGGGTGCATGTCGATCAAGGCAATGGACAAGACGTGGAGTTCAACCTGCACCTGGTCGATTTCGGCAAGGGGCCGGTGGATACGGGCCCTTCCGCCGTGCGCGGGCGGGTCGTGGGGGAAACCGAGAATCCCTATGCCCTGATTATTTCCGGGGTCTACAACTTCTGAGCCGCGGGTTATTGCACGGCCAAAATGAAAAACGCCGGGCATGCCCGGCGTTTTTGTCTGCGCACCCGATCAGGCTGCCTGCGCCTCGGCCTGGGCAATGGCGCGGTTCAGCGCACTGAACAGCGCACGGAAACTGGCCGTGGTGAGGTTTTCGTCGATGCCCACACCGTGCAGGGCACGGCCGCCGTTTACCCGCAGTTCGATGTAGGCAGCGGCCCGGGCGTTGGTGCCGGAACCGATGGCATGCTCATGGTAATCCATGATTTCCACCGCCGCCGGCAAGCCGGCGACCAGCGCTTCCAGCGGGCCCTTGCCGATACCGCGCCAGTGTTCGACGCTGCCGTCACGCAGGACCTGCACATCAACGGCGCTGGTGCCGTTGTCCTCCTGCAAGCGATGGCCCTGCAGGGCGTAAGGCGCAGTGGCCTGCAGGTATTCGCGCTGCAGCAGGCAATAGATCTGTTCGGCAGTCATTTCCAGACCGAGACGATCGGTTTCCTGCTGCACCACCTGGCTGAATTCGATCTGCATGCGCCGCGGCAGGCTGATGCCGTACTCCTGCTCGAGCAGGAAAGCGATGCCACCCTTGCCGGACTGGCTGTTGACGCGGATGACCGCCTCGTAGCTGCGGCCGATATCCGCCGGGTCAATCGGCAGGTACGGCACTTCCCAGATCCCTTCCGGGTCCTGTACGGCAAAGCCCTTGCGGATTGCATCCTGGTGCGAACCGGAAAACGCGGTGTGCACCAGATCGCCGACATAGGGATGGCGCGGATGCACCGGCAACTGATTGCATTCCTCGACCACCTTGCGCACGGCATCGATGTCGGAGAAATCCAGTTGCGGATCGACACCCTGGGTGTAGAGATTCAGCGCCACCGTCACCAGGTCGACGTTGCCGGTACGCTCGCCATTGCCGAACAGGCAGCCTTCAACCCGGTCGGCACCGGCCATCAGGCCCAGTTCGGTGGCGGCCACGCCGGTGCCACGGTCATTGTGGGTATGCAGGCTGATCAGCACGCTGTCGCGCTTATTGATGTGGCGACCGAACCATTCGATCTGGTCGGCATAAATGTTCGGCGTGGCGGCCTCGATGGTGGCCGGCAGGTTGAGGATCAGCTTCTGTGACGGGGTCGGCTGGAACACGTCGATCACCGCGTTGCACACTTCCACGGCAAAGGCGGTCTCGGTGGAGCTGAACACCTCGGGGGAGTATTCAAAGCGCCACTGGGTCTCCGGGCGCCCGGCGGTCAGGCGCTTGATGATCCGGGCGGCCTGCACCGCAATCTCGACCACACCGGCTTTGTCCTGGTTGAACACGATGCGGCGGAAGCTCGGTGCGGTGGCGTTGTAATAGTGGACGATGGCTTTCCTGGCCCCGTGCAGCGACTCGATGGTGCGGGTGATCAGATCCTCGCGCGCCTGGGTCAGCACCTGGATGGTCACGTCATCGGGGATATGCCCGCCCTCGATCAGGGTGCGCACGAAGTCGAAATCGGTTTGCGAAGCAGACGGAAAACCTACTTCGATTTCCTTCAGGCCGATGCCGACCAGGGTCTTGAAGAAGCGCAGCTTTTTTGCCGCATCCATCGGTTCAATCAGCGACTGGTTGCCGTCGCGCAGATCGGAGCTGAGCCAGATCGGCGCCTTGTTGATGACCTGGTCGGGCCAGCTGCGGTCGGGCAGGGCGATCGGCGGGAAGGCACGGTACTTGTTCGATGGATCTTTGCGCATGCTCATGGTGCAGTCCTGTTGCTTGGTGGGTTGCCGCGCCGGTGGATAGGCGGGCTATGGGCAAGACACTAGGCTGCGCATAAAATCATTGCAAGCAATGCTGAAAAATTGGAATTAAACGCTGAAAAATATAAATCTGCGCAATAAAAAATGCGTAAATCGCGATTTATGCAGAATAAATTCTATGGGTTTTTGTGGCTTTCAATCCAGCAGCGAGCCGGTTACCGGGGTCAGGTAATTGTCCTCGACCCGCACCAGCAGCTCGCCTTCAGCCAGGCGGGCATGCAGTTTTTGCCCGGGCCGGGTCTGCGCGGCGCTGCGGATGGCCTGGCCACGCGGGTCGAGCAGGATGCTGTAGCCGCGGCCCAGCGTGGCCAGCGGGCTGACCAGTTGCAGGCCGTGCACGGCAGCGCCGAATGCCTGCCGGCGCTGGGCCAGATCGCGCTGGATGGCACGCGGCAAACGTTCGCCGAGACTTTGCAGGCGCTGGCTGAGCAGGATCAGTTGTCGGCCGGGGTGTTGCGCCGCCAGACGGGCCTCGGCACGGGCAATTTTCTGCTGCTGCAGGTTCAGCTGCTGCTGCCAGGCGCGGCGCAGGCGCATGTCCAGATCATCCAGGCGCTGGGCCTGCTGGCGCAGACGCTCACCCGGATGACGCAGGCGCTTTGTGCTGCCGTCCAGTACCAGTTGCGCACGGGCCAGCTGGTTGCGCAGACGCATCAGCAGGCGCCGGCGCAGACTGTCGATGCGCTGCCGCAGATCGGAGTTGTCCGGTGCCAGCAATTCGGCGGCGGCAGAGGGGGTGGGCGCGCGCACATCGGCGACAAAGTCACTGATGGATACATCGGTCTCGTGCCCCACGGCGCTGACAATCGGTGTCAGGCAGGCGTCGATGGCGCGCGCCACGCTTTCCTCGTTGAAGCACCAGAGGTCTTCCAGCGAGCCGCCACCACGGGCCAGAATCAGTGCGTCGAAGC
The DNA here is from genome assembly GCF_900105995.1 of Pseudomonas pohangensis. Classification (NCBI taxonomy): domain Bacteria; kingdom Pseudomonadati; phylum Pseudomonadota; class Gammaproteobacteria; order Pseudomonadales; family Pseudomonadaceae; genus Pseudomonas; species Pseudomonas pohangensis. Next base: position 2,490,771 of record NZ_LT629785.1, on the reverse strand, counting down.
CTTGCCGGTCAGCCAGTTGCAGGGCGCGGACAATTTGCCCGGTGGCCTCGCGACCCTGCACGGCAGTGGGGATCAGGGTCAGCGCGACCTGCGGCGCACGGCGGCGGAATACGCTGATGATGTCGCGGATCACCGCGCCGGTCGGTGAGCTGATGATGCCGATGCGTTGCGGATGCTCGGGCAGGGCGACCTTGTGCGCGCTGCTGAACAGACCCTCGGCGTCGAGTTTTTCCTTGAGTGCCTCGAAGGCCAGACGCAGCGCGCCGTCGCCGGCAGGCTCCACGCTGTCGAGAATCAGCTGGTAATCGCCGCGTCCTTCGAACAGCGACACCTTGCCGCGCACCTTTACCGCCAGCCCGTCGCGCAAGGCTTCACGCACGCGTGACGCGTTTTGCCGGAACAGCGCGCAGCGCACCTGGGCCTTGCTGTCTTTCAGGCTGAAGTAAATGTGCCCGGACGCCGGTTTGGCCAGATTGGATATCTCGCCCTCGACCCAGACCTGGGCGAACACGTCCTCCAGCAACAGCCGCGCACGATTATTGAGCTGGCTGACACTGAGGATGTCGCGGTCGAGGTTGAGGCGCTGGAAAGGGTCTTTGAGCATGGCTGCATCTTACGGGAAATTGAACAGGCCTGGCCTGCTTTACCGCCCAACGACAGCCGGGTTGCTGTCATTTGCAGGCGCCGGCTTGCGGCGATCAAAGAGGCGGCTGAAGAGTTTTGCGAGCATGTCCGCTCCGGCAAAGAGGATCTGAAACAACTGGCGCCTTGCTCGACAGCAAAAAGCCGCAGGCGGTTTACACCGGCTGCGGCTTTTTAGTGGGCGTTAACTAAACGCTGCCGGCTTGCTGCTCGGCGAGGAAGTCCTGTTCCAGCATGCGGTCACGGCTTTCCATCGGGCCGTCGGTGTCTTCGGTCTGTGGCGTTTGCGGGCGTTTCTGGCGCAACTTGCCAAACAGGTGCTCGAGAGCGTGCTGCAGCTTTTCGATCGCACCGTCCATGGCGAAATCCACGGATTCGGCCCGGTGGGTAACGGATATGGGTTGGTGTCCTTTGGGGCGCGCCTCGATCAGGCAGCGCTTGTCATCGGCGCCGGCTTTGCCGGCATTGTCATCGTGCAGGTGAACCACAATTCGCGTGAGGTCTTCTTCAAATCGCTCCAGATGGCTGCTTACAGTGGCGCTGACCCATTCAATCAGGCGGGCGCTGCCTTCAATATGGTTATCGCTGTGAACCTGGATTTGCATACGCTTTCCTTCTTCAACTGTTTGCGAATAGCGTCGCGAGACGATGCGACACCCTCAGCCTACGCCATCCGTTTGGGCTGGGGAAAGGAATTTGCCGTTCTGTTGCAATCGGCAACACTCTTGCCGGTCAGGCCCGCAGGTCCGCGCCGGCTGCGGAAACATCAAGGTGCAATAGCCCGGTAGCTTATGGCTTTCGGTTAGGGGCTGGCGTGGGTATAATGCCGCGCTTCTTATTTTCCCGCTTGGGAGCCCCCCGCCATGCTGCGCATCAGCCAAGAAGCCCTGACTTTCGATGACGTTCTCCTGATCCCCGGTTACTCCGAGGTTCTGCCCAAGGACGTGAGCCTGAAAACCCGTCTGACCCGCGGTATCGAACTGAATATCCCGCTGGTTTCCGCCGCCATGGATACCGTGACCGAGGCGCGCCTGGCGATTGCCATGGCCCAGGAAGGCGGTATCGGCATCATTCACAAGAACATGACCATCGAGCAGCAGGCCGCCGAAGTGCGCAAGGTCAAGAAGTTCGAGGCCGGTGTGGTCAAGGATCCGATCACCATCGAAGCAGACGCCAGTGTCAGCGAGTTGCTCGAGCTGACCCGGTTGAACAACATTTCCGGTGTACCGGTGTTTTCCCACGGCCAGCTGGTCGGCATCGTCACTTCGCGTGACGTGCGCTTCGAAAACCGTCTGGATGCACAGGTGCGCGATGTGATGACGCCCAAAGAGCGTCTGGTCACCGTGGGCGAGGGTGCCGACAAGGACACCGTGCGTGATCTGCTGCACAAGCACCGCATCGAGCGGGTGCTGATTGTCGATGACGCCTTCAACCTGAAGGGCATGATGACGGTCAACGATATTGAAAAGGCCAAGGCCTATCCGCTGGCGAGCAAGGACGACCAGGGTCGTCTGCTGGTCGGTGCCGCCGTGGGCACCGGTGCCGATACCGAAGATCGCGTGGCGGCACTGGTGAATGCCGGGGTTGACGTGATTGTGGTGGATACCGCCCACGGCCACTCCAAAGGCGTGGTTGACCGCGTGCGCTGGGTCAAGCAGAGCTTTCCGGATGTGCAGGTGATCGGCGGCAATATTGCTACCGGCGATGCGGCCAAGGCACTGGCCGACGCCGGTGCCGATGGGGTGAAGGTCGGTATCGGCCCGGGCTCGATCTGTACCACGCGGATTGTTGCCGGTGTCGGTGTGCCGCAGATTTCCGCCGTGGCCAACGTTGCTGCCGCACTGGCAGGTACCGGTGTACCACTGATTGCCGATGGCGGCATCCGCTTCTCCGGCGATCTGTCCAAGGCCATTGTTGCCGGTGCTTCGGCGGTGATGATCGGTTCGATGCTGGCCGGTACCGAAGAGGCGCCCGGCGAAGTCGAGCTGTTCCAGGGCCGCTCCTACAAGGCTTATCGCGGCATGGGCTCGCTGGGCGCCATGGCGCAGAGCCAGGGCTCATCCGATCGTTACTTCCAGGATTCGTCTGCCGGTGCCGAGAAGCTGGTGCCCGAAGGCATCGAAGGCCGTGTACCGTACAAGGGCGCAATGGCCGGCATCGTGCACCAGATGATGGGTGGCCTGCGTGCCTCCATGGGTTACACCGGTTGTGCCACGGTTGAAGAGATGCGCACCAAGCCGCAGTTCGTGCGTATCACCGGTGCCGGCATGGCCGAGTCCCATGTGCATGACGTGCAGATCACCAAGGAAGCACCGAACTACCGCGTCGGATGATTTCCGAGCTTAACCGTAGGGGTAGGTTAGGCCATAGGCCGTAACCCACCAAACTGCCCACAGGGGCGGCTCAGGGTATGTCTGACGACATTCATGGCGGGTTACGCCGTTTCGGCTAACCCGCCCTACGGGTTTGTCCTGTTTCATTTGTGAAATTCGCTGAGAGAGATGGCCATGGCCCACCCAGATATTCACGCCCACCGTATCCTGATCCTCGACTTCGGTTCCCAGTACACCCAGCTGATTGCCCGCCGCGTACGCGAGATCGGCGTGTACTGCGAGATTCATCCGTTCGACATGGATAACGAGGCGATTCATGCCTTCGCGCCCAGGGGCGTGATTCTGGCCGGCGGTCCCGAGTCGGTGCATGAGGACAACAGTCCGCGCGCGCCGCAGGCCGTGTTTGATCTGGGCGTCCCCTTGCTGGGTATCTGTTACGGCATGCAGACCATGTCCGAGCAGCTCGGCGGCAAGGTGCAGGGTTCCGATGTACGCGAGTTCGGGTATGCCCGCGTCGATGTGGTTGGCAAATCGCGCCTGCTCGATGGCATCGAAGATCACATGGACGATGATGGTGTTTTCGCCCTCGACGTGTGGATGAGTCACGGCGACAAGGTCACCAGCCTGCCGGCCGGTTTCCATATTCTCGCCAGTACTCCAAGTTGCCCGATCGCCGCCATGGCTGACGACAGTCGCGGTTATTACGGTGTGCAATTCCACCCGGAAGTGACCCATACCAAGCAGGGCGGGCGCATCCTGTCGCGCTTTATCCTGGATATCTGTGCCTGTCAGGCACTGTGGACAGCGGCGAATATCGTTGAAGATGCCATCGCCACCGTGCGTGCCCAGGTGGGTTCAAGCAAGGTACTGCTGGGGCTGTCCGGCGGGGTGGATTCTTCGGTAGTGGCGGCCCTGCTGCACAAGGCCATCGGCGACCAGCTGACCTGCGTGTTCGTCGACAACGGTCTGCTGCGTCTGCACGAAGGCGATCAGGTAATGACCATGTTCGCCGACAACATGGGCGTCAAGGTCATCCGCGTCAATGCCGAAGACAAGTTCCTCGGCGATCTGGCCGGTATCAGCGACCCGGAACAGAAGCGCAAGGTGATCGGTCGCAACTTCATCGAAGTCTTCGATGCCGAAGCCACCAAACTCAAGGATGTCGGGTTTCTTGCCCAGGGCACCATCTACCCGGACGTGATCGAGTCGGCCGGTGCCAAGACCGGCAAGGCCCACGTGATCAAGAGCCACCACAACGTCGGCGGCTTGCCGGAAGACATGCAGTTCAAGCTGGTCGAGCCGCTGCGCGAGCTGTTCAAGGATGAAGTACGCAAGCTCGGTCTGGAGCTGGGCCTGCCCTACGACATGGTCTACCGCCACCCGTTCCCCGGCCCGGGTCTGGGAGTGCGCATCCTCGGTGAAGTGAAGAAGGAGTACGCCGACATTCTGCGTCGCGCCGACCATATCTTTATCGAAGAGCTGCGCAACTTCGACTGGTACCACAAGACCAGCCAGGCCTTCGTGGTGTTCCAGCCGGTGAAATCGGTTGGTGTGGTCGGCGACGGTCGCCGTTACGCCTGGGTAGTGGCCCTGCGTGCGGTGGAAACCATCGACTTCATGACTGCGCGCTGGGCGCACCTGCCCTATGAGCTGCTGGAGAAAGTCTCGAATCGCATCATCAACGAGATCGAAGGCATCTCGCGGGTAACCTACGATGTGTCGAGCAAACCGCCGGCAACCATCGAGTGGGAGTGATTTGGCGATAGGCGTTGTCCTGTGACGGCTTTTCAACCCGCTCACAGGGTTGATAGGGAACGTCTTGAGTCGAAAGGGTTTCACGCCAGACTGTTTACTTCGTCATGTTGGCGCGGTACTCACCCGGAGTGACTTTCAGCTTCTGCTTAAATATGCGGCAAAAGTAGCTGGCGTCTTCATAGCCTACCCGGTAGCTGACCTGGTCAACCCCCAAGGTACTGGTAGCCAGCAGTTGCTTGGCTGTCTCTAGGCGAATTCTTTGCAGATACTGCATTGGCGTTTCACCGGTTGCATCCTTGAAACGACGACGAAAGCTGCGCAGGCTCAGACACACTTTCTCAGCCACTTCCTCCAGCAGGAAGTCCGAGGAAAAGTTGGATTCCAGCCACTGCTGGGCTGTCTGTATCCGGGAATCCTTGTGTTGTTTTTGCTGGTCCAGCGCCAACTGGAACTCCACGGGCGCCCGGGGGATATCCATAAGAAAGTGGCGTGATACCTTGGCCGCCACGCTCACTCCCCAGAGCTTCTCCAGCAGGTAGATACCCATCTCAATGCCTGACGATACCCCGGCGGAACAGAACAGGTTGCCTGAGGAGGTGATGTTTTTTTCAGGTTGCAGGATGACTTTGGGGTAGCGTGACTTGAATTCTTCGATCATACGCCAGTAAACGGTGGCGACTTTGTTGTCCAGCAAACCGGTTTCAGCGAGCAAAAAGGCACCCGTGTGCAAGCAGGCAATTCTGGCGCCCTGTTGATGTTGCTTGAGTATCCACTCCACTGTGGTCCGGTGCCTGATGATAAGTTGCTCAATTTCGCACCAGATACCCGAGACCACAACCAGCTCTGTGCTGTCGATGTCCGTCATTGAGCAGTCGGGTTGGTACATTGAGCCGCTGAAGGTTCGCACCGGATCTCCGTCCTGACTGGCCACAACGACCTGCTTGCCGGGGCTGACTACTGCCGATGGTTCGGCATGCTGCTGCGCTACGGCACCGGCATGGAACATATCCCGTGTCATAACAACACTCATTTCCATCGAGCCATCAAAGGCCAGGATGGTGACCGTGTTCCGGCGAGGCGTGGGGCGGACAGTTCGCATAGAAAGGGGTAACTCCGACTCGCCGAGCGGCAAGGATGGCCAGGGGCTTGCCCGGGGATTTTACTGTACTTGGCCGTTTTGTCCTGTCGATGGGTGTTTTTGCACAGGGAAAGACCGGTTTATCAGCCCTACGATGGCTCCTGACTGAGCTACGCACTAGGCGAAGCTTTTAATTGCCAGGGTTTGCGGGATACTGAAACCGCTCGGCCGGGCAAGCGATACATAAACCCGAAATCAAGGAGCATCGTGTGGAAAAGCAGGCACTTTATTCAAAATCCGGAGCGATCGCGACGATTACGTTGAACCGTCCCGAGAAATACAACACCTTGCGCCCATCGCTTTTATCCGATCTGGAAGCCGCACTGCGTCAAGCGAACACAGACAATGAGGTCAAAGTGATCATCCTCGAAGGGGCTGGCGACGCCTTTTGCGCGGGCTTCGACTTTTCAGGGGGTTTGGAGCATTTTGGAGAGCATATAGAAGAAGCCACTTACGACCCTGGTATGGATGTGAATGCAGTGGTGAATCCTTATCTGTCCTACATGACACAGTTTATGGGCCTCTGGCGTGGCCTGAAGCCAACCATCGCCAAGGTGCATGGCTATTGCATGGGTGGTGGCTCGGAAATGGCGCTCTGTGCAGACCTTGTGGTTGCCTCTGATGACGCGCGCATTGGAACGCCTTACTCCCGCGTCTGGGGTTGTCACCTGTCGGGCATGTGGGTCTATCGCTTGGGACTAGCCAAGGCGAAGTATTATGCATTGACCGGTGAATCGCTGAGCGGCGAAGAGGCTGCTCGAATAGAGCTGATTAACCAGTCTGTTCCTTTGGAAGATCTGGATCAGCAGTGCAAACGCTTGCAGAGAAATTGGCGCGAATTCCGCTAACGCAACTGATGTCCATGAAACTGATTGTGAATCAGGTCTATGACAATATGGGCTTGCAGAGCACCCAGACACTAGGGCCGATTCTTGACGGCATCATGCGCAACACCCCAGAGGGACGCGACTTTGTCCGAGTTGCCAAAGAACAAGGAATCAAGACTGCAGTCACCATGCGCGACGCCCCGTTCAATGACTACAGTCAGGCGCCAAAAGATCAGCAACCGCGCAAGCGAAGTGAGCTAGGGCTCTAAGCGCTGCTAGTCGCCCGGCTATGCGCCGGGCATTCGGCCCTCTTCATGCTGGCGCCGCCCTATTTTGGAGGCATGAACTGCATTTAAGGGCTGTATTGCCGGTTGGCTTAATACCACGGTTGCTCAATGTTCTGATTAGCGCTCGGCTGTGCGCTGATGGAGTCTGCCAACGTCCTCCGGTGTTCTCCGATTGTCCGGTTGTGCCGGTGGCTGAAAGACGTTGATCTGCGTGTCACCGATGCCGTTGTCGTAGCTATCCTGGCGTTCACTCAATCCGCCCTGCGGCTAAGCCTATTCGGCGTACCCGTGGCAAGTCGAGTGCCAGTACAGCCTCGCCACCCACTGCTGCCAGCCAGCTGCGCACATCGGCGGCATCGCGGTCGGTCATCTGGCGATAGGCATCCAGCATTCTCTGCGCCATCCACACCGGGTAGGAAGCACCTTCACGCGTGAAAGTCCCGCCGGCCATCGGGTAACTGATCTGCGGCAGGTAGCGGGTTGCCTTGCGGCTGCCGGCAGGCACGATCGGCGTCTTGCGCAGTTCGGCGGCGCTGACGGCGAGCATCGGCAGCATCTCGTCGAATATCGAGCGCAGAGCCGGCAGCAGGGTGTCCGGCAGCCTGTCGTCGGCGAAGAACTCGCCGCGCGCTGCAGTCGGATCGAACATCCGCGCAATCCACGCCTTGAGGTGCGGGCGCGGGTCGATCAGTTCCCGCTTCGGCCAGGGGTCGCGGCCCAGGTGCGCATAGAGCGGGGCGATCAAGCCGAAATCACCCAGTGACGGGCGCCCGCCAAACAGAAAATCATGTTCGGCAAAGTGCGCGTCGAGGGCGTCGAGTTGTATCTGGGTAAAACGCTCGAGAAGCGATTTCTGTGCAGGGCATACGCCGATATGCACGGCTATTTTGCGCATCAGTCGGGCGTGATTGCGCCCCAGCAGGTTTTTCAGCCAGCGTGGCAGACTGGGCAGCAGGCCATCGCCGGCATCGCGCACAAACAGGGCCTCGTTCTCGGGGTAACTCCAGCGCGTGTGCATGGCAATCGGCAGCCAGAACTCGTCGCCCCATAGCTCGAACAGATAGGCCGCAAAACGCAATACAGCCGTGCCGGGCAGAACCGCAGACTGTGGAAAGCGCTTTTCCAGCTCATCGATAATCACGCTGCTGTCGAGCAACCATTCGCCTTCCGGAGTTATCACCACCGGCACGGCGGAAGCGCCGGTCTTGCGCGGAACGGTATGGAACAGTTCCCAGGCATTGGTGCCGCGTTCGACAAAGGGAATGCCCTTGTGCAGCAGATAGGCGCGGGTCTTGCCGCTGTAGAGAGACAGCTCGACACCGATCTGCGTGTAAACATCCTCTGCGGGGGTTCGTGTCATGGTGTCCTCTGTTTGCCACTGAACAGTGGTGAGCTGTCAGCCAGCCAGGTGTCAGGCTTGTCGTAGTTGTTATAGAGCAGGATGCGGTGCCCCTGCCGGTTTGGCCCATGGCCGCCGGCACCTTGCCATTGAGCTATGCAGGAATGCAGGGGCAGCCAGCCCCCGGTGTTGTTCTTGAACGCACTATGCGGGCCGCCGCTCAGCAGGCCCGGACATCGGGCTGGGGCTTCAAACCGGCCGGATTTTTCGCGTCCGGGGTGATTTCCGTTTCGCAGATGTTTTTTCGCTCTGGTGAGGCCGGGAGGCTTGCCTGGCATGCGGATACTAGGCATATGCACGGGCTGTTTCTTTGCAAATCCGGCATCTGCGCTTTAGGCTGCTGACTCTCGAGCGCTGACCTTTGAGCTGGCTGGCGCCAGATATTTCTGTTGCAACGTAGCGGGTTGCCAGCATGCACAGTTCGCCATGCGCCACAGTCACAGACGCTTCCTGCCAGCCTGCGGGCGAGCTGGCGGCGCCGCGCCAACCGGCAGGTGCGCTCAAGGACAGTGGTCTGGGCATTGCCCGGCTCGGTTCGCTGCAGGCATTGCCTGAGGTGCTGCAGCGCTTTGCTGTCGATTTGCCGCAAGTCCTGCAACGGGCGGGGCTGGCGGAGGACCTGTTTGCCGATCCGGAACGACGGATTGCCGCGGAGCCTCTGGGCCGGCTGTTCAAGGCCAGCACCGAGCTGACGGGTTGCGAGCACCTCGGTCTGCTGCTCGGCGCCCGCTTTTCGCTGGAGGACTTTGTCGAGCTGGGGGGCTTGTTGCGCAATTGCGCGACGGTCGGCGATGCACTGCAAGCCCTGTTGTTGCACCTGCATGCCCATGACCGCCTGGCTGCGCCATTACTGCTGGATATGGGCTCGTCGCGCGTGCTGTTGGGCTATTCGCCGTTGCGCCATGGCATGCATGCCCCGGATCAGTTGCAGGAAGTCGCGATCGGCATAGCCTTTCGTTTATTGCGCGAGCTCTGCGGCCCGGGCTGGAAGCCCCTGCAGGTGCAGTTTGCCCATGCCCGCCCGGGAAGTGTGAGCTTTCATCGACATTTGTTTTGTGCCCGTCTGTGCTTCGATGCAGAAGTTTCCGGCGTGGTGTTCGATGCCGCCTGGCTCAAGCAGGCGATTCCCGGCGCTGATCCCCGGCTGCGCGAGCAATTTGCCAGCGCGCTGTTGCAGCGGGAAGTCGCTACGCACCTGCGCTTCAGTGACCAGGTGGTGGTTGTCCTGCACCAGTTGTTGCTGGCACAGGACTGCTCAAGCGCCCGGGTTTCGGCATTTTTCGGCATTCAGCCGCGTACCCTGCGGCTGCGGCTGCGCAAGGAGGGTACGTCGCTGCAGGGACTGCTTGATCAGGTACGTTTCGAACTGGCCAAGCAGCTGCTGCAAAGCACCCATCTTTCGCTGCTGCAAATTGCCGGCACGCTCTGCTATGCCGATCAGGCGGTGTTCTCCCGCGCTTTTCGCAGCTGGGCACAGGTCAGTCCGCTGGCCTGGCGCAAGCTGCATTCAGGGGTGACTGAGTGATCAGGCACGGCAGGTTTTCACTGGTCAGCCAGCAAGCAGGGTGGGACTCCAGAATGCAGGCTCGCGGTACGCAGAAGGTGCCGCTGCTGCCGGCATCGGCGTTAGCGATTCTTGCGGTAGCTGTTGGGCGACATGCCGAACCAGCGGCTGCAGGAACGGTTCAGCGAACTCTGTTCGGTGTAGCCGAGCACTGAAGCGATTTCTGCCAATGGCAGTGCGGTCTCCAGTAGCAAGGTGTGGGCGCGCTGCTGGCGTACCCGGTCGACAACATCCTCGAAATAACTGCCCTGTCCGGCCAGCCGCCGTTGCAGGGTTCGCGGGTGCAGGCCGAGTTGTTCGGCGACCCGCTGCAGGTTACCGCCGCCGGAGGCCAGCTGGCGCTCGACCAGGGTTTCCACCTGGCGGGTGACATCCAGCGGGAAGCGCCGTACCAGATTGCGCAGAAAACGTTCTGCGGCCTCGCGCAGGCGGCTGTCCCTGGTATCGATGGGGATGTCCAGCAGGCGTTGCGGAATGCTCAGGGCATCTTCGGCCTGGCCGAAAGTGATGTGCTCGACCAGATAGTTGCGATAGCAGACGGCGCTGCAGCCTGGGGCGTGACGAAACTGCAGGTACCAGTCGCTGCCGGTCTCGCCGGTCAGGAGCTGGAGAAAGCCCAGCATGATGCTGTAGGAAAGTTCGATGGCCTGCCGGCGCGGCCAGTCATCGTCAAGACTGATCTGGTAGCTGATCAGCGTGTAACCGGGACGCAGAGGATCGGCTGCGACCAGCAGGCTGGCGTCCGGCGAGTGGTAGGGCAGGTGTCGGCCAACACCGGCCAATGCTTCGCCAACGGTTGCCGAGTACTGGGCTATCAGCGCCACCACGCCGAGAACGGTGATGTCCTTCTGCTGCCCCAGGCGCAAACCGAAGTCCGCCAGATCCAGGCTGGTGGCAGTGATGTCCAGCAGGCGGACGACTTTCTCCAGCTCGATGCAGTCTTCCGGATTTTCCAGTTCTTTAGTCGATAGCCCGACGCGTTGCAGCAGCGCAACGGGATCACCGCCGAGGCTGCTGGTCAGGCTGTCAAAGCCACTGAGGATGCGGGCGCGGATCAGGCTTGTGGGTGGCGCTGGGGTTTTATCGGGCATGTCATCAAGTGTAAAAGCGATGTCACGAAGTGCCAATACCGCACTCAATGGGTGATGCATCATCTACGCTATCTCCTGACTCCCGGTCGCCTTGCCGGGAATGGCATTCACAGGCTTGTTTGCGAGGATTCAAGATGACGCACCCATACAGCAGCGGACTGGACAAGAACGCAGCCAACCATGTGGCACTGACGCCGGTAAGCTTTCTCGAGCGCTCGGCGGGGATCTACCCCGATCACCTTGCGGTGGTGCATGGTGCACGGCGCTACAGCTGGCGCGAGACCTATGCCCGCTGCCGTCAGTTGGCCTCGGCACTGGTGAAGGCCGGTGTGCGTCGCAACGATACGGTGGCAGTGATGCTGTCCAATACGCCGGAAATGTACGAAGCGCATTTCGGTGTGCCGATGACCGGGGCTGTTCTGAACGCCATCAATACCCGACTGGATGCGGAAACCGTTGCTTTCATTCTGAACCACGGTGAGGCCAAGGTGCTGATCACCGATCGCGAGTTTTCCCCGGTGGTACGCGCGGCAATTCACGGAGTAGAACGTCCGCTGCTGGTTATCGATGTGTGTGACAGCGAGTACACGGGTGAAGGCGAGCGGGTTGGCGAGCATGAATACGAGGAATTCATCGCTGCCGGCGATCCGGCATTTGCCTGGCAGCCGCCAGAGGACGAGTGGGATGCCATCGCCCTGAACTACACCTCCGGTACCACCGGCAACCCCAAGGGCGTTGTCGTCCATCATCGCGGTGCCTATCTGGGTGCCCTGTCCAATCTGGTGTCCTGGGGCATGCCGCCGCAATCGGTGTACCTGTGGACGCTGCCGATGTTCCATTGCAACGGCTGGTGCTTCCCCTGGGGCATGGCGGCCAACTCGGGCACCAACGTCTGTCTGCGCAAGGTCGAGGCGCAGCCGATCCTGCAGGCCATTCGCGAGCACAAGGTCAGCCACTATTGTGGTGCGCCGATCGTCCAGGCCCTGCTGATCAACGCCCCGGCCGAAATGCGCCAGGGGATCGAGCATGAAGTGGCCGCACTGGTTGCAGGCGCTGCGCCACCGGTGGCGATCATCGAGGGCATGAGCCAGATCGGCTTTGACCTCACCCATGTCTACGGCCTCACGGAAACCTACGGACCGTCCTCGGTGTGTGCAAAACACGCGGACTGGCAGACGCTGGATCTGGAAGAGCAGGCGCGGCTGAATGCGCGTCAGGGTGTGCCCTACCATTGCCAGGAGGGCATCAGTGTGCGTAACCCGGAAACCATGGAAGAGGTCCCGCGCGATGGCGAAACCATGGGCGAGATCATGTTCCGCGGCAACATGGTGATGAAGGGCTATCTGAAGAACCCTACCGCCACCAATGAATCCTTTGCCGGCGGCTGGTATCACACCGGCGATCTGGCGGTGATGCACCCCGATGGCTACGTGAAGATCAAGGATCGCAGCAAGGATGTGATCATTTCCGGTGGCGAGAATATCAGCTCGATCGAGGTCGAGGATGTGCTCTACCGTCACCCTGCGGTGATGGCTGCCGCGGTGGTCGCCACGCCGGATGAAAAGTGGGGTGAAGTGCCCTGCGCCTTTATCGAACTGCGTGAAGGTCATGCGCCGACCGAGCAGGAGCTGACCGCCTTCTGCCGTGAGCGGCTGGCGCGCTTCAAGGTGCCCAAACAGTTCATTTTCGGCCTGTTGCCAAAAACCTCGACCGGCAAGATCCAGAAGTTTGTCCTGCGCGAGCAGGCCCGCTCTGCTTCGGCGATTGACTGAGCGGAGTGCCCATAGTGGACTTTCCGACGCAGAAGCTGCAGGTCAACGGCCTGCAGATGAATGTGCTGATTGCCGGTGAAGGTCCGCCGGTGCTGCTGGTGCACGGCTTCCCCGATACCCATCAGGTCTGGCGCAAGCAGATCGCGGTGCTGGTCGAGGCCGGCTACCGGGTGATTGCACCGGATACCCGTGGTTGCGGGGACTCGGAAATACCTGACCGGATTGCCGACTATCAGCGCGGCATTCTGGTGCAGGATCTGGTGGCTTTGCTCAATGTGCTGAAGATCGACAAGGTACGTCTGGTGGCCCATGACTGGGGCGCGGTGCAGGGTTGGCTGCTGGCCATGGCGCATCCCGAGCGGATCGAGCGCTATATCCCCCTGTCGGTCGGACACCCGACGGCTTACGGCAGTGGTGGTCTGCGGCAGAAGCTCAAGGGCTGGTATGTGCTGATGTTCCAGTTGCCATGGTTTCCCGAATGGCTGCTGACGGTATTTGACTGGTGGGTTTTTCGCACCTTTACCGCCTTTCCCGAGGAGTTTGCCCACTGGCAGCCGGTGTTGTCGCGGCCGGGACGCCTGACTGCCGGAATCAATTATTACCGGGCCAATGTGGATCTGATCCTGCCCAGGCAATGGCCCAAGGTCAGGGTGCCGGTGTCCGGCATTTTCAGTAGTGGCGACCGCTTTCTGACCGAAGGACAGATGCGCGACTCGGCCAACTATGTGGACGCGCCGTTCCGCTATGAAGTAATCAAGGGCGCCAACCACTGGTTGCAGGTACACGCCCCGGAACAAGTCAATCCTGTATTGCTGGAATTCCTCCGCTAACCCCACCCCTTCCCGGGAGCTTTACCCATGCGTCGCTTGCGCTTTGAAGCCATTCTGCTGGCCGTTTTGCTGGCTGTATTTCTATTCGCCAATCATCTGTTGAATCCCGGCAACAAGCTCAGTCAGGCCGAGGTGGATAACTACATGAGCAAGCTGGAGCAGGCGCCAGTGCCCAAGGAGGAGCTGGCACAGATGATCCTCCATATGCGTGCCTGGGCCGAGGCCGACGATGGCAAGCCGGTGTATATGCTCAACCTGATGCGTTACTTCCCGCAGCTGCGTGCGTTGCCCGAGGTGGCCAGCTTTCAGGGTTCTCCGGCCGAGGCCAATGCCTACTACGAAGAACATGTCATGCCGATCCTGTTTGCTCTGGGTGCTTATCCGCTGTTCGTCAGCGAATTGCAGGGTACGCTCCGGGGCAGTACGCCGAGCACCAATCTGGTCACCTTTGATCCCGCCGTGGACAACTGGAACAGTGTGCTGATCGTGCGCTACCCCAGTCGTGCAGCCTTCCTTGAACTGCTCACCGACCCGCAATACCTGAAGTATTTGCCGTACAAAACTGCTTCGGTGCTGGTCGCGCTGGCGCCAATGAAGGGCGACCTGATCCTGCCGCAGTTGGACTGGGCACTGGGTGCCGGTTTGCTGATCCTGTTCTTCGCTATTGCATGGCTGCGCGCCTTGCGTCGCGCCGCCTGAAGTCACCCACCAATTCCAGGGAGTAGTGCATGAAAGCAGTTGTCTGTCAGAACGCCGGGCTGAGCGTGGTCGATTTGCCGGAGCCGGTGCCGGCCACCGGCCAGGTGTTGCTGGAAGTGCTGCGCTGCGGCATTTGTGGCTCCGATCTGCATATGCGCCATCACTGTGACGAGTTCCGTGACGTGGTGCTCAAGGTGGGTTTCGATACGGTGCCGAGCAGTGCCGATCCGGTGGTGTTCGGTCACGAATTGTGTGCCGAGGTGGCCGAATACGGCCCCGGCTGTGACAAGAAACTCAAGCCCGGTACCCGCGTGGTGGCCCAACCCCTGTTGCGTGTGGGCAAGGACATTCATCTGGCCGGGTTGTCACCCAGGGCTACCGGTGCCTATGCCGAGCGCATGATTCTGCAGGAGTCGGCGCTGGTAGAGGTACCCAACGGCCTGTCTGCGGAGCTGGCTGCGCTCACCGAGCCCATGGCAGTGGCCTGGCACGCAGTACGCCGCAGCGAGGTGAAGAGGAGGGATGTGGCCATCGTCATCGGCTGTGGTCCGGTTGGCCTGGCGGTGATCTGCCTGCTCAAGGCTCAGGGTGTCGAGCACGTGGTGGCCAGCGATTTCTCTCCGGGCCGCCGTGCCCTGGCGCAGAAATGCGGAGCCGATGTGGTGATCGACCCGCGTGAGGGCTCGCCGTTTGCCGAGCGCCCCGGCGAGGATTTCATTCGCGGCATTCCGGCCCTGCTCGAGCTGTCGCTGGGTACCCGCGAGAAGCTCGGCAAGCTGCCGATACCCTGGCACATCGCCTGGCGTCTGGCGGAGAAGCTGGGCGCCGGTGCGCCCAAGCGTCCGGTGATTTTCGAGTGTGTCGGTATGCCCGGTCTGGTGCAGCAGATCATCGATGGCGCGCCGATGATGTCGCGCATTGTGGTGGCCGGCCTGTGCATGCAGGTTGATCGGTACGAGCCGGCACTGGCTATCCACAAGGAGATCGATCTGCGTTTCTGTTTCGGCCACTCGCCGCTGGAATACCGCGACACCCTGCACATGATTGCCGAGGGCAAGGTCAACTGTGCGCCGATGATCACCGGCCTGGTTGGCCTTGAAGGCGTAGCCAATGCCTTCGATGCGCTGAAGGATCCGGAGAAACACGCCAAGATCCTGATCGATCCGAAAAGCGCGGTGACCAAGGTTTGATGCCCGCGGTTGCTGGTTAGTGCGACAATCCCCATGGTGCCGTTTTGGGTGCTGTGAGGATCTGGTTTGATGAAGCTTTCACGCAGGCAAGTACTTGGCGGTCTGGCCGGGCTCGGGGTGGTCGGTCTGGGCGGGGGTGCCGTGCGCTATTGGCTGGCGCGGCCGGAGAACGTGGCGACCCACGATTACGAGCTGATTGCCGCACCGGTGGATGTCGAGCTGGTTGCCGGGCATGTGACGCCGGCCTGGGGCTATGGTGGTCAGGCCCCCGGCCTGGAGCTGCGCTGCCGGCAAGGCGAGCGTCTGCGTGTGCGCTTTATCAACCAGCTGCCCGAGCCGACCACCATCCACTGGCATGGCATGCGCCTGCCGCTGGCGATGGACGGGGTGCCCTATGTCTCGCAGTTGCCGGTGCTGCCGGGCGAGTACTTCGATTACGACTTCATCACCCCGGATGCCGGCAGCTACTGGTATCACCCGCACACCAGCAGCAGCGAACAGCTGGGGCGCGGGCTGGTCGGGCCGCTGATCATCGAGGAACGCGAGCCAAGCGGCTTCCGTGAGGAACGCACGCTGGTGCTGAAAACCTGGGCGGTGGACGAGCAGGGTGCCTTTGGCGCGTTCAGCGTGCCGCGTGAAGCGGCCCGTGGCGGCACCCTGGGACGTTTGTCCACGGTCAATGGCGTGCATGCGCCGCACATCGAACTGCCGGCCGGCGAGGTGGTACGCCTGCGTCTGCTGAATCTGGACAATACCGCCACCTACCGCCTGAACCTGCCCGGTGCCGACGCACGGATCTATGCCGTCGACGGTAATCCGGTACAACCGCGGCCGCTGGGCAAGGAATACTGGCTGGGTGCCGGCATGCGCCTGGATCTTGCGATAAGGGTTCCGCCTGCCGGTACCGAGCTGTCCCTGCGTAACGGTCCGTTGCGCCTGGCTACCCTGGTCAGCCAGCCGACAGCCGCCGCCGGCGCCGACTGGCCACTGGCACTGCCGGCCAATCCGCTGGCCGAGCCGGACCTGCAGCGTGCCGAAACCCTGCGCTTCAATTTCGAATGGAGTGCCGAGTTGTCCGGCAATGTGCAACAGGGTGCGGCCTACAAGCTCTGGCAGATCAATGGCCAGGCCTGGGACATTGCCGACAAGACCTGCGCCGAGCGGCCGATTGCCAGTCTCAAGCTGGGTGGTCATTACATCTTCGAACTGCGCAACATGACCCAGTACCAGCATCCGATCCACCTGCACGGCATGGCGTTCAAGGTGCTCGATTCCGATCGCCGGCAGATTATCCCTTACTTCACCGACACCTATCTGCTGGGCAAGAACGAGCGCGCGCGGATTGCCTTGGTTGCCGATAACCCCGGCGTATGGATGTTCCACTGCCACGTCATCGACCATATGGAAACCGGTCTGATGGCCGCCATCGAGGTCGCCTGATGCCTAAGCGGGGCAAGCCGGAGAATCGCCGCTTGAGCAGAGGCGGGGTGCGGGACAATCATGCTGCGCGCATTTCAGTCTCTGCATTGAATGGGAGAAAAGGATGACCAGCAGCGAGCGCTCGCGCGATGAACATTTCATGCAGCTGGCACTGGAGCAGGCGCGGCAAGGCGCTGCGCGGGGCGAGGTGCCGGTAGGTGCGGTTGTGGTGCACGCGGGCGAGGTGGTCGGCGCGGGCTTCAATTGTCCGATCAGTACCGATGATCCGAGTGCCCACGCGGAAATGGTCGCCATCCGCATGGCCGCCCGTACACTGGCCAATTACCGCCTGCCGGGCACCACCCTGTATGTCACGCTGGAGCCGTGCAGCATGTGTGCCGGGCTGATCGTGCATTCGCGTATCCAGCGTCTGGTTTACGGTGCCAGTGAACCCAAGGCCGGCGTGGTGGCCAGTCGCGGCGAATTCTTCACGCAGGAATTTCTCAATCACCGGGTGCAGGTCGAAGGCGGGGTGCTGGGCGAGCAGTGCGCGGCCGAGTTGCGCGAGTTTTTCCGGCAGCGGCGGTTGCAGTCGTAAGGTCAGCCCCGGACCAGACACCACCTGCTTTCGATAACCTGCGCGCCCATCACATCGGCGCCAGTTCTTCCTTGGGCGGCGTCTTGTTGATCGCCGGTTTGTGCAGGGAATTGTCGGCAAGCTGGTTGCTTTCCAGCTGGGGCTGGGTGGCCCAGCTGAGGATGTCGTAGTAGCGGCGGATATTGTTGACGAAATGCACCGGCTCACCGCCACGGGCATAGCCGTACTTGGTCTGGGTGTACCACTTCTTCTGCGCCAGGCGCGGCAGCATTTTTTTCACATCCAGCCATTTGTCCGGGTTCAGACCTTCTTTCTGCGCCAGGATGCGGGCATCTTCCAGGTGCCCGCCGCCGACGTTGTAGGCGGCCAGGGCAAACCAGGTGCGGTCCGGTTCCTGGATGCTCCCGGGCAGTGACTCCTTGACGTGGGCAAAGTACTTGCTGCCGCCGTGAATGCTCTGCATCGGATCGAGACGGTTGGCCACACCCATGGCCTGGGCGGTGCGCTGGGTCAGCATCATCAGACCGCGCACGCCGGTTTTCGAGGTCACCTCGGGCTGCCAGAGGGATTCCTGGTAGCCCAGCGCAGCCATCAGCCGCCAGTCGACCCCGTGTTCCTGCGCCGATTTGCGAAACTGTTGCTCGTAGCGCGGCAGGCGTTGTTGCAGGTGTCGGGCAAAGGTATAGGCGCCGACGTAGCCGAGCTGGTCGACATGGCCGTAAAAGCGTTGCTTGAGTCGCTGCAGGGTGCCGTTCTGGCTAACCTGATCGAGGAACTTGTTGGCTTCTGCCAGCAGGCTGTCGTCATCCGTGGCAGCGACCATCCACACCACGTTGGTGGGTTTGCCCAGATCGAAGGCGACCCGCACATTGGGAAAATACACCTGGTTCATCGCCAGTTCGTTGGAGTCGACCAGGGTCAGGTCGATCACGCCTTCATCAACCATGCGCAGCAGGTCGTTGACCTCTACCGCATCGGATTCTTCATATTCCAGTTCGGGCATTTCCAGTTTCAGCGCGGCCAGCTGTTCTGCGTGACTGCTGCCCTTGAGCACCATGATGCGTTTGCCGAGCAGATCCCTGGGTTGCGAGGGGCGGCGTTGATCCTTGTGGTAGATGACCTGCGGCGTGACTTCGAGATAGGGATGGCTGAAACGCGCCTGCTCCTGACGACCGGGGCTTTCCACCAGACCGGCAGCGGCCAGGGCGATGGCGTCGGACTTGTTCAGCCGGGTGAACAGGTCGTCGAGGTTGTCGGCCATCTCGATCTGCAGCTCCACGCCCAGATACTCGGCAAACAGCTTGCTCAGCTCGTATTCGAATCCGGTCTCGCCGTTCTTGTCCTGAAAATAGGTGGCGGGGCTGTTGCGGGTAATCACATGCAGTACGCCTGCGTCCCGAACGCGTTCGAGAGCCGTAGGCTGGGGAGTTTCCTCGCAGCCTGCAATCAGCGGGATGCAGACAATCAGCAACAGGCAGATGGCCCGGCGTGCCTGACATTTGATCTGAATAAGCATGGCTGGAGTATACGCAAAGCATCGGTGGCGCCATATACAACTGTTGGTTAACTGGCCAACCGCTGCGGGCGCTGTTCGCGGGTGCCGATCGGCAGGGGATTAGGCTAGAATGCGCAACTTTCCAGCACACCCCTCCGAGGCTGTTCCGACGATGTTGATTCTGCGCGGCGCCCCCGCTCTTTCTGCCTTTCGCCATGGCAAACTGCTCGAGCAACTGACCAGCAAGATCCCCGCAGTCAGCGGCCTGTACGCAGAATTTGCGCATTTTGCCGACCTCGACGGTGAGCTGCTCGACGCTGAACGGCAGGTACTGTCGCGCCTGCTCAAGTACGGCCCGAGTGTGCCGGTGCAGGAACCGGCAGGGCGCTTGCTGCTGGTTTTGCCGCGTTTCGGCACCATTTCACCCTGGTCGAGCAAGGCCAGCGATATCGCCCGCAACTGTGGTCTGGGCAAGATTCTGCGGCTGGAGCGTGGTATTGCCTATTACGTTGCCGGTGACTTGAGCGAGGCGGATGTCAGTGCCGTGGCGGCGCTGCTGCATGACCGCATGACCCAGCTGGTGGTGGATAGCCTGGAGCAGGCCGCGGCACTGTTCAGCCATGCGCAGCCGACCCCGCTGCAGGCGGTGGATATACTGGCTGGCGGGCGTGCGGCCCTGGAACAGGCCAATAGTGAGCTGGGCCTGGCACTGGCCGAAGACGAAATCGATTATCTGCTGCAGAGCTTCAACGATCTCCAGCGCAATCCCCATGACATCGAACTGATGATGTTCGCCCAGGCCAACTCCGAGCACTGCCGGCACAAGATCTTCAACGCCAGCTGGGATATCGACGGCGAGAACCAGAGCAAGTCGCTGTTCGGCATGATCAAGAACACCAACGAGCTGCACGGCGAAGGCGTGCTGTCGGCCTATAAAGACAATGCTGCGGTAATTGTCGGCAGCAGCGCCGGACGTTTCTATCCGGACCCCGAGACGCGCGAGTACGCGGCGAATCAGCAGCCGGTGCATATCCTGATGAAGGTGGAAACCCACAACCACCCGACCGCGATTGCGCCATTCCCCGGTGCCTCTACCGGCTCCGGTGGCGAGATCCGCGATGAGGGTGCGACTGGCCGGGGCGCCAAGCCCAAGGCCGGTCTGGTTGGCTTTACCGTATCCAACCTGAATATTCCCGGCTTCGAACAGCCGTGGGAAAAGCCCTACGGCAAACCCGAGCGCATCGTTACCGCGCTGGACATCATGCTCGAAGGCCCGCTGGGTGGCGCGGCGTTCAACAACGAGTTTGGCCGTCCGGCGCTGACCGGTTACTTCCGCACCTTCGAACAGAGCATCACGACCCCGCGCGGGGCAGAAGTGCGTGGCTATCACAAGCCGATCATGCTCGCCGGCGGTATGGGCAACATCCGTGAAGACCATGTGCAGAAGGCCGGCATCAGCGTCGGTGGCAAGCTCATCGTGCTCGGTGGTCCGGCCATGCTTATCGGCCTGGGCGGCGGTGCCGCTTCATCTATGGCTACCGGTGCCAGTTCGGCCGATCTGGATTTCGCCTCGGTACAGCGCGAAAACCCGGAAATGGAGCGCCGTTGTCAGGAGGTCATCGACCGCTGCTGGCAGCTGGGCGAACAGAATCCGATCAAATTCATCCATGACGTGGGTGCCGGCGGCCTGTCCAATGCCTTCCCCGAGCTGGTGAATGACGGTGGTCGCGGCGGGCGCTTCGAGCTGCGCAAGGTGCCGAATGACGAACCCGGCATGGCACCCCACGAGATCTGGTGCAACGAATCGCAGGAGCGCTATGTGCTGTCGGTGGACAGCGCCGATCTTGCACGCTTCCAGGCCATCTGCGAACGCGAGCGCTGCCCGTTCGCCGTGGTGGGTGAGGCCACCGCCGAAGCGCATCTGACCGTTTCTGACAGCCATTTCGGTAACAAACCGGTGGACATGCCGCTCAACGTCCTGCTCGGCAAGGCGCCGCGCATGCATCGCAGCGCGCAGCGCGAAGCCGAACAGGGCGATGCCTTTGACCCCGCTCAGGTGGACCTGAACGAGGCGATAACCCGCGTACTCAGCCATCCGGCAGTGGCCAGCAAGAATTTCCTGATCACCATTGGTGATCGCAGCATTACCGGCCTGGTGGCCCGCGACCAGATGGTCGGTCCGTGGCAGGTGCCGGTGGCCGATTGTGCAGTCACCGCCACCAGCTTCGATGTCTACACCGGCGAAGCCATGGCCATGGGCGAACGGACGCCGCTGGCCCTGCTGGATGCCGCTGCCTCCGGGCGCATGGCAATTGGCGAAACGCTGACCAATATCATGGCCGCGCGTATCGACAAGCTGTCCGACATCAAGCTCTCGGCCAACTGGATGGCTGCCGCCGGTCATCCGGGCGAAGACGCCCGCCTGTACGACACGGTGCAGGCTGTGGGCATGCAATTGTGCCCGGAGCTGGGCATCACGATTCCGGTGGGCAAGGACTCGATGTCGATGAAAACCCGCTGGCAGGATGACGGCGTCGACAAGAGCGTGACTTCGCCCTTGTCACTGATCGTTTCCGGCTTTGCCCCGGTGCTCGACATTCGCCAGACCATGACGCCGCAACTGCGCCTGGATCGTGGCGAAACCGATCTGATCCTGATCGATCTGGGTCGCGGACAGAACCGCATGGGCGCATCGATTCTTGCCCAGGTTTACAGCCAGCTCGGCCAGCAGGTGCCGGACGTGGATGATGCCGAAGACCTCAAGGCGCTGTTCGCCGTGGTGCAAGGCTTGAATGCCGACAACAAACTGCTGGCCTACCATGACCGCTCCGACGGTGGCTTGCTGGCGAGCGTGCTGGAAATGGCCTTTGCCGGGCATTGCGGGCTGGATCTGTGCCTGGATCCGCTGGCTGGCGGCAGGGATGAACTGGCTGCCGTGCTGTTCAATGAAGAGCTGGGCGCAGTAATCCAGGTGCGCCAGGACGATACCGAAGAAATTCTTTCGCAATTCAGCGCTGCCGGTCTGGGCGATTGTGTTGCCGTGATCGGTCAGCCGGTCAATGCCGAGCAGGTGAATATCCGCTTTGCCGGTGAGCTGTTGTTCAACGCCGAACGGCGCCTGCTGCAAGGTGAATGGAGCCAGACCAGCTATCGCATGCAGCGCCTGCGTGACAACGCACTGTGTGCCGATCAGGAATTCGAGGCGCTGCTCGACGAGAACAACCCCGGGCTGTCGGCCAAGCTGTCGTTTGATGTTAACGAGGATATTGCCGCGCCTTATATCAAGACCGCTGTGCGACCAAAGATCGCCGTGCTGCGTGAGCAGGGCGTCAACGGTCAGGTGGAAATGGCTGCGGCGTTCGACCGCGCCGGGTTTGCCGCGGTCGATGTGCACATGAGCGACATTCTCGGTGGCAGCGTCAGTCTGGAGCAGTTCAAGGGGCTGGTTGCTTGTGGTGGTTTCTCCTATGGCGACGTGCTCGGTGCCGGTGAAGGCTGGGCCAAATCGATCCTGTTCAATGCCCGCGCCCGCGATGCCTTCCAGGGTTTCTTCGAGCGCGCTGACAGCTTTGCGCTGGGTGTGTGCAACGGTTGCCAGATGCTCTCCAACCTGCACGAACTGATCCCCGGCAGCGATCTGTGGCCGCACTTCGTGCGTAACCGTTCGGAGCAGTTCGAGGCGCGGGTGGCCATGGTCCAGGTGCAGGAATCGGCGTCGATCTTCCTGCAGGGCATGGCCGGCTCGCGGTTGCCGATTGCCATCGCCCACGGTGAAGGGCATGCCGAGTTCGCCAGCGCAGAAGCCCTGCTCGAGGCGGATCTGTCCGGCAGCGTGGCGCTGCGCTTCATCGACAACTACGGCAAGGTCACCGAGAGCTACCCGGCCAACCCGAATGGCTCACCCCGTGGCATCACCGGTCTGTGCAACCAGGACGGTCGCGTGACCATCATGATGCCGCACCCGGAGCGGGTGTTCCGTGCCGTGCAGAACTCCTGGCAACCCGAAGGCTGGCAGGAAGACGGCGGCTGGTTGCGCATGTTCCGCAATGCGCGGGTCTGGGTCGACTGACAGGGCTGCTGATGTGTTGATCCGGCGCTCATGCAGGCAGGTTCGGCGAGGCTGCTGAACCTGCGCAAAACGCCAGAAATCCGGCGGCTGCGAGGGCTGCAGAGTGGTGCTAGCATTGCCCCACTCTTTTGCGCAGATCAGCGGATTCAGCCAGACCATGCACGATCAGAGCCAGCCCCGCAGCAATCACCTCAAGCGCCACTTTGCCCGCCGGGTCATCCATCAGGCCAGGATGACCCTCGAGCTGTGGCAGCGTCTGCAGTCGGGTGTCTGGAACGCGCAGGAAATGGCCGCACTGGTTGAAAGCAATCGCCTGCTGCTGCGTTATGCGCAGCGCTTCGAACAAGCCGAGCACAGCCAGCTGGCTACGGGCATCAACCACTGCCTGAACGCCGTGGCCGACAATAAAGGCCGCCTCTATAGCGAAGTGATTGCCGAACTCAATCTGCTCATGCAGCGTTTGTCGCGTACCGGCCTGCGCCACCATGACGAGCTTGAGGAAGTCGTGTTGCCGGCCTTGCGCCGGCCGATCTATGTTGCCCTGCAAGATCCGCTGGCGAGCAAGCGGCTGAGTATGCAGCTGCAGTCATTCGGCTTGTTCACGCAGGTCTTTGACAGTCTCGACGGCTTTAATTCCGCACTGGCAGTGCGGCATCCGGCGGCGATTGTTCTGGATGTCGACTTTACCGGCCAAGACTGCGGCCTGCGCTTCGCCCAGGCGTTGCAGCAAGGCAGTGCGGCCAGGTTGCCGTTGCTGTTTTTCAGCCGTCAAGACGCCGACACGCAGACCCGCCTTAGCGCGGTGTGTGCCGGTGGTCAGGCGTTTTTTACCGGTACGATTGACGCGTCCATTGTGCTTGAGTGCATCGAGCGGCTGACCAGAATTGCCCATTTCGAGCCCTACAAGGTACTGGTGGTGGATGACTCGCGTGCCCAGGCATCCTTTACCGAGCGCGCGCTGAACAGCGCCGGTATGGTTACCAGCACCCTCCATGAGCCGAACAGGGTGATGAGCGAGCTGGCCGAATTTCAACCCGATCTGATCATCCTCGACATGTATATGCCGCGCTGCAGCGGGCCCGAACTGGCCAAGGTGATTCGCCAGAGCGAGCGCTATGTCAGC
Source organism: Pseudomonas pohangensis (assembly GCF_900105995.1). NCBI lineage: Bacteria > Pseudomonadati > Pseudomonadota > Gammaproteobacteria > Pseudomonadales > Pseudomonadaceae > Pseudomonas > Pseudomonas pohangensis. Next base: position 2,466,540 of record NZ_LT629785.1, on the reverse strand, counting down.
GTGCCGATCATTTTTCTCTCTGCCGAAGGCGACCTCGACAAACAGCTGGATGCCATGGGCGAGGGCGCTGATGATTTCATTACCAAACCCATCAAGCCACGACACCTGATTGCAACCGTGCGTCAGCGCGCCGCACGGGCGCGGAGCCTGCATGCGCTGATGGTGCGCGACAGTCTTACCGGCCTGTACAACCACACGCATATCCTGCAATTGCTTGAAGATGCTTGCGGCCGCGCTCGGCGTACGGCCCGCCCGTTGAGTTTTGCCATGCTGGATATCGACTTCTTCAAGAAGGTCAACGATACCTATGGTCATCCGGTGGGCGACCGCGTCATCAAAAGCCTGGCCGTGTTTCTCAAGCAGCGCTTGCGCAAGACCGACTTTATCGGCCGCTATGGTGGCGAGGAGTTTGCCGTGGTGTTGCCGGACACGGCCGCAGCTTCAGCGCTGAAGGTGATCGAGGAAATACGCCAGCACTTTGCCGAGATACTGCATCCGGCGCAGCCGCAGGATCTGTTTTGCACCTTCAGTTGTGGTATAGCCGAGCTGCAGGGCAGTGAAGACGGCAAGATGCTGTCGAAAAATGCCGATCTGGCGCTGTACAGCGCCAAGCAGGCAGGGCGCAATCAGGTGGCGTTGTTTATTCGCTGACTTCCCACGACCCTGTCGTTCTGCTGGTCTGTGAGCAGGCGGCTGAAGCGGTTGCCATGGATGCGATACACCAGCAGCTGTTCGTCCTGCGAGGAGCAAGTGGTCATGTACAAGCTGTGTTTTTTTGTGCCGGAAAGCCATCTGCAGACGGTCAAGTCAGCGGTATTTGCCGCTGGCGGCGGCTTGATTGGCGCTTACGACAGTTGCTGCTGGCAAACCCTTGGTCTGGGGCAGTTTCGCCCGTTGTCCGGCAGTCAGCCGTATATTGGCCAAAGCGGGCAGCTTGAGCAGGTACAGGAGTGGAAAGTCGAACTGGTTGTCGCTGACGGGTTGATCCAGTCTGCAGTAAAAGCCTTGCTGCAGGCCCATCCCTACGAGACCCCGGCGTATGAGGTCTGGCGCCTGGCCGACCTGCCGGTCTGATCAGGGGCGGATTTCGATCAGCGTGCCATCCCTGACCAGGCCCCAGACCTCGCGCATGTCGCCATTTTTCATGGCTATGCAGCCATTGGTCCAGTCCAGGGTGTGGAAATACCACTCCGGGTAGTCCTCACTCACCGGTGTGCCATGCACCATGATCATGCCACCCGGCGCCAGGCCTTTGGCCGTAGCGGCTGCACGGTCATTGGCATTCGGGTAGGAGACATGCAGCGACAGGTTGTAGTTCTCGCTGGTCTTGCGCCAGTCGATCCAGTAGAAGCCTTCCGGGGTGCGGTTGTCGCCTTCGCGGAATTTCGGCCCCTTGGGTTGCTTGCCCAGGGATATGCGATAGGACTTGAGCACCTGGCCACGGTGCAGCAACTGCAGCTTGCGTTCGGATTTGAGTACCAGCACCTTGTCCACCGGTTTGCCGTCAAGTGTCGGGCTGGCATTGGCGTTGGCACAGGTGGCAACGCACAGGAACAGCACAGCCAGCAGACAGCGGATAGACAGGTGCATCAGGAACCCTTCAGGCGGACATCAGACTTTCTTGTGGTGACCCGGAGGCGGGCCGATCGATTCGTTGCGCAACGGGTAGAGCTCGGTCTGCCGGTCAGCGAAGAAGTATTCTAAAGTACGCCCGATGGTCGGGAAAGCCAGCTCTGACCAAGGGATGTCTGCTTCATCGAAGAGTTGTACTTCCAGGCTTTCCTCCCCGGCAGCAAAGTCCAGATCGGCCAGTTCGGCGCGGAACAGCATATACACCTGATTGATATGCGGCAGGTCAAACAGTGTGTACAGACTGAGCTTGCGTACCCGCGCGCAGGCTTCCTCAAGGGTTTCGCGGATGGCCGCCTGCTCGACCGTCTCGCCGTTTTCCATGAAGCCGGCCGGCAGGGTCCACAAGCCATAGCGCGGCTGAATCGCCCTGCGGCACAGCAATACCTGCTGCTGCCACACCGGCAGGCAGCCGGCGACGATGCGCGGGTTCTGGTAATGGATGGTCTGGCACTGGTCGCAGACATGCCGCAGGCGGTTGTCCCCCTGCGGGATTTTCTGGCTGAGCGGGTTGCCACATTGGCTGCAGAATTTCATCTGGACTCCTTAGCGATGGGGAATCTTGAACGTTGTGCGGGTCATCGACAAGGCGCAGCGGCGATATCGGCGCAATCTGTTGCGGGGGCTTGGGCGCTTGTCACCTTCATGCCATCATGCAGAGCAGAGAATAAATTCGAGAAGATTCATGCTGGACGAGATGTTCCGCCGCATTCAGGGCTATTCGCCACAAACCTTCGAGGTTGATCCGTGCTTTCCCGAGGCGGCGGTGCTGATACCGATTACCCGTAGCGAGTCACCCGAGCTGGTGCTGACGCTGCGCGCCAGCGGTTTGTCGACCCATGGTGGTGAGGTGGCGTTTCCCGGCGGCCGGCGTGATCCGGAAGATCGCGACCTGATCCATACCGCCCTGCGTGAAGCGCAGGAGGAAATCGGTCTGGCGCCTGGTCTGGTCGAGGTGGTCGGGCCGCTGACGGCACTGGTGTCGCGTTACGGCATCAAGGTCACGCCTTATGTCGGTTTCGTGCCGGACTACTTTGACTACCTGCCCAACGATGCCGAGATTGCGGCGGTGTTCAATGTGCCGCTGGAGTTTTTCTGCGCCGATCCGCGCGAAATGACCCACCGTATCGATTATCAGGGGCGTAGCTGGTATGTACCCAGCTACCGTTACGAGGATTACAAAATCTGGGGCCTGACCGCCATCATGGTGGTGGAACTGGTCAACCTGCTGTTCGATGCCGGCATCGCCTTGCACGAGCCACCGGAATCTTTTGTCAAACTGCGTTGAAACTGAATGAGGATGCTTGCATGAAGTACCGTCTGGGCACTGCCGAAGTGGATTGTCATGCCGACAGCTGGATTGCTCCCGATGCCAGTGTGATCGGCAAGGTTCGTCTGGAGAAGGGCGCCAGTGTCTGGTTCGGCGCCGTGTTGCGTGGCGACAATGAACTGATCCATATCGGTGAAGACAGCAATGTGCAGGATGGCACGGTGATGCATACCGATATGGGCAGCCCGCTGACTCTGGGCAAGGGCGTGACCATTGGGCATAACGCCATGCTGCATGGCTGCACGGTCGGCGATTACAGCCTGATCGGCATCAACGCGGTGATCCTCAATGGGGCGAAGATCGGCAAAAACTGCATCATCGGCGCCAATACGCTGGTGGGTGAAGGCAAGGAAATCCCCGATGGCAGTCTGGTGGTCGGCTCCCCGGGCAAGGTGGTGCGCGAGCTCAACGATGCGCAGAAGCTGATGCTCAAGGCCAGTGCCGAACACTATGTGCAGAATGCCCGGCGCTATGCGCGTGAACTGGTCGAGCAAAGCGACTGATGCAGCAGGGCGAACGTCCGCTGGCCTCTCCGTGCGTGGCGATCTGCGCGCTGGACGAGCAGGACATCTGTATCGGCTGCCAGCGTTCGGCAGACGAAATTACCCGCTGGGGGCGCATGGACAATGCCGAGCGCCGCGTTGTGCTGCAGCGTTGTCATCAGCGTGCCGTGACCGGCGGGCAGATCATGCGAACGTCATAGCCTTTCGCGTGCCCGGCGCTGAAAGTTATGCTCAATTCATCGGTTGCTAGCAGAGGGACAAGGCAATGCCACGTATAGGAACACCACTTTCGCCGACAGCGGTCCGGGTCCTGCTCTGCGGTTCCGGTGAGCTGGGCAAGGAGGTGGCGATCGAGCTGCAGCGTTTCGGCTGCGAAGTGATTGCCGTTGATCGTTACGCCAATGCTCCGGCGATGCAGGTGGCACACCGCAGCCATGTGCTCAGCATGCTCGATGGCCAGGCGTTGCGCGCGGTGATCGAGCTGGAAAATCCGCACTACATCGTGCCCGAAATAGAAGCCATCGCCACCGACACCCTGCTGGAGCTGGAGGCCGAAGGCTATACCGTGATACCTACGGCCCGTGCGGCCAGTCTGACCATGAATCGCGAAGGCATCCGCCGTCTGGCCGCCGAGGATCTGGGCTTGCCGACCTCGCCGTTCTACTTCGCCGACAACTACGCAGACTATGCCGAAGCCGCCGCAAAGCTGGGTTACCCCTGTGTGGTCAAGCCGATCATGAGTTCTTCCGGCAAGGGCCAGTCGCTGCTCAAGTCGGCGGATGATCTGCAGGCTGCCTGGGACTATGCCCAGCAAGGCGGGCGCGCCGGCAAGGGGCGGGTGATCATCGAGGGCTTTATCGACTTCGATTACGAAATCACCCTGCTGACGGTAAGGCATGCCGCTGGCACGACCTTTTGTGCGCCGGTCGGGCATCGCCAGGTGCGTGGGGATTACCATGAGTCCTGGCAGCCGCAGGTGATGAATGCCGGCGCGCTGGAAGAGTCCGAACGCATTGCCCGCGCCGTCACCGAAGCGCTGGGTGGCCGCGGCCTGTTCGGTGTCGAGCTGTTCGTCAGGGATGAGCAGGTCTGGTTCAGTGAGGTTTCACCGCGGCCGCACGACACCGGCCTGGTCACGCTGATTTCACAGGACCTGTCCGAGTTTGCCCTGCATGCCCGGGCGATTCTCGGCTTGCCGATCCCGCAGGTACGCCAGCTCGGCCCTGCCGCTTCGGCGGTAATTCTGGTCGAAGGCGAATCCAGCAGCGTCAGCTTCGGGAATCTTGATGCGGCCCTGGCTGAGCCGGATACGGCACTACGCCTGTTTGGCAAGCCGGAAGTCAGCGGGCAACGACGCATGGGTGTGGCGCTGGCGCGTGACGAGTCGGTTGAGCAGGCGCGGCAGAAAGCCTGTCGGGTAGCACGGGCAATTCGGGTCGAGTTATGAGGCGACTGGCCAGTTTTGGCTGGTGGCTACTGTTGGTCGCACTGCTACCCATTCTGTTGCCGCAGGCGCTGTTCACCAGGCGGCGCGCCATACGGCTGTCGCCGGCCAGCGGGCCCCAGGCCGGTATCGCCGGCAGCTTTGATGGCGAGCCGCTGCGTCTGTTGCTGGTCGGAGAATCGACGGTAGCCGGAGTCGGGGTTGGCAGTCAGCAGGAAGCGCTGGCCGGGCAGCTGGCCGGGCAGCTGGCGATGCGCTTGCAGCGACCAGTTGCCTGGCAGGCGCTGGGGGAAAACGGCATTACCGCCAGCGAGGCGGTCGAGCGCCTGCTGCCGCAGGTGGCCGCGGAGCATTTCGATCTGGTGCTGCTGGTGTTCGGCGTCAACGACACCACGCATTTCAGTTCGAGGCGTCGCTGGCAGGCCGCGCTTGAAGCGTTGGCGCAACCCTTTGCAGCAGCAGATTGCCGGGTAGCCTTTACTTCGGTTCCGCCCATGCAGCACTTTTCGGCCCTGCCATGGCTGTTGCGCAAGATGCTTGGCTGGCGCGCGTACATGCTGGACTCCCAGCTGGGCGAGGTGGCCGGGCAGCTTTCGGCCAGCCACTGTCGGGTCACGCTCGAGTTCACCCCGGCATATATGGCGCATGACGGCTACCACCCGTCTGCGCTCGGCTACCGGGTCTGGGCCGAAGTCTTGTCCGGGTTACTGCTCGGAACTTTGCGGCGCGGTTGATTTGCTGATTTTCCAGGCGCGCACGCGACTAACCCGACTTTCGGTGACCTGCAGGATTTCCAGCCGGTAAGGGCCGATCTGCAGGCAGACGCTGTTTTCGGGGATGCTTTCCAGGGCTTCGGTGACCAGCCCGTTCAGGGTTTTCGGGCCATCGCAGGGCAGGTGCCAGTCGAGCTGACGATTCAGGTCGCGCAGGTTGATGGTGCCTTCGATAATAAAGCTGCCATCATCCTGCGGCTCTATCTCGCTTTGCTGAGCCGGGCTTTGCGCAGTGAACTCGCCAACGATCTCTTCGAGAATGTCTTCCAGAGTGGCAACGCCGATTACCTCGCCGTACTCGTCCACGACTATGCCGATGCGACGCTTCTGTTTCTGGAAGTTGATCAGCTGGGTCGATAACGGTGTGCTTTCCGGAACGAAGTAGGGCTGGCTGCTGGCGGCCAGCAGGGCATCCTTGGTCAGCTGGTTCTGGCTCAGCAGGCGGGCAATCTGGCGCATGTGCACCACGCCCTCAATCTGATTTATGTCGCCGCGGAATACCGGCAGGCGGGTGTGCGAGGTGGTACGCAGCTGCTCGATGATATGTTCCAGCGGATCGTCCAGGTCGATGCCGTAGACCTCGTTGCGCGGGATCATGATGTCGTTGACCGTCACCGTTTCCAGATCCAGTACGCTGAGCAGCATGTTCTGCCGGTTGAGCGGCAGCTCGCTGCCGGACTCGCGCACGATGCTGCGCAGTTCTGCAGTCGAAAGTGAGTCGGAGCCGCGTTGCGCGGGATCAATACCGAACAGGCGCAGCAGGCCGTTGCTGACCATGCCGGTGAGCCAGACCACCGGATACAGCAGGCGTTGCAGCAGCAACAACAGATGACTGGCGGGAAAGGCAATGCTTTCCGGGCGCAGGGCGGCCAGGGTCTTTGGCGTGATTTCGCCAAAGATCAGCACCACGATGGTCAGCGCGACCGTGGAAATCGCAATGCCGGCTTCACCCCAGAGATCGACAGCAAGCACGGTGGCAATCGAGGCGGCCAGAATATTTACTACATTATTGCCGACCAGAATGGTGCCGAGCAGGCGGTCCGGACGTTCCAGCAGCCGGGACGCGCGGCGTGCGCCCTTGTGGCCTTCACGGGCGAGATGGCGCAAGCGGTAACGGTTGAGGCTGAGCATTCCGGTTTCCGAGCTGGAAAAGAATGCCGAGCAGATGATCAGAAATACGAGCAAGCCAAGTAACGGGCCTGTTTGGGATTCGTCCACGCTGTTTCTCAGATATGCAGAATGAATTCGCGAACCAGCTTGCTGCCGAAATAGGCCAGCATCAGCAGGCAGAAGCCGGCAAGTGTCCAGCGGATCGCCTTGTGGCCGCGCCAGCCGAGTTGCTGGCGGCCCCACAGCAGGACGCCGAATACCAGCCAGGCAAAGCAGGAAAGCAGGGTCTTGTGCGCCAGATGCTGGGCCAGCAGGTCTTCGACAAACAGCCAGCCGGAGAGCAGCGAAAGCGAGAGCAGGCCCCAGCCGGCCCAGAGAAAGCCGAACAGCAGACTTTCCATGGTTTGCAGCGGCGGGAAATTGCGGATCAGGCCGGACGGATGCTTGTTCTTCAGCTGGTGATCCTGAAGCAACAGCAGCAGGGCCTGGAATACGGCGAGGGTCAGCAGGCCATAGGCCAGTATGGACAGCACGATGTGCGCCAGAATGCCCGGCTGTTCGTTGATGGGCTCGCTGGTGCCGCCCGGAATGAACTGTGCCAGCAAAACACTGAGCATTCCCAGCGGATACAGCAGCAACAGCAGGTTTTCCACCGGCATGCGCTGGTAGGCCAGCAGGACCAGCAGGATGACGGCTGCGGCGATCAGGCTGGCAGCGTTGAAAAAGTCCAGTGCCAGCCCGTTGGGGATAATCAGCTGCAGATAAAGGCAGACCAGTTGCGCGCACAGGGCAATGACGCCCAGGCCAGCCAGGATGCGGCGATCGGGCGCGCTGCGCTTGAACAGCTGCGTACCTTGATAGGTGGAAGCCACGGCATAGACACCGGCGGCGATAAGGCTGAAAAGAAGAGGTTGCATAAGTCCGGAATGACGGGCTCTAAAGAGACTCAGTGTGGCATACAACCACCCGCTGACGAAAGACCGCCGGCGGTGTTGGCACCCGTGGCTCTTGGGTATACTTGGCGCTTTGAAGTAGTCCAGCTCTCGAAGGAGCCTGCATGTTCGACAATCTCACCGATCGCCTGTCGCAAACGCTGCGCACTGTCACCGGCAAAGCCAGGCTCAGCGAAGACAATATCAAGGACACCCTGCGTGAAGTGCGCATGGCGCTGCTGGAGGCCGATGTGGCGCTGCCGGTGGTCAAGGAGTTCGTCAACAAGATCAAGGAGCGCGCGGTAGGCACCGAGGTGTCGAGGAGTCTGACCCCGGGCCAGGCTTTTGTGAAAGTGGTTCGCGCCGAGCTCGAGCAGCTGATGGGCGCGGCCAACGAAGATTTGCAGCTGAACGCCACACCGCCGGCGGTGATTCTGATGGCCGGCCTGCAGGGCGCGGGCAAGACCACCACCGTCGGCAAGCTGGCGCGCTTCCTCAAGGAGCGCAAGAAGAAAAGTGTGATGGTGGTTTCGGCTGACGTTTACCGTCCGGCCGCGATCAAGCAGCTCGAGACGCTGGCGGCTGAAGTAGGCGTGACCTTTTTCCCGTCCGATCTCAGCCAGAAACCGGTAGCTATCGCCGAGGCCGCGATTCGTGAGGCGAAGCTGCAGTTTATCGATGTGGTACTGGTCGATACCGCCGGTCGCCTGCATATAGATGCAGAGATGATGGGCGAGATCCAGGCCTTGCACCGGGCAATCAAGCCGGTGGAAACCCTGTTCGTGGTGGATGCCATGACCGGCCAGGACGCGGCCAATACCGCGCAGGCCTTCAATGAGGCGCTGCCGCTGACCGGGGTGATTCTGACCAAGGTTGATGGCGATGCCCGTGGTGGTGCGGCGCTTTCGGTTCGGGCCATCACCGGCAAGCCGATCAAGTTCCTCGGCATGGGCGAAAAGAGTGACGCGCTGGATCCCTTCCATCCGGACCGGATTGCCTCGCGGATACTGGGCATGGGCGATGTGCTCAGCCTGATCGAACAGGCCGAGCAGACGCTGGACAAGGAAAAAGCCGAAAAGCTCACCAAAAAGCTGAAAAAGGGCAAAGGCTTCGATCTCGAGGATTTCCGTGACCAGCTACAGCAGATGAAGAACATGGGTGGTCTCGGCGGCCTGATGGACAAGCTGCCCAGCATGGGTGGTGTCAATCTGGCGCAGATGGGCAATGCCCAGGGTGTTGCCGAGAAGCAGTTCAAGCAGATGGAAGCGATCATCAACTCGATGACGCCGCTGGAGCGGCGCGACCCGGAAGTTATCAGCGGCTCACGCAAGCGGCGGATCGCCATGGGCTCCGGCACCCAGGTGCAGGACGTCGGCAAGCTGATCAAGCAACACAAGCAAATGCAGAAGATGATGAAGAAATTTACAGCCAAGGGTGGCATGGCCAAGATGATGCGTGGCATGGGCGGGATGCTGCCCGGCGGTGGCATGCCGAAGATGTAAGGGCAGTAATCGATAGCCGGCTGGAAATAGGGGTTTGCAATTGGCCGGATAATCCTTAGAATGTGCGGCCTTTCGGGGCCCTCAAGCCTCGGCGAATATTTCGCTCGCAAAGCACTGACTATAGGAACGATGCCCAATGCTAACCATCCGTCTTGCCCGTGGTGGCTCCAAAAAGCGCCCTTTTTATCACCTCACCGTTACCGATAGCCGCAATGCGCGCGATGGCCGCTTCAAAGAGCGCGTTGGTTTCTTCAATCCTGTGGCTGCCGGCGCTGAAACGCGTCTTTCGGTAAATCAGGAGCGTGTGGATTACTGGGTAAGCCAGGGCGCACAGCTTTCCGATCGCGTTGCCCAGTTGTTGAAGGATGCGGCCAAGGCTGCTGCTTAAGCATTCCATGAGCGCATCGCCAGCCGCGGCCGAGGATCTGATCGTTCTTGGCAAGATCTACAGTGTGCATGGCGTGCGAGGAGAGGTGAAGGTGTATTCCTTTACCGATCCGATAGACAACCTGCTTGACTACCCGCGCTGGACTTTGCGCCGTGACGGCGACAGCCGGCAGGTCGAACTGGCCAGCGGACGCCTGCAAGGCAAGTTTCTGGTGGTCAAGATCAAGGGACTGGATGATCGCGAAGAGGCCCGCAGTTTTGCGGGCTTTGATGTTTGTGTACCGCGCAGCCAGTTGCCGTCTCTCAAGGATGGCGAATTTTACTGGTACCAGTTGCAAGGTCTGAAGGTTATTGATCTGCAAGGGCAATTGCTCGGCCAGATCGACCATCTGCTGGAAACCGGTGCCAATGACGTCATGGTGGTGCGGCCCTGTGCCGGTAGTCTGGATGATCGCGAACGCCTGTTGCCCTATACCGGGCAATGTGTGCAGTCGATTGATCTGCAGGCTGCAGAAATGCGCGTCGATTGGGATGCGGACTTCTGAGCAGCATGAAAGGTTTGCAGGTTGAGGTCATCAGCATCTTTCCGGAGATGTTTGCGGCCATCAGTGATTACGGCATAACCAGCCGGGCGGTGAAGCAGGGCTTGCTGCAGTTGACCTGCCGCAACCCGCGCAGCTACACCGAAGACCGGCACCAGACCGTGGATGATCGCCCGTTTGGCGGTGGCCCCGGCATGGTGATGAAGATCGGGCCGCTGGAGCGCGCACTGGCAGATGCCAGACACGCTGCAGGCGCCAAGGCGAAGGTTATTTACCTGTCGCCGCAAGGCCGCAAGCTGACACAGGCTGCGGTGCAGCAACTGGCACAGGAACAGACACTGATCCTGATTGCCGGACGTTATGAAGGCATCGATGAGCGCTTTATTGAAGCGCACGTGGATGAAGAATGGTCGATTGGCGATTACGTATTGTCCGGCGGTGAGCTGCCGGCCATGGTGCTGATTGATGCGGTAACGCGGTTGCTTCCGGGGGCCCTGGGCCATGCGGACTCCGCTGAGGAGGACTCCTTTACGGATGGCCTGCTCGATTGCCCGCACTACACCCGACCCGAGGTGTATGCAGGCAAGCGTGTTCCTGAGGTGCTGATGAGTGGCAACCATGAACACATCCGGCGCTGGCGCTTGCAGCAGTCCCTGGGACGTACCTGTGAACGCCGCGCTGATCTTCTGGATAGCCGCTCGCTTTCTGGAGAAGAACAAAAGCTGTTGGCGGAATACCTTCGCCAGCGGAACGATAGTTAACGTATCGATGGCAGGCCGGGCCTGTCTCAGGAGCACAGCATGACCAACAAGATTATTCAGCAGATCGAAGCTGAACAGATGAGCAAAGTGGTTCCCCCTTTTGCACCGGGTGACACTGTCATCGTTCAGGTAAAAGTGAAGGAAGGCGACCGTTCGCGTCTGCAGGCCTTCGAAGGCGTCGTGATTGCCAAGCGCAACCGTGGCCTCAACAGTGCTTTCACTGTACGCAAGATTTCCAACGGTGTTGGTGTGGAGCGTACTTTCCAGACTTATTCGCCGCTGGTTGACAGTCTGTCCGTCAAGCGTCGCGGTGACGTACGCAAGGCCAAGCTGTACTACCTGCGCGCACTGTCCGGCAAGGCTGCACGTATCAAGGAAAAGCTGGTCTAATCCGGCTTACCGCAACAAAAAAAGCAGCCAGCCGGCTGCTTTTTTTGTGCCTGGAGAAAGCTGACGGGCTGCTTCAGGGAACCGTGCGCTGCGCATTGAGGGCCAGCCAGCCACGACCGATGCGGTAAATCACCCACAGGGTCAGACCAACCAGGATGCACAGGGTCAAGGGCAAGGCAATGATGGTCAGGGCCAGCGCCACGGCAATGCATACCCACAGCAGGGCGAACCAGAAGGTGCGGATCTGCCAGCTGAAATGGCTTTCCAGCCAGGTGCCGCGGGTTTCGCTGCGTTTTACGTAGTTGAGGATCACCGCCAGGATCGACGGCAGGCTGCCGAGAAAAGAACCGACAATCGTGGCGCTGCCGACAATCCCGGTGACGATGGCAAAGGCGTGCAGGCCATAGATGATATGGGTCAGGTTGATCAGCCCGGCAGCGGGTGAGTCATTGCGAATTTGAATTTCCTGCATGCGGGCCTCGCTCTGCGGTGGTCTAAGTATTCAGGCGTCCGGGTTGGTGCTCTTGCAGGCCTGCTAACGGGCGGCCTTGGGCGCTTTCGGACGCTCGCTTTTGGCGGTTTCCTTGCCGGCGCTATCTTCCGCAGCCTTGTTGTCCAGGGGTTGTGCCTCGATCAGCGACAGCAGAACCCAGTCAGGGCCCGGTGTGAAGCTCAGTTCGGCACTGGCAATATGAATCCAGTCCCGCGGGTCCGTGGCCATCAGCAGGGTAGCGCGGTTGCCGTGCAATGCCTGGTAATCATCCCAGCCAAAACTGTCGGACAGGGTAGTGGTGCGGATGCTGCCGCCCTTGGACAGGACACTGGCCAGCTGGCCGTAGGTGCGCGTGGGAAAGCCAAGCGGCTGGCCGCGGTGTTCATGGCTGGCACGGTGCTTGTCGCTGAGCTGTTGCTCTTTCTGGTTTGGCAGGCTGTACAGATTCTGGCTGCGAAATTCCGGCCGGAAACGGGTGCAGGCCAGCGTATTCAGTTCGCTGGATGGTGATAGCGCGAGTAGTTGTCCCAGCCCGATCAGGTCGAGGTTGGCGTCGGCGTGCTGCGATGCCGGGTTGCCGAAGTAGGTAGGCAGGTTATCCATTCGCGCAGCCTTGATGTTTTCCCAGCTGGAGTCGGTCAGCAGCAGACGCCAGCCGCTCTGTTGCAGGGCTTTACCGATGGCGCGTGCAACCGGGTTGGCGCCGATGATGAGAAAGCCGCGAGAGGCCGGCTCGTCGACCTTGAGCAGCTTGGCCAGCGGGCGCGAAGTGGCACTCTGCAGCACCACGGTGCCGATGATCACCAGAAAGGTCAGAGGTACCAGCAACTCTGCCTGCTCATAACCGCCATGCTCGAGCAGGCGTTGGGCAAAGATGGCCGACACGGCAGCGGCGACAATTCCGCGCGGGGCAATCCAGGACAGCAGGGCCCGTTCGCGCCAGTTGAGGCTGGAGCCAATGGTGCTTACGGCAACGGTAAGCGGGCGCGCGACGAGTTGAATCACTGCCAGCAAGATCAGCGTGGCCGGGCCCAGGGCAATCAGGGCGGCGAGATCAAGGCGGGCGGCGAGGATGATGAACAGGCCGGAAATCAGCAAGACACTGAGGTTTTCCTTGAAGTGCAGGATGTGTCTGACATCCACGCCGCGCATGTTGGCCAGCCACATGCCCATCAGGGTGACTGCCAGCAGGCCCGACTCGTGCACCAGCAGGTTGGAGGCGATGAACACGGCGAGGACCGAAGCCAGGGCGCCGAGGTTCTGCAGGTATTCCGGCAGCCAGTGACGACGCAGCCCGAGGCCGAACAGCCAGCCGCCGGCGATACCGAAGAAGCTGCCGCAGATGATCACTGCCGCGAAGGTGCCCAGGCTACTGCTCAGCGCCTCACCGTTGCTCTGGCTGACGATAAAGCTGAACACCACGACCGCCAGCAGGGCGCCGATCGGGTCAATGACGATGCCTTCCCAGCGCAGGATGTTGGCAATCGAGGCCTTGGGGCGCACCACGCGCAGCATCGGGGTGATCACGGTGGGGCCGGTGACCAGGGTGAGGGTGCCGAACAGGATGGCCAGATCCCAGGAGAAATCCAGCAGGTAGTGGGTGGTTACGGCAATCACTACCCAGGTCGCGAGTGCACCTATGGTGACCATGCGCCGGACTACGCTGCCGATTTCTTTCCACTCGGAAAGATGCAGGGTCAGGCTGCCTTCAAACAGGATCAGTGCCACGGCCAGTGAGACGATCGGAAACAGCAGGTCGCCAAACAGCAGTTCCGGATCCAGCCAGCCAAGCATCGGGCCGGCGAGGATGCCGCACAGCAGGAGAAACAGGATGGCCGGCAGGCGCAGGCGCCAGGCCAGCCATTGACTCGCCAGGGACGCCGCGCCGATGCCGCCGATGCCGAGAAGAATTTGTATTTCGCTCATCAAAAACCTGCGTTGCTGGAGTAAGTGGAGTGGGCTGTGAAAGACTACGCATGCATTGAACGGATGAACAGCTAGCATGCCAACCCTGGATCACCCTCTGCTTGATCGCTTTCTGGAAGCCCAGTGGCTGGAGAAGGGTTTGTCAGCCCATACCCGGGCGGCGTACCGCAGCGATATCGGTCATTTTCATGCCTGGGTGAGCGAACGTGATGTGCCGCTGGCCGGGGTGAGTCGCGACATGATACTGGATCATCTGGCCTGGCGCTTGGCGCAAGGTTACAGCGCCCGCTCCACGGCGCGCTTTTTGTCCTGTCTGCGCGGGTTCTACCGTTTTCTGCTGCGTGAAGGCCTGATTCAGCTGGATCCTACCTTGCAGGTGGCACTGCCGGAGCTCGGTCGCCCGTTGCCCAAGTCACTCAGCGAGGCGGATGTCGAGGCGTTGCTGGCAGCCCCGGATGTGGCAGAGGCGCTGGGTCTGCGCGATCGCGCCATGCTTGAAGTGCTCTATGCCTGCGGGTTGCGCGTCACCGAACTGGTTTCGCTGACTCTGGAACAGGTCAACCTGCGCCAGGGGGTGTTACGCGTATTCGGCAAGGGCGGCAAGGAACGCCTGGTACCGTTGGGCGAGGAGGCCATTGCCTGGCTGCAGCGTTACCAGCTGGAAGCGCGTGGGCAGTTGCTGGGCGGCAAGTCGAGCAGTGTGCTGTTTCCCAGTCTGCGTGCCGAACAGATGACCCGGCAGACCTTCTGGCATCGCATCAAGCTGCATGCAAGAGTCGCGGGCATCAGCAAGCCACTCTCGCCGCATACGTTGCGCCATGCCTTTGCCACCCATCTGCTCAATCATGGGGCTGACTTGCGGGTGGTACAGATGCTGCTGGGTCACAGCGACCTGTCCACCACGCAGATCTATACCCATGTGGCCCGCGCCCGGCTGCAGGAATTGCACGCGCGGCACCATCCGCGCGGCTGAGTTGTAATCTGCAGTAACCATCTGCCGGGCAAGGTTTTTAAGGCGTCTGTGGTAGGCTTCGCCGATCAATCAGAGGAGTTTTTCATGCGTTTTCTACCCCTGTCTGCCGGTCTGATGCTGGCACTTTCCACTACCGTTACCCATGCTGCAGACCCTGATCAGGCCATTCGAAAAACCCTCAGTACTATCCAGCCTGATCTGCCGATCGAAACCATTGCTGAAAGTGCCATGCCGGGGATGTTTCAGGTCCAGCTCAAGGGCGGGCGTTTGCTTTACGCCAGCGCTGACGGGCAGTTCCTGCTGCAGGGCAATCTGTATCAGATGAAAGATGGCGATGTAGTCAATCTGACCGAGCAACACGCCAGTGCAGAAACCGCACAATTGCTGGCCAAGGTTCCGGTGTCCGAAATGGTGGTGTTTGCTCCGGAAAAGCCGAAAACCCATATCACCGTGTTCACCGATACCGATTGCGGCTACTGCCAGAAACTGCATGCCGAAGTGCCCGAACTCAATCGGCTGGGTATCGAAGTACGCTATATGGCCTTCCCTCGTCAGGGTATCGACAGCCATGGCTACAACACGCTGGTCAGCGTCTGGTGCAGCAAGGATCGCCAGGCGGCAATGAATCTGGCCAAGTTGCGCAAGGAAGTGCCCGCAGCTACCTGTGACAACCCGGTGGCCAGGCAATACGAGCTGGGCCAGATGATCGGTGTGAATGGCACACCGGCCATCGTTCTGGAAAATGGCCAGCTGATTCCCGGCTACCAGCCGGCGCCCCAGCTTGCCGAGTTGGCACTGAAGGCCAAATAACCCGTCCACGGGCGCTGATTTGACGTAAAATCCCCGCCTTCGTAATGTGTGCAGACCTTCAATCAGCGGCCGGGCATTGCCCGGCCGCTTCGTGCAGAAAGGATGGGGAGCTTCAGCGTGAAACCGGTCAAAGTGGGCATCTGTGGGCTGGGTACTGTCGGTGGCGGTACCTATAACGTACTCAAACGCAACGCTGAAGAGATTGCCCGCCGCGCCGGGCGTGGCATCGAAGTGGCGCAGATTGGCGCCCGGCGTGCCAATCCCCTGTGCGCAACCGGCACCACCCCTGTGACTGCCGATATTTTCGATATTGCCAACAATCCGGAAATCGACATTGTCATCGAACTGATTGGTGGCGATACGGTGGCCCGCGAGCTGGTGCTCAAGGCCATCGAGAATGGCAAGCATGTGGTCACGGCGAACAAGGCGCTGATTGCCGTGCATGGCAACGAGATCTTTGCCAAGGCACGTGCGAAAGGCGTGATTGTCGCCTTCGAAGCTGCAGTGGCCGGAGGCATTCCGGTGATCAAGGCGATTCGCGAAGGCCTGTCTGCCAACCGCATCAACTGGGTCGCCGGGATCATCAACGGTACCGGTAATTTCATTCTCAGCGAAATGCGCGAGAAGGGCCGTCCGTTTGCCGATGTGCTTACGGAAGCCCAGGCGCTGGGCTATGCCGAGGCGGATCCGACTTTCGACGTGGAAGGTATCGATGCGGCGCACAAGCTGACGATTCTCGCCTCGATCGCCTTTGGTATTCCCCTGCAGTTCGACAAGGCCTACACCGAGGGCATCACCCGGCTGACCAGTGCCGATGTCGGTTATGCCGAGGCGCTGGGTTATCGCATCAAGCATCTGGGCGTAGCCCGCCGTACCGAGCGCGGCATCGAGTTGCGCGTACACCCGACGCTGATTCCCGCCGATCGCCTGATCGCCAACGTCAATGGCGTGATGAACGCGGTGATGGTCAACGCCGATGCCGCCGGCAGTACCCTGTTCTACGGCGCCGGTGCCGGCATGGAGCCGACCGCTTCTTCAGTGGTCGCCGATCTGGTAGACGTGGTGCGTGCACTGACCACCGACCCGCAGAACCGCGTGCCACACCTGGCCTTCCAGGCTGATGCGTTGTCCGATCACCCGATCCTGCCGATCAGCGAGTGCGAGAGCGCCTACTACCTGCGCGTACAGGCCAAGGACCATCCCGGTGTGCTGGCCCAGGTTGCCAGCATCCTGTCGGCACGCGGCATCAATATCGAGTCGGTGATGCAGAAGGAAGCCGAAGAGCATGACGGCCTGGTGCCGATGATCCTGCTGACCCACCGGGTCACCGAGCAGTGCATGAATGATGCGATCGCTGCGCTGGAGGCACTCAATGATGTGGCCGGTCCGGTGATGCGTATCCGCGTTGAGCATCTGAATTAACAAAGGCAGACAACATGCGTTATATCAGCACCCGTGGCCAGGCACCGGCCCTGAATTTCGAAGACGTACTGCTGGCCGGTCTGGCTTCTGACGGCGGCCTCTATGTGCCGGAAAACCTGCCGCGTTTCACTCAGGAGGAAATTGCTTCCTGGGCCGGCTTGCCCTATCACGAGTTGGCCTTTCGGGTGATGCGCCCGTTTGTTGCCGGCAGCATTGCGGATGCCGACTTCAAGCAGATTCTCGAAGAAACCTACGCGGTGTTCGAGCACAGCGCGGTAGCGCCACTGCGTCAGCTGCATGGCAACGAGTGGGTGCTGGAACTGTTCCACGGCCCGACCCTGGCGTTCAAGGATTTCGCCCTGCAACTGCTCGGTCGCCTGCTCGATCACATCCTCGCCAGGCGCAACGAGCGTGTGGTGATCATGGGTGCCACTTCCGGTGATACCGGTTCGGCGGCTATCGAGGGCTGTAAAGCCTGCGATAACGTCGACATCTTCATCATGCACCCGCACAACCGCGTGTCCGAGGTGCAACGCCGGCAGATGACCACCATCTTCGGCGACAACATCCACAACATCGCCATCGAAGGCAACTTCGATGATTGCCAGGAAATGGTCAAGGCCAGCTTCGCCGACCAGTCTTTCCTCAAGGGCACCCGGCTGGTAGCCGTCAACTCGATCAACTGGGCGCGGATCATGGCCCAGATCGTCTACTACTTTTATGCGGCATTGCAGCTGGGCGGACCGGCGCGCTCGATCGCCTTCTCGGTACCGACCGGCAACTTCGGCGATATTTTTGCCGGCTATCTGGCGCGCAACATGGGCCTGCCGATCAGCCAGCTGATCGTCGCCACCAACCGCAACGACATCCTGCACCGCTTCATGTCGGGCAACCGCTACGACAAGGACACCCTGCACCCGTCGCTGTCGCCGTCGATGGACATCATGGTGTCGTCGAATTTCGAGCGTCTGCTGTTCGATCTGCATGGGCGCAACGGCTTGGCCTTGTCCGGGCTGATGGACAACTTCAAGGCCAGCGGCAAGCTATCAGTGAGTGAGGAACGCTGGACCGAAGCACGCAAGCTGTTCGACTCGCTGGCTGTAGATGATGCGCAAACCTGCGCCACCATTGCCGAGGTCTATCAGGAGTGTGGCGAACTGCTCGACCCGCACACGGCCATCGGCGTGCGTGCGGCGCGTGAGTGCCGCCGCAGTCTGGCCACGCCGATGGTGATTCTGGGTACTGCCCATCCGGTCAAGTTTCCTGAAGCCGTTGAAAAGGCCGGTATCTCCCGGGCACTGGCCCTGCCAGCGCATCTGGCTGACCTGTTCCAGCGCGATGAACGCTGTACGGTGCTGGCCAATGACCTGCAAACCGTGCAGCAGTTCGTCAGCCAGCACGGCAACCGCGGCAAGCCCCTGTAAGCTTGCTGCTATAAATAAACCCCGTCTCGTGCGGGGTTTTTTATGTCTGTAGTACCCGGTTGTTACCCGCCGCCTGCCATGCTGCATGAGACTGTTGCTACTTCCATCCCCTACAGGAGCTACAACCATGACAGCCAGAAAGATACTGATCCTGACCGGTGATTACGTCGAAGACTACGAGATGATGGTGCCGTTCCAGGCGCTACAGATGGTGGGGCATACCGTGCACGCGGTTTGCCCGGGCAAGCAGGCGGGTGACAGCGTGCGCACGGCGATCCACGATTTCGAAGGCGACCAGACCTACAGTGAGAAGCCGGGGCATAACTTCGTGCTCAACTTCGCCTTCGATGCCGTACGTGCCGAGGACTATGATGCGCTGGTAGTGCCCGGCGGCCGCTCTCCCGAGTATCTGCGTCTGAATCAGCAGGTCATTGCGCTGGTGCAGGCCTTTGCGGCGGCCAACAAACCGATTGCTGCCGTCTGCCACGGTGCCCAGTTGCTGGCCGCCGCCGGTGTGCTCAAGGGTCGCTCCTGCAGCGCGTATCCGGCCTGCGCGCCGGAAGTACGTCTGGCCGGGGGCGAGTATGTTGAAGTGCCGGTGGATGCCGTGCATGTTGACGGCAATCTGGTCACGGCTCCGGCCTGGCCGGCGCATCCGGCCTGGCTGGCGGCATTTCTGAAAGTGCTGGGCTAAATCGAGGAGAACGCGATGTGTGAGCTCTATGTAAAGGCGGATCCGATCCTCTATGAATCGCGCTCGCGTTCACTGCGTATCCGCGGGGTGGTTACTACCCTGCGGCTGGAAAACCAGTTCTGGGACATTCTGCGCGAGATTGCCGAAGTCGATGGCATGACCACCAACCAGCTGATTACCAAGTTGTATGACGAGGTAATGGATTATCGTGGTGATGTGGTCAATTTCGCCTCCTTCCTGCGCGTCAGCTGTACCCGCTACCTGAGTCAGCGCTCCGCCAGTATGGCGACATTGCACAAGCTGCCGCTGGAGAAGCGGGGCTGAGTAATAGGCTATGGCTGCGGGCTGCCAGCCCGGCTATGCGGTTGCTGGATATGGGAAATGACACTGGCCAGTGCCCCGGGGTACTGGCTTTTTTCTGTGTGGCCGCCGGATAGGCCTACTATTGGCAGATGATCAGGCAGAAAGCGCGAAGCGGTCCGGGAGGATGGCATGTGTGACACGCTGGTGCTGCGGCAAGCGGGCGTCAGCTGGCTGGCGAAGAACAGTGATCGCGAGGCGGCCGAGCCCCAGCGCCTGTTGCGGCTGCCTGCGGTCTGCGGGGATGCAACCCGTCAGGTGCGTACGACCTATATTGACGTAGCGCAGACAGCCGATCGGCACGCAGTGATTCTCAGCCAGCCCAGCTGGATCTGGGGTGCCGAGATGGGTGTGAACGAGCGGGGTCTGGCCATCGGCAACGAGGCGGTCTTCACCCGCCTGACGGCGAAGAAAGGCGAAGCGTTGCTCGGCATGGACCTGTTGCGTCTGGCGCTGGAGCGGGCCGGCACGGCGCGCGAAGGTATCGCGGTGATCAGCGAACATCTGCAAAGGTATGGGCAGGCCGGGCCTGGCGGTTACCGAGACAAACACTTCCGCTATGACAGCAGCTTTCTGCTGGCTGACCCAGAGGAAGCCTGGGTACTGGAAACCGCAGGTAGTCTCTGGGCGGCGAAGAAGGTCGAACGCTGGGCGATTTCCAACGCGCTGAGTCTCGGCCATGAATTCGACCTGAGCAGCCAGGACTTGCCCGGACAGGCCAGAAAGCTGGGCTGCTGGAATGGCAAGGGTGATTTTCATTTTGCCCGGGCCTTCGATACGCGCCTGCTGCCGTGGATTGGCGGAGCGCATCAGCGCCGCGCCATGAATCAGCAGTTTCTGGCGAGCTGTCCGGCAACTGCCGGCTGGCAGGAGCTTGCTGCGGCCTTGCGCAGCCATGGTCAACGCGGTGAAGATTTTGCGCGGCACAATAACCGGCAGGTTTGCATGCATGCCGGCAGCTTCTGGCGGCCCTCGCAAACCACGGCCAGCCTGATTGCCCGGCTGGGAGCGGGGTCGCCGCAAATGCTGGCTACCGCGACCTCTGCGCCTTGCCTGGGTCTGTTCCAGCCACTGGCGTTTGCCGTCGGTGCCGGCGCCGACCTGCTCAGTGATGTTGCTCAGCCGGTTGCGCAGAGTCGCTGGTGGCGTTTCGAGCCGGTACACCGGCGGGCACTGGCTGATGCGGATTTTCGTCATGCGCTGCAGGCCAGTCGTGACCAGCTGGAAGCCCGCTTGCTGGCGCAATTGCAGAAGGCAGAGCCTGACTGGCGAGCCATGCAACTGGAGGCCGAAAGCTGGCATGCGCATTGGCAACAGCAGGCACTCGCCGAGCCGGCGGCGCTTAACGGGTGGTGGCGTCGCCATGCCCGTCTGTGACCTTTGCACTTGGCGACTTGTCCAAACCGGGTTGCCATTCCAGGGGTGCAACAATCAGTTTAAAGGAAGCTAGCAATGAGCGATTTACAGGAATTGATCGACAACAATGCCCGTTGGGCAGAGTCGATCAACGAAGAGGATCCGCAGTTTTTCGCCAAGCTGGCCAATCAGCAGGTACCCGAATATCTGTGGATCGGCTGTTCCGATGCGCGGGTACCGGCCAACGAAATTGTCGGCCTGTTGCCGGGCGACCTGTTCGTGCACCGCAACGTAGCCAACGTGGTGCTGCACACCGATCTCAACTGTCTCTCGGTCATCCAGTACGCAGTGGATGTGCTCAAGGTGCAGCACATTCTGGTGACCGGGCACTATGGCTGTGGCGGTGTACGTGCCGCCATGCAGGATGCCCAGCTGGGCCTGATTGACGGCTGGTTGCGCTCGATTCGCGATCTGTATTATGAGCAGCGTGATCACCTGGCGCAGTTCCCGGACGAAGAGGCCCGCGTGGACCGCCTGTGCGAGCTGAACGTGATCCAGCAGGTCGCCAATGTCAGCCACACCACCATTGTGCAGAATGCCTGGCGGCGAGGGCAGGCGCTGGCCATTCATGGCTGCATCTACAGCATCAAGAACGGCATCTGGAAAAGCCTCAACGTCACTATCAACAATATCGATCAGCTGCCTGCGCAGTATCGCTTGCGTGCACCATGACGGATTCACCGGCGCGCACCGACAGCGCGGCACTGGCCTGGCTCGGCCTGATACTGGGCAGTCTCTTCTGGGCCGGCAATGCGCTGGTGGCACGGGCTTTCCATGAGGCCATACCGCCCATGAGCCTGGCATTCTGGCGCTGGGTACTGGCGTTGATCCTGTTGCTGCCCTTTGTTGCCGTTCCGCTCTGGCGCCAGCGCCGGCTGCTGCTAAAAACCGCACCGCAGCTGGTGGTGCTCGCCGGGCTGGCCATCGCCGGTTACAGCAGCATGCTCTACCACGCGGCCCAGACCACTACCGCGATCAACATGACCCTGCTCAATACCTGCCTGCCGCTGGTGCTTTTTCTGGGGGCCGGTGTGCTGCTCGGCGAGTGGCCGGTGCGCCGTGCCTGGTATGGCATGCTGCTCGCCGCCGCCGGCTTGCTGGTGCTGATCAGTACGGGCAGCTGGGAGAAACTGCGTAATCTGCAGTTCCGTCAGGGTGACCTGTGGGTTCTGCTTTCGATACTCGACTGGGCACTCTATTCGCTGCTGTTGCGGCGTTGGTCAGCCACCTTGGCGGCAATAGCACCGCTGTCGCTGATGGCAGCGCTGATTGCGCTGGGCATTCCGCTGTTGCTGCCGTTCTATCTGCTGGAGCTCTGGCGGGGGCAGCTTTTCGAACCATCAATGAGCAATCTGGCCGCGATCGCCTATACCGCTGTATTCGCCTCCCTGTTTGCCTACCTGGCGTGGAATTACGGGATCAAGGTGCTGGGCGCCTCCCGCGTTGGCTTGAGCAATTACCTGATGCCGGTGTTTGCCGCCGTGCTCAGCTGGGCCTTGCTGGACGAGTCATTGCAGGGTTTTCACTGGGCCGGCGCGGCGTTGATCTTCAGTGGTTTGCTGCTGGCCAACTGGCGGCCGGGCCGCCGCGTGGCGGCTTGAACCGCAGGCAAAGAAAAAGGTTCATCGCACTTTCCCGGGGAAGGCGGCCTTGATTTTCATGAAGAAGTAGTCCGAGTCCCTAAAGCCATAGGCCATACGCTTGATCACCTGGAGTCAGCTTTGCGTCTTTCGCCATTGGTTCAGAGTGGGCATGCTGTTGCCTGTTGACGGATCCCTCAGTTGGTTCAATAATGCAATACGTTAACGAATAACGTTAAGGGTTAATTTGTGATCCTGAGCTTCAAGTGTAGTGATACACAGTCGCTGTTTGATTCTGGAGAGTCCCGCCGATGGGGCGGTGTTTTAAGGGTCGCAACGAGAAAGTTATTGATGCTTCATGCCGCGACAGAATTGCGTGATTTGCGTTCACCTCCCGGCAATCGGTTAGAGCCATTGCATGGCAACAGGGATGGTCAACATAGCATCAGGATCAATGATCAATGGCGGATCTGCTTCGTGTGGACGGATGCTGGCCCCACTGAAGTTGAAATCGTCGATTACCACTAAGGAGGCTGCGCCATGATTATTAACGGAATGCGCCCAATACATCCGGGCGAAGTTTTGCGGGAAGAGTACCTGGAGCCCCTGGGCATTACCCCGGCTGCATTGGCTCGCAACTTGAAGGTGTCTGCGCCGACTATCAATGATATTGCCCTTGAGCGTCGCGGCATCACAGCAGACGTTGCTATACGGCTTGCTCGGTACTTCGACACCTCGGCGCAGTTCTGGATGAACCTGCAGATGGAGTACGCCTTGGCGACTACGATGGCTACTAACGGTGAGCGGATCGAGCATGAAATTGAACCTCTCGTTGCTCATGGGTAAGGCGTTGTAGGCAAGGGGTAGTCACTACCCCAGAAACAACAAAGGCCTACCCGAAGGTAAGCCTTTGATTTGTATGGTAGCAACGAGTGGACTTGAACCACCGACCCCAGCATTATGAATGCCGTGCTCTAACCAACTGAGCTACGTTGCCATTTGTGGCGCGCATTATTCTAGCGAGCCTCCGTTGTGTCAACCCATCAGGATATTTTTATCCTGACATTCAATCGCTTAGGCCACGTGCCGGCGCCCTGCAGTGATTACTTGCGACGGACGGCGGCCCGGCTGCGTCGGGCAGGCCGTGCCTTCGTCTGGAGTGCAGGATCAGGCAGGTGATCTGCGGCTATCAGCAGCTCGCTCCAGGCTTCGGTCATGCAGGCCAGCATCAACGCCGGGTCGGGCAGCATCTTGCGGCAGGAGACCATGGACACCCACATCACGCCGTTATAGCTGACTCCGGTGAAATTGAGCCCGGCGCCGTCCGCCGGAATGCTCACCGGGTACATGCACATGGCCTTGGCGCCCGCCAGATAGAGCGGTTTGTCCGGGCCGCGCACGTTGGAGGTGGCGATGTTGATCGTGGGCAGAATCAACCTGCGTATCAGACTGTCGACCAGCATGGCCGGCATCACCTCGAGCAGGTTTTTCAGCATGTCCAGACCCATTTTTTCTGCCTGGGTCTTGCTTGCCCTGGTTTCGTGATGCACGGCTTTCAGGCGTTCTATGGGGTCGGCAATGTCCGAGCAGATTTTCACCTGTACGCCGCTGACATCATTGCCGCCAGCAGAAGCATCGGTGCGCAGGGAAATCGGCATGAGCGACATGAGTGACTGTTCCGGCAGCTCGCCTTTGGCTTCCAGGTACTTGCGTACCGCCCCGCTGGCGACGCAGATGAAAATGTCGTTGAGGCTGCTGCCGGGGACTTTTTCGCGAATACGCCTGATCCGTGAAAGGGGCATGCCAAAGCCTTCCACCACCCGGTTGCGGGAAACCTTCTCACTGAAGCGCGTGTGCGGCGCCTTTGCCGGCAGAAGTCCGCCGGTAAGGCTGCCTAGAGACAGGCTGTCCAGTTCGTTGAGGCGTGCGAGCTGCTCCTTGCCTGCCGCAAGCAGCCTGGCCGTACCATTGAAACCAAACCTTGCCAGCTTGCTGATCCGCTCGACGCCGTTGCTGACGGTCCGCGACAGCAGTTCATAGTTTGACGGGCTGTAGTCTGCATCAATGGTGGAACGGATGTTGAGCGTGTCGACAGGCTCCGGCGTGAGGGTATGCAGTTGAGTCAGCAGGTGGACGGCGGCCATGCCGTCGACAACGGCATGGTGAATCTTCAGAAAGATGGCAAAGGCGCCTTTGGGCAGGTTCGGAATATTGTCCAGCCCCTCGATGACGTACACCTCCCACAGCGGGCGCGTACGGTCCAGCGGGCGCGAGTGCAGGCGGGCGACCTGGATCATCAGCTGTCGCCAGTCACCCGGCTCGGGCAAGGCGATATGGCGGATGTGGTACTCGACATCAATCAGTGAGTCTGCCACCAGATAAGGGCGATCCAGCCCCAGCGGGGTGATTTCCAGATGGCGGCGGAAAACCGGATTCAGGTACAGGCGGTCCTCGAAGTGCTGGAGAATGTCCTTGTAACGCACACTCCCGCCGGGAGCGGTGGTGGTGTCATAAATCATCAGCACGCCAACGTGGTTGTAGACATTGCCGCGCTCGCCAAGCAGCGAAACGTTGTCGGCACCGGATAGCTGTTCCATGGATGTTCTCCTTGCAGGGGATTGCGCCAAGCCCGCGCTGTCTCTCCGTTGCCATCAGCCCAGAAAAGATTGACGGTGAAAGGGCTACTGCTTTTTTAATAGTATGTGACGACTGCTCGGGTCGCCATGTTAGGGCTTGTTTGACGGGGAGATTATGCAGTCAATCCGGATGCCGGCAGGCACAAAGCATAAAGCCGCAACTCAGTGCGGCTTTATGCTTTGCAGGGTGTAGCTGCAGGGTCAGACGTTGAACCTGAAATGCATCACGTCGCCATCCTTGACGATGTACTCCTTGCCTTCCAGGCGCCATTTGCCGGCTTCCTTGGCGCCGGATTCACCCCGGTACTGGATGAAGTCGTTATAGGCCACGACTTCGGCGCGGATGAAGCCTTTTTCGAAGTCGGTGTGAATCACCGCTGCAGCCTGCGGAGCGGTGGCGCCGACGCGCACGGTCCAGGCACGGACTTCCTTTACCCCGGCGGTGAAATAGGTCTGCAGGCTGAGCAGTTCATAGCCGGCGCGGATCACGCGGTTCAGGCCGGGTTCTTCCAGGCCAAGGGCTTCGAGGAACATGTCCTTTTCTTCGCCATCCTCCAGTTCGGCGATTTCCGCTTCGATCTTGTTGCACACCGGCACCACCGGGGCGCCCTCGGCAGCGGCGATTTCATTGACGATATCCAGCAGCGGATTGTTCTCGAAACCGTCTTCGGCGACGTTGGCGATGTACATCACCGGCTTGCTGGTCAGCAGGTGGAAACTGCGCACCAGCTGCCTGTCGTCATCCCCCAGGGTGCGCAGCAGGGTGCGCGCCGGCTTGCCTTCGGTGAAGTGCGGGATGAGTTTTTCCAGCAGGGCTTTCTGCGCCACTGCGTCCTTGTCGCCACCCTTGGCGTTGCGGGTGACTTTCTGCAATTGCTTTTCGCAACTGTCGAGGTCGGCGAAGATCAGTTCCAGATCGATGATCTCGATATCGCGCTTGGGGTCGACACTGTTGGACACGTGGATGACGTTTTCATCCTGGAAACAGCGCACCACATGGGCGATGGCATCGGTTTCGCGGATGTTGGCCAGGAACTTGTTGCCCAGGCCTTCGCCCTTGGAGGCGCCGGCTACCAACCCTGCGATATCGACGAACTCCATGGTGGTCGGCAGGATGCGTTCGGGCTTGACGATCTCGGCCAGGGCTTCGAGGCGAGCATCGGGCATCGGTACGATGCCGGTATTGGGTTCGATGGTGCAGAACGGAAAGTTCTCCGCGGCGATCCCGGATTTGGTCAAGGCATTGAACAGGGTGGACTTGCCGACGTTGGGCAGGCCGACGATGCCGCAATTGAATCCCATGGTGTGTTCCTCGCGCGCTAGCGGCGCTAAAAAATCAGGTTGCAGCCTTCAGGCTGTGGAGTTTGTGCATGGCTTTGCTCCAGTCACCTGCGAGCATTTCCGGCAGTACGCTCAAGGCGTTGTCGATGCTGGCATCGAGCAGTTCCTGTTCACTGCGCGGTGCGCGGCCAAGGACGAAGCCGGAGACCATGCTGCTGTGTCCCGGGTGACCGATGCCCAGCCGCAGGCGGTAAAAGCCGTTCTGGTTGCCAAGCTGGGCAACGATGTCGCGCAAGCCGTTGTGTCCGCCATGACCGCCGCCGAGCTTGAGCTTGGCCACGCCGGGGGGCATGTCCAGTTCGTCGTGGGCCACCAGTATGGCCTCGGGCGGAATACGGAAGAAATTGGCCAGGGCAGCCACCGCCTGACCACTGCGGTTCATATAGGTGGTGGGAATCAGCAGGCGGACGTCGCGGCCCTGATGACTGAATTTCCCCGTCAGGCCGAAGTATTTCTTCTCCGGGCTGAGACTGACGTTGTGCCGGTCAGCCAGGCACTCAACGAAAAGGGCCCCGGCGTTATGCCGCGTCTGGTCGTATTCCGGTCCCGGATTTCCCAGGCCAACGATCAGTTGCACGGCAGTCACGACGGAGCCCCTTCGTTAACGGCAGGCAGTAAGCAGATTACTCGGCTTCTGCTTCGCCTTCGCTGGCGCCTGCATCTGCAGCAGGCTCTTCAGTATCCTGCACCACGCGCGGAGCGTGAATGTTGGCTACGGGCAGGTCACTGTCGTGGGCCAGGGCTACCAGCTCGACACCAGCCGGGAGCTTGAGGTCAGACAGGTGAATGGTCTGGCCAAGGGCCACATTGGCCATATCCACTGCGATGAACTCGGGCAGGTTCTTCGGCAGGCAGGTCACTTCGACTTCGGAGATGGTGTGGGACACGATGCCGCCTTCCTGCTTGACGCCGGCAGCAGTTTCTTCGTTGAGGAAGTGCAGCGGAATCAGTGCAGTCAGTTTCTGGCCGGCGACGACACGGATGAAGTCAGCGTGCAGTACAAAACCCTTGGCCGGGTGGCGCTGCAGGGCCTTGATCAGGACGCTTTCCTTGCCGTCAGCAAGGTTCAGGGTCAGCACGTGGCTGAACGCGGCTTCGGTCTCCAGCAGTTTGGCCAGATCTTTGGCCAGCAGGCTGATCGATTTCGGCTCTTTGTTGCCACCGTAAATTACGGCGGGTACCAGGTTGGCGTTACGACGCAGGCGGCGGCTCGCACCTTTCCCCAGGTCGGAACGCACTTCAGCATTCAGGGCAAAATCAGTCATTTTTACTTCTCCAAATAACCTGACCGCCCTTCATGCTTGCGACCAGCATCCGGGCGGTTAGGTAAAAAAGCCCCGCTTGGCGGGGCACTTGTCGATCAGACGGGTCCGCGCTTAGCGGAACATCGCGCTGATCGATTCTTCATTGCTGATGCGGCGTACCGCCTCAGCGACAATCGGGCCGATATCCAGTTGGCGGATACGGGCGCAAGCCTGTGCGGCAGCAGACAGCGGAATGGTGTTGGTCACCACCAGTTCGTCCAGTGCGGAATTTTCGAGGTTTTCAATGGCGCGGCCAGACAGCACGGCGTGGGTGCTGTAGGCAAATACCTTGGCGGCACCGTGGGCCTTCAGGGCGGTGGCGGCATGGCACAGCGTGCCGGCGGTATCGACCATGTCGTCGACCAGAATGCAGGTACGACCGTCGACGTCACCGATGATGTGCATCACTTCGGACTGATTGGCCTTCGGGCGACGCTTGTCGATAATTGCCAGATCTACACCCAGCGTCTTGGCTACGGCGCGGGCACGCACCACGCCGCCGATATCCGGGGAAACAATCATCAGGTTATCGAAGCGTTGCTCGATGATGTCATCGATCAGGACCGGCGAGCCGTAAATGTTGTCCACCGGAATGTCAAAGAAGCCCTGGATCTGGTCAGCATGCAGGTCGACAGTCAGTACGCGGTCAATGCCGACCACGGTGAGCATGTCGGCGACCACTTTGGCGCTGATCGCTACACGGGCCGAACGCGGGCGACGGTCCTGGCGGGCATAGCCGAAGTAGGGGATAACGGCAGTGATGCGCGTAGCCGAGGAACGGCGGAAGGCGTCGGCCATCACCACCAGTTCCATCAGGTTGTCGTTGGTCGGAGCGCAGGTCGGCTGGATCAGGAACACGTCCTTGCCACGGACGTTCTCGTTGATTTCAATGCTGATTTCGCCGTCGGAGAACTTGCCAACCGCGGCTTCACCCAGAGGAATATGCAACTGACGTACTACACGTCGAGCCAGATCGGGGTTGGCGTTCCCCGTGAAGACCATCATCTTGGACACGTGCAGTACCTGCCGGCTTGTGGTTGAGCTGGTGTATCAGTCAGTTGTCGGAAGCAAGCTTCGACAACTTCGGGAAAATGGCAGGGGCGGCTGGATTCGAACCAACGCATGCCAGGATCAAAACCTGGTGCCTTACCGCTTGGCGACGCCCCTGTAACGTGTATGGATGCCAGGCATCCGCTTCTCAGGACAAGCTCTGTAGTGACCGGTGCAACATGGAAACGTTGCTGCCCCTGGCTACAAAACTTGGCAGTGTGGCTGGAAGTTGGGCCGCGACTTTATCAGCTTCGGCTTTGCTTGGGAAGAACCCAAACACACAACCACCCGTTCCGGTAAGTTTTGCTGGCACAAATTTATTCAGCAAGATCAGAGCGTTACGTACATCCGGGTAACGCGCTTCGACTACCGGCTGACAGTCATTTCGACCGCCCTGCTCGAGAACGGCGGCCACTTTAATTGCCGGCGTATTGCGTGTCAACTCCGGCGCCGAGAATACCTCTGCGGTGCTTACATGAACTGCCGGAATGCACACCAGAAACCAGGGTTCGGGCAGCGTTACCGGCTGCAGCTTTTCGCCGACACCTTCGGCAAACGCGGCATGGCCGTGGATGAAAACCGGGACGTCGGCACCCAGCTCAAGACCCAACCGGGCCAGCCGGTCGTTGCTCCAGTGCAGCTGCCAGAGATGGTTCAGGCCAAGCAGGGTCGTGGCTGCGTCCGAACTGCCGCCACCCAGCCCGCCACCCATGGGCAACTGCTTGTCCAGCCAGATGTCGGCGCCGAGTGCGCATTTGCTCGCTCGTTGCAACTGGCGGGCTGCACGCACGATCAGATTGCTGTCATGGGGAACGCCGTGGAGTTCGCCATGCAGTTGAATTTGTCCGTCATTGCGCAAGGCAAAGCCCAGTTGATCGGCATACTCGACAAACTGGAAGAGGGTTTGTAACTCGTGATAGCCATCGGTACGCCGGCCGAGGATATGCAGCATCAGGTTGAGCTTGGCCGGGGCTGGCAGGATCAGCTCGGCAGCCGGCATGTCTGCGTGGCTGTTGATTTGGTCTGGCATGCAGTGACAGCTCCGCGGGCTTACTGGCCGAGTTTTCTGGGCTGCCAATCCTTGATCACCAGGGTGACCTGCAGATCCTGGCCTTGCAGCTTGATTCGTTCCGGCAGGCTGTAGCCATCCTGTTCGATGTAGCTGAGGTACTGGATCTGCCAGCCGTCCTGCTCCAGCCGGTTGAGCTGACTGTCGTTATCCAGACTGACCTGGCTCGGGCTTTCCGGTGCCGGCAGGCCACGTACCCACCAGAACAGCTGGGTCAGCGGCAGTCGCCAGCCGAGGCCTTTCTCCAGCAGGTCTTCTGCCGAGTTGGAGGTGAAGCTGCCCTGGGTGGAAAGATCCAGCACCACATCGTTGGTTCGCCCGCTGATGCGTGCGGAGCCGACTGCCAGCGGGCCGGCGAGGCGGATGTCAAAGTAATCCTGGCGTTGCAGCCAGAATAATGTGGCGCTGCCTGAATCGCTGGGCGCACGAATGCCGATCTTGCCGCTGATCTGCCAGCCATCGATGCCGCCTATCTGCTGCTTGTGTGCCTCCCAGGCAGCAGGACTGCCCTGGCCCTGCACGGACTCCTTGCTGGTGAAGCCGGCGCAGCCGGCGAGCAGAATCAGGGCGCTGGAAATGAGCAGGGTGCGCAGGCGCATAAGTCAGGGGGTCTCGCTGCCGGTCAGGCGCTGCATGGTGCTGCGCAAAATGGAACTGTCGGGTTGTCGCTGCAGGGACTGGGCCCAGATCTCGCGGGCCTCTTCCTGCTTGCCCTGTATCCACAGCACTTCGCCCAGATGGGCAGCAATCTCGGCGTCGGGGTAGTTCTGCAGGGCCTGGCGCAGATAGGTTTCGGCCTGGTCCAGATTGCCGGTGCGGTAATACACCCAGCCAAGGCTGTCGAGGATGGCCGGGTCGTCGGGCTGCAGCTTGTGCGCGCGCTCTATCAGCGCCTGCGCTTCAGCGTAGCGGGTGGTGCGATCGGCCAGGGTATAGCCGAGCGCATTCAGGGCCATGGCGTTGGTCGGCTCGGCTTTGATTATCTGGCGCAGGTCGCGCTCCATCTGGGCCAGGTCATTGCGTTGCTCGGCCAGCATGGCGCGGGTGTAGAGCAGGCTCAGGTTGCCGGGAAATTGCTGCAGGGACTGCTGGGCTGCCTGCCAGGCAAGGTCGTTGTATTGTTTCGCTGCCAGACTCTCGACTTCCAGCATGTACAGCTGGACTGCATAGCCGGGCTGGTCGGTGCGTGCCTCGGCCAGCCGCTGACGTGCGTCTGCTGGGCGCTGCAAATTCAGCAGAAGGGCGGTTTGCTGGGCCTGTGCGGCCAGGTATTGATCACCCGGGCCGACCAGTGAGTACTCGATCAGGGCGCCATCATGGTCATTCAGCTGCTCGTCAATCAGGCCGAGATTGAAATGGGCGATATCGACATGCGCGTCGCGCTCGATCAGGTCGCGAAGATAGGCCTGCGCCTCGCTCCAGGCCTGATCATCCATGTAGATCAGGGCCAGGGAAAGCCGCAAGTCATCATCTTCCGGGTTCTGTTGCAGCAGCAGGGTGAATTCTGCGCGGGCGTCCTCCATGCGGCCTTGCTCGATCAGCAGGCGCGCGTACGCCAGGCGCAGGCGCTTGTCTTGCGGGTGCAACTCCAGGCCATCTTCCAGTAGCGGCAGGGCTTCCTTGCTGCGGCCCATGCTCTGCAATAGTTGCGCCTGCAACAGCAACGGCATGATGTCCTGCTGGCTGGCCGGCTCATCCTCCAGCACCTGCAGAGCGGCTTCCGGCTGATTGTCCTGCTGCAGCAACAGGGCCTTGCCAAACAGTAGCTGGCCATTGCCGGGGTGCTTGAGCAGCAGGCGGTCAAAGCTCTGCAACAGGCCGGCGCGGGTTTGCGGGTCGGATTCGGACGCGGAAAGCGCAAGAAAGTCGAAGTGGGTATCGCCCTGGCCTTGCAGTACGCGCTCCATGTAGCGCATCGACTCATCGTAGCGGCCGGAACGGGCCAGCTGGATGGCCGCGGCGCGCTGGGCATCAATGTCGTCAGGTGCGACTTTCGCCCACAGCAGGGCGTTGTTCAGGCTGGCTGGTTGCTCGTTCAGGTACTCGGCGATCTGGTAGGCGCGTTTGGCCACGCCAGGGTCGCCGGTGGCTTTTGCCTGGGCGCTGTAATTCTCCAGCGCGATGTCGTAATGATTGCGCTGTCCGGCGATTTCAGCGGTCAACAGGTCGTACAGGGTCTGCTGGCTGAACGGTGCTGCGGGGGGCGTCTGTTTGATCGTTGACTGGTCAGCAGGTGCTGGCGTGGCCGCGGTGTCCGACCAGCTGTGCAATGCACTTTGACAGCCGCCAACAAGTGCCAGGGAAGCATAAAGCGCGAAAAATCTATTCATGGGGCGATAGGTGACGGGCTGGCCTGCAAGGTGCTGCACATGATGACACAAGCCTGCGTGCAAGCGTACGGGCGCTTGCAAGAGAAAGCTGCCGCGCTTTGGTAGTTGTTCTGTGTCGGGTGACGTAGGACAATTGCCCGCTTTCCATTACTTCCAGCGATTCTGCATGGCTTTCCTTGCTTTGGGCATCAACCACAAGACCGCGTCGGTAGGGGTGCGCGAGCGCGTTGCCTTTCCGCCGGAGTCGCAGGTTGAGGCATTGCAACAGCTATGCAGGCTGACCTGCAGTCGTGAAGCGGCCATTCTGTCGACCTGCAATCGCAGTGAACTCTATCTGGAGCAGGAGTTGCTCGATAGCGACGAGGTGCTGCAGTGGCTGGCTGCCTATCATCGCTTGAGTGTTGCCGAGCTGCGCGAGTGTGCCTACGTGCATACCAACGAAGAGGCCGTTCAGCACATGATGCGGGTTGCTTCCGGGCTGGATTCCATGGTGCTCGGCGAGCCACAGATTCTCGGCCAGATGAAGTCGGCGTTTGCCGTGGCACAAGAGGCGGGAACCATCGGCCCGTTGCTCGGACGCTTGTTTCAGGCCACCTTCAGTACCGCCAAAAGTGTGCGTACGGATACGGCGATTGGCGAGAATCCGGTGTCGGTGGCGTTTGCCGCGGTCAGTCTGGCCAAACAGATCTTCAGCGATCTGCACCGCAGCCAGGCACTGCTGATCGGTGCTGGCGAGACCATCACGCTGGTTGCCAGGCATTTGCACGAGCAGGGCATCAAGCGCCTGGTTGTGGCCAACCGCACCCTCGAGCGCGCCAGCATGCTGGCGGAACAGTTTGGTGCCCATGCGGTATTGCTGGCCGACATCCCGCAGGAGCTGGTCAACAGTGACATCGTGATCAGCTCTACCGCCAGCCAGCTGCCGATTCTCGGCAAGGGTGCGGTGGAACGTGCCCTGAAGCAGCGCCGGCACAAGCCGATGTTCATGGTCGATATTGCCGTGCCGCGGGACATCGAACCCGAGGTGGGTGAGCTGGAGGATATTTACCTCTACAGCGTGGATGACCTGCACGAAGTCGTCTCGGAAAACCTGAAAAGCCGCCAGGGCGCTGCCGATGCGGCTGAACAGCTGGTATCGGCCGGTGCGGACGATTTCATGCAGCGCTTGCGTGAACGTGCGGCAGTCGATGTGCTGCGGGCCTGCCGACAGCAAGCCGAGAGCCTGCGTGATGAAGAACTCGGACGGGCCTTGCGGTTGCTGAACAATGGCAGTCCTGCAGAAGAGGTGCTGGCGCAGTTTGCCCGTGGCCTGACCAACAAGCTGATGCACGCTCCCAGTGTGCAGCTGAAGAAATTTTCTGCGGCAGGCCGCCTGGATGCGCTGGCCGTGGCGCAGGAACTGTTTGCGCTGGATGAGCACATGACTTCGGACAAGACCCCGCAATGAAAGCATCGCTGATCAACAAGCTGGATATCCTGCAGGATCGCTATTACGAGCTGACGGCCTTGCTCGGCGATGCCGAGGTGATCGGCAACCAGACCCGGTTCCGTGCCTATTCAAGGGAATACGCGGAAGTCGAGCCGGTGGTCAGCACTTTCCGCGAGTTCTGCAAGGTTCAGGACGATCTGCAGGGTGCGCAGGCGTTGCTCAAGGACAGTGACCCGGACATGCGCGAGATGGCGGAAGAAGAAGTGGCCAGTGCCCGCGAGCAATTGGGCGTGCTGGAGGCTCATCTGCAGCGCATGTTGCTGCCCAAAGACCCGAATGACGGGCGCAACGTGTTTCTGGAAATCCGAGCCGGCACCGGTGGTGACGAGGCGGCGATTTTTTCCGGGGACCTGTTTCGCATGTATTCGCGCTATGCCGAGAAGCAGGGCTGGCGGGTCGAGATTCTTTCCGAAAGCCTTGGCGAGCATGGCGGTTATAAGGAAGTGATTGCCCGCGTCGAGGGTGACAATGTTTACGCCAAGCTGAAATTCGAATCCGGCGCACACCGCGTACAGCGCGTGCCGGAAACCGAGTCCCAGGGCCGCATCCATACCTCGGCCTGTACCGTGGCGGTGCTGCCGGAGCCTGACGAGCAGGCCGCCATCGAAATCAATCCGGCGGATTTGCGCGTGGATACCTATCGCTCGTCCGGTGCCGGTGGCCAGCATGTGAACAAGACCGATTCGGCGATCCGCATTACCCACTTGCCATCCGGCATCGTGGTCGAGTGTCAGGAAGAGCGTTCGCAGCACAAGAACCGCGCCAAGGCCATGGCCTGGCTGGCGGCCAAGTTGCAGGACCAGCAGGACGCGGCAGCGCACAAGGAAATTTCCGATACGCGCAAGCTGCTGGTCGGCTCCGGCGATCGCTCCGAACGTATCCGCACCTACAATTTCCCCCAGGGCCGGGTGACCGACCACCGCATCAACCTGACGCTGTATTCGCTGAATGACGTCATCGCCGGTGATTGCGAACAGGTCATCGGGCCACTGCTGCTGGAATACCAGGCCGATCAGCTGGCTGCGCTGGGTGATTGACCGGACAGGCTGGCTTGCCCGCCGGCGGAGATAGACAGCTGAATGCCGAGCATTGAAGAACTGCTGAACAGTGCCGCCTTGCCGGACTCGCCCACGGCGCGTCTGGATGCCGAGCTGTTGCTGGCGGCAGCGCTGGGCAAGCCGCGCAGCTATCTGCACACCTGGCCCGAGCGTCAGCCAGAGCCGGCACAACTGCAAACCTTTGGCGACTGGCTGGCCCGCCGCCAGCAAGGCGAGCCGGTGGCCTATATCCTTGGCCGGCAAGGCTTCTGGTCGCTGGATCTGGAGGTGGCTGCGCATACCCTGATTCCGCGTGCCGATACCGAGTTGCTGGTGGAAACGGCCCTGCAGTTGCAGCCGGCGAGCGCGCGACAGGTGCTCGACCTGGGCAGCGGCAGTGGTGCCATCGCCCTGGCGCTGGCTGTTGAGCGCCCGCTCTGGCAGGTGCTGGGCGTTGACCGTGTGGAAGAGGCCGTCGCACTTGCCGAGCGCAACCGCCAGCGACTGCTGCTGGATAACGCCCGCTTTGTGCCTGGCCACTGGTTTCAGCCACTGGCAGGGCAGCGTTTTGCGCTGATTGTCAGCAATCCACCTTACATTGCCGCAGGTGATGAGCATTTGCAGTTGGGCGATGTACGCTTTGAACCTGACAGCGCGCTGGTTGCCGGAGTGGATGGGCTCGACGATATTCGCCTGATCATCCAGCAGGCGCCGGACTATCTGCAACGTGCCGGATGGCTGGTGCTGGAGCATGGTTTCGAGCAGGCTGAAGCGGTGCGCGAGCTGTTGGCGGCGCGCGGCTTCAGCGCTGTGGAAAGTCGCCTCGATCTGGGCGGACATCAACGGATTTCACTGGGGCAGTGGCCAGCATGACAGCTGAACTGAGCGACGAGGAACTGATGCGTTACAGCCGGCAGATTCTGCTGGCGCAGATCGATATCGCCGGACAGCTGCGCCTGCAGCAGTCCAGCGTACTGATAATCGGTCTCGGCGGGCTTGGCTCACCGGTAGCCCTGTATCTGGCCGCCGCCGGCGTTGGTTGTCTGCATCTGGCGGATTTTGACCGGGTCGATCTGAGCAACCTGCAGCGGCAGATTGTGCATGACTGCAGCACTCTCGGGCAGCTCAAGGTGCAATCGGCGGCGCAGCGGTTACGGCAGATCAACCCGCAACTGGATTTGCAGTTGCACGAGCGTGCCATGGATGCCGATTCCCTTGCAGCGGCCGTCGCGGTTGTCGATCTGGTGCTGGATTGCTCGGACAATTTCGGCACCCGCGAGGCGGTCAATGCCGCTTGCGTGGCTGCGGGCAAACCATTGGTCAGCGGCGCAGCCATCCGCCTGGAAGGACAACTGTCGGTTTTCGATCCGCGCCGGGCCGATAGCCCCTGCTATCACTGTTTGTATGGTCATGGCAGCGAGGCGCAGCTGACCTGCAGTGAAGCCGGCGTGGTCGGTCCGCTGGTTGGTCTGGTCGGCAGCTTGCAGGCTCTTGAAGCGCTGAAACTGCTGGCTGGTTTTGGCGAGCCGCTGGTGGGTCGCCTGTTGCTGATCGATGGACTGGCCACGCGCTTTCGCGAACTGCGCGTCAAACGTGATCCGGGCTGCAGCGTGTGCGGGGTTCAGCATGCAGGGTAATGCTCCGGTGGGCGTATTCGATTCCGGGCTCGGCGGTCTGTCGGTATTGCGCGAAATCCGCCAGCTGTTACCGCAAGAGAGATTGTTTTATGTGGCTGACAGCGGGCATGTGCCCTATGGCGACAAGAGTCCGGAGTTCATTCGCCAGCGTAGCCAGCTGATTGCCGGCTTTCTGCTGGAGCAGGGGGCGAAGGCGCTGGTAGTGGCGTGCAATACAGCCACGGCCGCAGCAGTGCTGAGCCTGCGTGAAACCTGGCCACAACTGCCGATTATCGGTATGGAGCCGGCGGTCAAACCCGCTGCCGCCGCGACGCGCAGTGGAGTGGTGGGGGTGCTGGCGACTACCGGCACGCTGCAAAGCGCCAAATTTGCCGCGTTGCTTGATCGCTTTGCCAGTGATGTGCGGGTGATTACCCAGCCCTGTCCCGGGCTGGTGGAGTGTGTCGAGGCCGGTGAGCTGGCCAGTCCGGCTACCCGCCAGTTGTTGCAGGCGCTGGTGGCACCTTTGCTGGCGCAGGGCTGCGACACGCTGATCCTGGGCTGCACCCACTATCCGTTTATCAAGCCGCTATTACGTGAGCTGGTGCCTGAATCGGTAAGCCTGATTGATACCGGTGAGGCAGTGGCGCGCCATCTGCAACGGCTGCTGGCCGAGCGCGGCCTGCTGGCTTCGCAGCACTCGGGTGCAGATGCCTTCTGGTCGAGTGCCGATACGACGAAAGTCTCAGCTGTTTTGCCGGTTCTTTGGGGCAAAATCGAAATGGTGAACCCGTTACCCGTTTGACGAAGTCGGAGGTAAGCCGGTTGCTGCTGACTGTTTTGCTCTGGTATTTTCCCCCGGCGGAAAGAAGTGATAACAAACAATAAGGAAACCCCATGAAAAAACTGATTGCCTCTGGCTCGCTGGCGCTGATCTGTCTCGCCAGCGCATCTGCGGCACTGGCTACCGACTTGTCCGGCTCGGTCGGCACGACTGACGACGGCAGCATGGTCTACCGGCTCGGGACGCAGTTCGATTTTGCCGATAGCTGGCTGCAAAGCGATAGCGGAAAATTATCCGGCTATTGGGATGCGGGCTACACCTATTGGGAATCTGGCCATGGCAGCGCTGGCAATAACAGTGTGTCCTTTGCGCCGGTGTTCGTTTACGAGTTTGCCGGCCAGAGCGTGCGCCCGGTCATTGAAGCAGGCATTGGGGTTGCGCTGTTCAGCAGCTCCAAAGTGGACGGAAACAAACTGGGGCAGACCTTCCAGTTCGAGGACCGCTTAGGCTTTGGCTTGCGCTTTTCCGGGCAGGAAGTCGGTGTGCGGGCGATTCATTACTCCAACGCGGGCCTGAATGACCCGAATGACGGCGTAGAGAGCTATAGCCTGTATTACCGTACCGCGCTTTGAGTGAAGCGGGCTTTGGTCGAGGCCCGTGAAAGTGCCAAGTCCAATAAATCCGGGACAAAGAAAAGGGCGCCATTGGCGCCCTGAAAACAACTTTATGGGAGTAAGTCCGTAACTGTGAGTCCGCTAGAGCCGGATTGGTTCAACCGGGCCCGACGAACGGTCATTTATTTTCCCGGCAAGAGCAATAATCCGCTGTTGCCGTAGGTTTTCTGCAGGTTTTTCGCCTGCATCGGAAAACTCATGTACTGGCCCTTGAGCCAGGCATCAATGCCATCGGCGTAGTGCGGGCTGGCCGGGTTGCCGGACTGGCCGGAGCTGTTCAGGCCGATCATCGGCTCCTCGCGATTGAAATCAACGATGATGCGCATGGCCGGTATCAGCCAGGTATCGAAATCCTTGCCCCAGTGGTAGGCAGAAACATTCAGTGTCGAGTGATCGCCGCCAGCAGGGTAGGGGCCGCGATCCAGATAGCTGCGCAGCGCCTCGATGCTGATACGCTCGCTTTCACTCATGAACGGTGCCATTTGGCTGGCGTCGCTGGCCCAGGTGTAGGTGTGCAATTTTCCCCACTGCCAGTCGCGCGGGTCACGACCGAACCTTTCCTCGCAAAATGACTGTGCTGCCGCCAGGCTGCGCGCCAGGATAACTGCCTTGTCTTCCTTCTCCGCTGTGCTGATATCGTCCCAGAACGGGCTGTCGCTGCGCCCCAGCAGGTGGTCGGCCTGGGCTGAATAAGACATGTCGGCACTTTCCACCAGTGCCTGCCACGCCGGCGAGTCTTGCGGGCCGAGTTCGTCGAGGAAGATCTGTTTGGCGCTTTCCTGCAGAAAGGCGGCGTAAAGCGCTGCGTCCGCAGAGGTGGCGGACAGCTTGCCGTCAAAGCCCTGCAGCCGCTGGAGTGCTGCCCTGGCCTGGCCTGGTTGCGCATCCGGCAAGCCAGCAATGGCTTTCTGCAGGGCAGGCGCCAGGTCGCCAGCTGCCAGCATGGCCTGCAGCTTGCTGACAAAGGGCGAAGTCTGGTCGTACTGCAGGTCAATCATGCTTTGCGTATCGTGCTGGCGCGCCGGGGCCAGTTGGGCGATGCGTTCAGCACGTTCCGGGTAATACCAGGAATTGGACATCTGCACGGCATAGCCACTGGCGACCGTGCGCTGGTTGGCCGTACCCAGCCAGCCCTGGGGCGGGTCCTGATCGTAGGGGTGCAGCATGCTGTCGGCGAAGCCGTCCCAGTCGTAGTGACTGTCCCAGCCCGGCGATGGCAGCAGGCCGCGCCCGCCGCGGCGGTTGGGGTAACGGCCGGTGACCTGCCAGGCAATGTGCTGTGCATCGGCATACAGCAGGTTCAGCCCGGCGGCGCGGATATTGCGGGCCGGTTCGTTGGCCTGCTCGACCGATTGTGCGCGCGCTAGCTGAAAGAAGGCATCCAGACTCTGGTCGGGTTCCGCCAGCGAGGTTTGCAAGGCCAGGCCCAGGCCGCTGCTGAGCGACAGCGGTTGCAATGGATGCTTGCGCTGCCCGAGAAGCGAATTGAGCAGCGGCCCGTGGCGGGTTGCATAAAGGGTCTCGCGGACCGGTCGTTCACCCTTGATGAAAAAGGTCTCTTGGCGCTGGCTGAGCGGTAGCCATTTACCATCGGCCAGGTACAGCAGCTGATTGCCTTCGCGCTTGATCTTCTCGAGGAAGATGTCCTGGTTGTCGGCCATGACCATGGTCATGCCCCAGGCCAGCTTGCCGTTGAAGCCGGCAATCACACTCGGCACACCGGCCAGACTGACCCCGGCCGCCTGATAGCCAGGGGTGCGTATCTGCACGAAATTCCATGCCGAGGGCATCGACAGCGGCAGGTGGGTGTCATTGGCCAGCAGGCTTTTGCCGCCCTTGCTCAATGCCGGGGCAATCGCCCAGTTGTTCGAGGCGGCAACCCCGAGCATGTCCAGTCCGGCAATCTGTTTGACTGTGTGGTCGAGCCTGGCCAGGCCGGGGATCTGGCCATCCAGCGGCAAGCCCTGAAGTTTTTCGGTTTCATCGAAGGGCAGGGGTTCGTCCGGATAGGTGGGCATCAGCCAGGCCAGCTGGGTGCTGCCGACTTTCTGCGCCAGGATCAGGGCGTTGATTTCTTCCTGCAGGTTCATCGACAGCCCGAAGTTCAGCAGGCTGAACACCAGCGCCGAGTCTTCCGGCACCCAGTAGGCCGGCTGGTAGCCAGACTCGGCCAGATCCATCGGCAGTTTGTCGCGGTTCTGATAGAGGTAGGCATTGACGCCGCGGGCATAGACTTCGTAAGCCTTTTTCAGTTGTGGCGAGGCCGACTGATACATGCGCGTGGCGCTTTGCTTGAGATTGACGGCGCGCATGAACCTGTCCAGTTCCAGCACGCCGGGGCCGGCCAGTTCCGCCAGGCGCCCTTCTGCCATCAGGCGCATGCCGAGCATCTGGCTCAGGCGGTCACTGGCATGCACATAACCCAGTGCGAACAGCGCATCGTGCATGTTGCTGCTTTCGATCAGCGGCATGCCCAGGGCATTGCGGCGAATCTCGGCACTTTGCGCCACGCCGCGCAAATGCATGACACCGGATTGGGGTATCACGCTGTCGGCATACTGGCTGTCGAGAAATGCCTTGCAGCCAGATAGCGCAAGGCTGGCGCCGAGTACTGCAGCAGCAAGGCCGCAGCTAGAGGTGCGCGAAGCAAAGAGAGGCCGGCGGTGTTTCATTGGTGAACCCGAGAGTTGCTGGGGGGACAGACTGATCCGGAAAGGACTCAGGCGCCGTGGCACTTCTTGAATTTTTTCTGGCTGCCGCATGGGCATGGATCGTTGCGGCCGACATCTTTCAGCGGATTGCGCACGGGATCCTGATGGCTGTGGTTGCAGTCGGGTCCGTGCACATGGCCGTGATCGTGGTCATGCTCATGGTCATGGTTGCAGTCAGGGCCATGGACATGGGGTTCGTTGGGCATTGCAGTTACTCCGGAATGAAATTGCCAGGGATGATTTCGCCAGAGCGTGACAGATGTACGCTGCGAGTGAACCATGAGCCGGCTTCAACCTGACCCTCCAGACGATAACGGATAGGGTCGTTGGGGTTCTTCAGCATTTTGATGACCTGTTTTAGATTGCGCCACAGGTTTGTGCGAACGGGGACCTTGATCGTGGTACTGCTTCTGGCTGGAAGGTTGTAACTGATGCTGCTTTGTCCTTCGGCCA
Source organism: Pseudomonas pohangensis (assembly GCF_900105995.1). Lineage (NCBI taxonomy): Bacteria > Pseudomonadati > Pseudomonadota > Gammaproteobacteria > Pseudomonadales > Pseudomonadaceae > Pseudomonas > Pseudomonas pohangensis. Next base: position 2,425,645 of record NZ_LT629785.1, on the reverse strand, counting down.
GTTTGATCTCGTTGAGATAGACGCTGTAGCCGAGGTCTTCTATATCCAGACTGAAATCGTTCGGGTTTTCCACGCGGAAATACAGATTGAACTTTTGTTCAAGCAGTTTTGCCCGGACTACCTCGACTTTCACCAGATGGATGCTGGGGTCACGAAACTCGCCAACCAGCATGCTGCTGCAGGCAGAAAGGAGTAAAACCGGGATTAGCAGCGCGATGCGCTTTATTATTGTTCTTGTGGCGGGGAAAAGCATGCCTTCACTCCAGAGTAAGGCGCAGTGTAACAAGCCACTAATGCCGTGCAATCGGTTGTTTGGGAAAAAACTTGCGGCATACTGCCAGCAGTAACTGACAGGAGTTGAGCGATGAGCCTTTATGAAGTTGCGTTCTCGGGAAAACTGCTTGCCGGTGCCCAGCCCGAGGTGGTGAAGGCCAATCTGGCGAAAATCTTCCAGGCGGATGAGCAGCGCATAGCCCAGCTGTTTTCCGGGCGCCGGATTGTCATCAAGAGCGGTCTGGATGCGGCCGGTGCCGAAAAGTACCGGGAGATTCTTGCGCGTGCCGGAGCCGAGCTTGAGGTGCGGGCGCTGCAGCAGGGACCGGCAGAGCCAGCCATGCGGCCTGAAAGCGCATCAGCAGTCCCGCCGGCGCCTGCCGCAGCAGAGAGCACGGACAAACCGGGCAAGCTCAAGGTGGCTCCGCGCGATGAATACATGGCGGCGTTTGTTCACGTGGAAGCACCCGATCTCGGCATTGCGCCATTGGGCGCCGATTTGAAGGATAAAACGCCACCTGCAGAGGCACCCGAGGTAGATCTGAGTCAGTTCAGTCTGGCGCCGGTCGGCAGTGATATGGGTCAGGAAAAAGGCGGTCCTGCAGCGCCACCACCGGATACTTCACACCTGAAATTGCAGGACTGAGCCCGAATCCTTGGTAGTGCTGGGTCAGAAGACTACTTGAAGGTGCTGCAACATTTCTTGAATTTGCCACCGCTGCCGCATGGGCAGGGGTCGTTCCGTCCCGCTCTCAGCGGTATTCCGGGATCAATAAACAACCAGCGCCCGTTGCGTTGCACGAATACGGAACATTCCTGATGTTCATGCAGGCCTTCAGCGTCTTCCCAGCGCGCGCTGAATGTAACTCTTGCATGGCCGAAGGGGTCCGTGGCCGGCTCCGAGCCCAGTATGGTCAACCCAAGCCATTTGCTCTGCAGGCTCCATTCTTCGATTGCCGACCTGTCGATGCCGGACTGCTGTACTGGCAGGGTAGTGGCAATCAGGTAGTCGATCCTGCCCAGGACGTATGCGCTGTAGCGCGAGCGCATCAGTGCTTCTGCAGAAGGAGCGGGTGCGCCTGCATGCAAGCGCCCGCAACACTCGGACAAAAGCTGTCCGCTAGCGCAAGGACAGGTCTGGGCCATCAGCTCACCACCAGTATTTGCCGAAGTTTTGCGGATTGGCCCAGAATTTGGCGTTCAGCCAGTCCGGTACCTGCTTGTAGTCGTGGAGATCGTAGGTGAACAGGTGGAGGGTCTGCTGCTCGCGCTGAAAACGTTCGCTGGCTTGCATGGCCAGCGCGTAAAAGTCAGCCTCGTTCCAGTCGCAGGCTTGCAGGTCAACCATTACTGTCAGACGATGGGCATTAAGGTTGCGGATGCCGGCAATCAGCTCCAGGGCCGAACGTTTGGGCAAATGTTCCAGACAATCGGCCACTATCGCCAGATCGAAACGTTGCGCGGCTACTTCTGCCGGCAAACCGGTGATATCCGCACGGCAAATTCGGCAATCAGCATGGGTTGCGCTGAATGCACTGATAGCAGGGAGGTCACAGGCGCCAACGGTCAACAAACGGGCAGGATTTTCCCGTTCCAGCAATGCTGCCAGCGCCTGTTGCGGGGTACGAGTCGACAAGATTGCGGACATTAAGCTACTCGTGAGTTGTATTGGGGCATGCCAGGCCGGTCTGCCGTTACGGACAATCCTGGCCGAAAAGCGCTGCAGACGCCTATTGCAAGTGGATTTGCGCTTGGTTTACCAATTGTTTCTAGCGTATTCTAGCAGCGACGGCTTAACTGCATGTCATCGGTTACTGGCCGATTCACCTAAGGAGATAACAAATGAGCATGATGAAAAAAACACTGCCTATGCTTCTGCTGGCGACGGCCTTGACCGGCTGCTCGACTTTTGAACGTGGTGACAATATTCCACTCTGTGCTGCCATTGGCGGTGTAGTTGGTGGTGGTCTGGGCGCTACCGAAAGCGCTGCTGTAGCTGGTTGGGGCGCTCTGGGCTTCGGTCTGACCGCTGCTGCCTACTGCTGGGTGCACGGCGACGAAGACGGCGACGGCGTAACCAACAAGAATGACAAGTGCCCAGGCACGCCAAAAGGCACCGAAGTTGATGCTGACGGCTGCCCGGTTCCGGTTGTAGTGGTTGAAGAAGTCGTAGTTGTTGAGCCGGACGTTGTTCTGGTAGTTAACAACCTGCACTTTGCCTTCGACTCCGATGTGGTTTCGGAAACCGACAAGGCAGAACTCGACCGTCTGGCTGCTGCGCTGAAAAGCGAAGCTCCGGATGCCACTCTGGCACTGGCCGGCTTTACTGACAGCGTAGGTACTGATGCTTACAACCAGAAGCTGTCAGAGCGTCGTGCTGTAGCCGTAGCCAACTATCTGGTGGCTCAGGGCGTACCGCAGGCCAGCATCGTTGGCGTGATCGGTGAAGGCGAAAGCAATCCGGTTGCCGATAACGCAACTGCTGAAGGCCGTGCTGAAAACCGTCGCGTAGAAATCGCGATCGATCGCCAGTAAGCGATAAGGCGAATCGCTATGTGCAACTTGTGCATAGCGATTTGACCGTCTTTACTCCTGTATCATCGGTACGCATCGGTGATACAGGAGATCCACCAAATGAGAAATTCTTTCTCGCAGCGTTTCATCCCCTTTCTTTTAGCAGCCGGTGTTCTTTCGGGTTGTGCCTCTACCTCGAGTAACGGGGAAGCTGTGCTCAATCAGGACAACTGGCCAATCTGTACAGCCATAGGCGCAGTCGCCGGTGGCGGGCTGGGCGCAATCGAGAGCTCTACAGGCGCTGCCATAGGCGCTGGTCTGGGTGCGGTTGTAGGCAGCCTGATCTGTTATACCCTCGATGGTGATCAGGACGCAGATGGTGTTCACGACAGACGTGATACCTGTCCCGAGACACCTGCCGGCAGCAAGGTCTTCCCCAATGGTTGTCCGGTGAAAGTTTATCCCGACAAAGTGCCTGCAGAAGTAGTGGCTCCGCCGCAGGACGAAGTCATAGTGCTGAGTGATTTGGGCGGCGTGATGTTTGCTACCGGCTCCGCCGAGCTCTCTGGAGACAGCAAGGACCTGCTGGCCGATATCGCCAACCGCTTGAACGGCCAGCCTATGATCGGTGCAAAAGTGGTGGGTTACACCGACAGTGTCGGCTCTGAAGCCTCCAACAAGCTGCTTTCCGAGCGCCGCGCCAGGAGCGTGAGTGATTTCCTGGTTTCGCAGGGCGTTCCAGCCGACAAGCTGACCCAGGAAGGACTGGGAGAAAGCAACCCTGTAGGTGACAACGAAACGGCGGAAGGGCGTGCAGCCAACCGGCGGGTAGAGATTTCCGTAGACCGTTGATGTTGCTGGCTAGACCGAAGGGGGAGCCATGGCTCCCCCTTTTTTATCAATTGAACAGAATAGTGTTGCATTGAAAAGGTTTGAGGAGTTTTACCGGTGAAGTATCTGTCATTGGCCGGAAAGTTTGCCCTGCTGCTGTTCTGGTTCGCCTGTCTGGCTGCCTTGAGCACCCCGCTGGCCAAGCCTTTTGCCAGCTTGCTTGGTCTGGTTGCAGCACTGCTCGTGCTGGTTAACCTGACAAGTCTTGTGCTGTTTGGCTTGCAGCCACAAGGTCGCAGTCCGTGGTCCGTGCGCCTGCAGTTGCTGTTGTTTGGCGTTTTTCAGCAGCTGGCCCCGGTGGCGGAAACTGGTGTGGCCAGTGAGGGCTTGCCTGTTGCGTTGTCAGAAGGTCAGGCGCGAGCCGGCCAGACTGACCAGCAGCATGCCGATTAACAGATTGATCCCTACCAGCCGGCGGATCTTGCCCAGCACCGCGCCACCCTGTGGCCAGTCCTCGCTGGCAACCGCCTGTTTCAATCCGGGCAGCAACAACAACTGGATGCGCAGGAACAGCGAGAGCATCACCAGATACAGGCCGATCATTACCTGAATGTACTGCGGGGCGGTTTCAATGCCCTGCTGGCGCAGGTGCAGCATGCCGAAGCCGGTGATCGGCAATACCAGCACCGCCAGCCAGACCCAGCGGAAGAAGCGCGGCAGCACATCACTCCATAATCCCAGACGTGCCGGGGCTTGCAGCATGTCGACGGCGGCCGGGCGCAGAATCATCCAGGCGAAAAACATGCCGCCCACCCAGATGACAGCGCAAAGCAGGTGCAGGACATAAACAAGGGCATTGATCAGCATGAGCAACTCCGGACAGCGCGGTGACGGGTAGCGCGTTATCATAGCGGTCCAGCCGCGTGACTGAAAATTTCTTCAGTCCACTCACAAGCGATTCTGCATGCTCAGTAACGAACTAAAAACCGGAATCCAGGGCGCCTACAGCCGTTTTCTCGAGGCCAAGGAGCTCAAACCGCGCTATGGGCAGCGTCTGATGATTGCCGAAGTTGCCAAGGTGCTGGGCAGCATCAAGGTAGATGAGGAAGGGCATCGCGCGGGAGAGCCGGCTGTGGTGGCCGTGGAGGCGGGCACGGGTACGGGCAAGACCGTGGCCTATAGTCTGGCAGCGATTCCTGTGGCCAAGGCCGCCGGCAAACGTCTGGTCATTTCCACGGCAACGATTGCCTTGCAGGAGCAGATCGTCAACAAGGATTTGCCGGATATCCTGCGTAACAGCGGACTCAATTTCAGCTTTACCCTGGCCAAGGGCCGCGGGCGCTACCTGTGCCTGTCCAAGCTGGATCTGCTGCTGCAGGAAGGCCAGGCGCAGAACAGCACGGCACAGCTGTTCGCCGAAGAAGGCTTTCGCATTGATGTGGACGAGAACGGCCTGCAGTTGCTCACGCAAATGATGGAGCGCCTGGCCGGCAATCGCTGGGATGGCGATCGCGATTCCTGGAGCGAGGCCATCGAGGATGCCGATTGGGCGCGGGTGACCACCGACCACAGCCAGTGCACCAACCGGCGCTGCCCGAACTTCCAGCAGTGCGCTTTCTACAAGGCCCGCGAAGGCATGACCAAGGCCGATGTGATCGTCACCAACCACGACATGGTGCTGGCGGATCTGGCGCTGGGCGGCGGCGTGGTTCTGCCGGATCCGCGTGACACCCTGTATATCTTCGATGAGGGCCACCATCTGCCCGACAAGGCAATCGGCCACTTTGCCCATTCCACCCGCCTGCGCGCCACCGCCGACTGGCTGGGTCAGGTGGAGAAGAATCTGACCAAGCTGCTGGCACAACATCCATTGCCCGGCGAGTTGGGCCGGCTGATCGGCGCTGTGCCCGAGCTGGCCCGTGAGCTGCGCACCCAGCAACAGTTCATGTTCAGTGCCTGCGAGGAGCTGGCCGATTTTCGCAATGGCGAAGATATGGAAGGCCGCGAGCGGCCACGCCACCGCTTTGTCGCCGGCGTCGTGCCGGAGCATCTGCTTGAGCTGGCGAGCGAGCTGAAGAAAGGCTTTGCGCGGCTCAACGATCTGTTTACCCGGCTCGCCGAAATGCTCAAGCAGGCGATGGATGGTGAGGCGGGCGTCGGCCTGGGCAGGCAGCAGGCCGAGGAGTGGTATCCGCTGTTCGGCAGTCTGCTGGCCCGCGCCGAGGGTAACTGGGAACTATGGTGTGCCTTTACCGCCGAGGACCCGGATGACCGTCCGCCGATGGCGCGCTGGCTGAGCCTGGCCGATAGCGGTTCGCAGTTCGATATCGAGGTCAATGCCAGCCCGATTCTGGCCGCCGATACGTTGCGCCGCACCCTGTGGAATGTGGCATACGGCGCCTTGCTGACCTCGGCCACCCTGACGGCGCTGGGCAGCTTTGAGCGGCTGTGCATGCGTGCAGGATTGCCCAAGTGTGCCGTGACGGCGGTAGTGCCCAGCCCGTTCCTGCATGCAGATGCAGGGGTGTTGCGGGTGCCGGACCTGCAGGCCGATCCGCGCGATGCGCTGGCGCATACGGCGGCCATCGTGCGTGAGTTGCCGGCGATTCTCGGCGCTGCCCGCGGCAGTCTGGTGCTGTTTGCCTCGCGCAAACAGATGCAGGGTGTGTTTGACGGGCTGGAGCGCGAATGGCGGCAGCGCGTGCTGATCCAGGGCAACCTGTCCAAACAGGAGACGTTGAACAAGCATAAGCGGCGTGTCGATGACGGCGAACCCAGTGTGTTGTTCGGGCTGGCCAGTTTTTCCGAGGGTGTGGACTTGCCGGGGGCCTATTGCGAGCATGTGGTGATCGCCAAAATACCCTTTGCCGTACCGGATGATCCGGTGGAAGCGGCACTCTCCGAATGGATCGAGGCACGTGGCGGTAATCCGTTCATGGAGATTTCCGTACCCGACGCTTCCTTGCGGCTGATCCAGGCTTGCGGGCGGTTACTGAGAACTGAAGAAGATCGCGGCACCATCACCCTGCTCGACAGGCGTCTGGTCACCCAGCGCTATGGCAAGGCGATTCTGAATGCCTTGCCACCGTTTCGACGGGAGATTGCCTGACGCGGACAAACGCGGGTAGCTTGACGGTTATCACTGGTTGCAACTGATGATGGCGCGATACTGAAAGTGCGGATGCAGGCATTATTGCAGACAGGTTTTCGCATCCCGTCCGTAGCTGATTGTTTTATTCAACATATTGAATTTAAAAGAAAATATTAATAACTTCAAAGCGAATCCGGCGACAGCTGATTGTCTCGGGAGGCGCAGTTCGGGTCTGCTACAGGAGACACAGGGAAGCAAATGAAGCGAGAGTGCATGACATGGCGTGGCGTGGCGTTGCTGGTCCTGTGGCTGGGAAGCGCATGGCCGGTCGGCGCCGCCGAAAACAGCGAACTGTACAACTTCGTCAAGCCGCTGGATGTGGTCAGCCTGGAGTTGGCGGGCACCCTGTTGCCGAGCCAGACTGCCGAGGAAACCGGCTCGGGTGAGATATTGCGCCGGCTGACCTTCAAGCCGGTCGAGCAGCCGGCCCTGCGCCTGTTGCCGCAAGCGGGCCACTGGGACTGGACCGGTGCCGGGGCCATGTCCCTGCGTATACAGAACGCTATGGATTGGGCCATTACCCTGGACGTTTCCATCGAGAGTGCTGGCGGCAAGGTTCTGCGTGCCAGGGTAGCGCTGCCGGCGGGTCCTGCGCAGACCTTGCTGCTGCCGCTGGCAGTCACTTCGCCATTGGCCCATGGCATGCGCGCGGGGCCGCCAATGCCCTGGAGCGAGGGTGGCCAGCGCTGGCTGCTGGCGGAAACCGTCGAGGGTGAGCTGGCTGCGGATCAGGTGCTGGCGGTCAGCCTGTCGATACCGCAGCCGGATAGTGCGCAGAGTATCCTGCTTGGTCGTTTCGGTACCCGCCAGGACGACCTGCAGGCGCCGCTGTATACGCAGCTGGTGGATTCCTTCGGGCAGTACACGCGGGCCAGCTGGCCGGAGAAGGGCAGGGATCTGGCGCAACTCCAGGGCATGCTTGCGCGGGAGAAGGCCCAGCTGCAGGACTGGCTGGCGAAACGCCCGGCCACCGATCAGTTTGGTGGTTTGCTCGATGGTCCGGTGTTCAAGACCACCGGCTTCTTTCATACCAGCAAACTGGATGGCCGCTGGTATCTGGTTACCCCGGAAGGCCATGGGTTTTTTTCCCTTGGCGTGAATACGGTAAGCAGCGCACACAGCAAAACCTATGTCGAGGGGCGTGAAGCCATGTTCGACAGCCTGCCGCCAGCGGATGATCCACTTTCCGCGTTTTACGGCACGGGTGACAACCGCAGTGACAACGGTGCCAACCGTGGCCGGGCCTTCGATCATGGCCGCTGGTATGACTTCTACAACGCCAACCGGCTGCGACTGTATGGCGCTGCCGACCCGGCACAATGGCGAGCTTTGAGCCTGGATCGCCTGCAGGCCTGGGGCTTCAATACGCTGGGCAACTGGAGTGATCCGGAGTTCGCCGGCAATCAGCGCGTCCCTTACACCATGCCACTGTCGATTCAGGGTGATTTTGCCTCGATTCAGACCGGGCAGGACTGGTGGGGCGGCATGCCGGACCCTTTCGATCCGCGCTTTGCCATGGCCGCCGAGCGGGCCATCGCCATTGCCAGCCGGGACCTGCGCGATGATCCCTGGCTGATCGGTTATTTCGCGGATAACGAATTGGCCTGGGCGGCTCCGGGCAACGATGCCGCTTCGCGTTATGCGCTGGCTTACGCCACCCTGCGGCTGACCACCGACGTGCCGGCCAAGCGTGCATTTCTCAAGCAGCTGCGTGACAAGTACCGCAACCAGAACGGTATTTCCAAGGCCTGGGGCATCGATCTGCAGGCCTGGGAGCTGATGGAGGATCCGGGGTTCCAGGCGCCGTTGCCGGATCCGGCGTATCCGCAGATCGAGAAGGATCTGCAGAACTTCCTGCGCCTGTATGCCGACACCTATTTCAAGACCATTGTCGATGCATTGAAATGGCACGCGCCCAATCAGCTGTTGCTTGGTGCCCGTTTTGCCGTGACAACCCCGGAAGCCGTGGCTTCCTGCGCCCAGTACTGTGATGTGCTGAGTTTCAATTTTTACACCCGCACACCGCAGTCCGGGTATGACTGGAGCCTGTTGCACGAGCTGGACAAGCCGGTGCTGGTCAGCGAATTCCATTTCGCTTCGCGCGATCGCGGGCCGTTCTGGGGTGGTGTCAGTGAAGTGGCCAGCGAAGCAGATCGCGGCCCGGCCTACGCCAACTTCCTCGCCGAATCGCTCAAGGAGCCGCAGCTGGTTGGGGTGCACTGGTTCCAGTACCTTGATCAGCCGGTCACGGGCCGCTTGCTGGATGGCGAAAACGGGCATCTGGGGCTGATCGGCATAACCGATGTGCCGTTCCGTGGTTTTGTCGAAACGGTGCGCAAGGCCAATCTCGCGTTGCCGGAGCAGTGGTTGCGCAGCGCCGGCAAGCAGCCGTAAGCGCCTGGCACACCTGTGCCCCGAGCCGGCACAGGTGCAGATGACGATATAGCCTGGGAGAAAGTCAGTGCAGGTACAGGGATTTTTCGATGTGCATTTCGAGGCAGTGCGTGATGCCTTTGCCGGATTGTTCGACGACCCGCAGCAGCGCGGTGCCGCACTGTGCATCCGGATTGGCGATGAAACCGTGGTTGATCTGTGGGCCGGGCAGGCGGACAAGGAAGGGCAGGAGGCCTGGCACAGTGACACCATTCTCAACCTGTTTTCCTGCACCAAACCCTTTGCCGCAGTAACTGCCTTGCAACTGGTCGGAGAGGGGCGTTTGGCACTCGATACTCCGATCGCTGAGTACTGGCCGGAGTTTGCCGCGGCCGACAAGCAGCGCATCACCTTGCGCCAAGTGCTCTCGCATCAGGCCGGCCTGCCGGCATTGCGCCAAATGCGGGAGCCGGATGCCCTGTATGACTGGGCCGGCATGTGCGAAGCGCTGGCCGCCGAAGCACCCTGGTGGGAGCCTGGCAAACAGCACGGCTATGCGCCGATTACCTACGGCTGGCTGATTGGCGAGGTACTGCGGCGGGTTACCGGCAAGCTGCCGGGCGATGTCATCGTGGCGCGCACTGCGGCACCGCTGGGGCTGGACTTTCATATAGGTCTGGATGACGCTGATTTCCCACGGGTTTCCCACCTCTCCCGTGGCAAAGGCAATTTGGGCGATGAAGCTGCGCAAAGGCTGCTCAAGGTGAGCTTCACCCAGCCATCGGCCATGAGCACCCTGGCGTTCGCCAATCCACCGTCGATCCTGACCAGTTCGAACAAGCCGGAGTGGCGTCGTATGCAACAACCGGCAGCCAACGGCCATGGCAATGCCCGCAGCCTGGCCGGCTTCTACAGCGGCTTGCTTGATGGGCGCTTGCTGGAAAGTGACTTGCTCGCCGAGTTGACCCGGGAGCATAGCCGGGGTGAGGACCTGACCCTGCTGACCACTACCCGCTACGGCCTCGGCTGCATGCTGGATCAGCCGGAGGTGGCCAATGCCACTTTCGGCATGGGTCCGAAAAGCTTCGGGCATCCCGGGGCGGGGGGTTCTGTCGGTTTTGCTGATCCCGAGCGGGAAGTCGGTTTTGGTTTCGTCACCAACAGTCTCGGCCCCTATGTGTTGATGGATCCACGTGCGCAGCATCTGGCCAGTGCGCTCAAGGGCTGCCTGTAGTAGCCAGCCTGCTGCATTCGGCCTGGCAGTTTCGGCGCATCAGGCCTCGCCATAGTGGTGTGCTGTCGGGTGATTGCGCCTTGTCCCTGAATCTGTGGCAGACCAGCTTGAAGGCACAGACTGACCGCAGGGGGCGCCAGCTGTCAGGCTGAGGGGTTCAGGGTTGGCGATTTGGCGCCGGCAAAGCGGGAGTTATCTTCTTTTGCTGTGGTAGTCGGCCGACCAGTCCATCTTCTTCTGCTCCAGCAGCCAGTCGAGCAATTCCTTCTCGTGCATCGGCCGCGTGTGCAGATAGCCCTGCACGGCATCGACGCCTGCCTCGAGCAGGTAATCAAGCTGGGCATTGTTTTCCACGCCCTCGGCAACCACGGTCATGCCCAGTTCGTGGCCCAGCTGGGTGATGGCCTTGACCATGGAAAATACCCGCTGGTCAGCGGGCAGTGGCGCAATGAAGGCACGGTCGATCTTCAGCTTGCTGGCCGGGATGTCCTTCAGGGTGGCAAGGCAGGAATAGCCGGTGCCGAAGTCATCGATCGATAAACTGACGCCCATTTCGATGGCGTCGCGCAGGTGGTTTTGCACCAGCTCGGAGACGTCCATGAACAGCGACTCGGTGATCTCCAGCTCGATCAGTTCGGGCGCTACACCGCTGACCACCAGTGCGGTGTAAAGCGCTTTGGAGAACTTGGGTGCGGTCAGTTGCGCCCGTGAAACGTTCACCGCGATTTTGGTGTTGATGCCTGCTTCCGAGAGGTGCTTGGCCTGTATGGCTGCCTTGAGCAGGCACCATTCGCCGAGCCGGACAATCAGGCCGCTCTTTTCGGCGACCGGGATGAAGGTATTCGGTGCAACCAGTTCGCCGTTGATTTCGCAACGCATCAGCGCTTCAACGGATTCGACAGAGCCATCCAGACGCAGTACCGGCTGAAATTGCAGATACAGTCCGCCCGAATCAAGTGCTGCGTGCAGCTTGTGCTCTATCTCGAGTTCCTCTCTGGCCAGCTTGACTCCCAGCCAGCCTGGCAGCTGCTCCTCGCCAAAGATGACCATCTGGTCGCCGCCCTGTTGCTTGGCCTCGAACATGGCCAGTTCGGCACGGTGCAGAAAGGCACCGGTTTCTTCGGCGTACTCCAGGCTTGCCATGCCAATCGAACAGGTCGGATGCAGGGTGACTGCGCCGATCTTCAAAGGCTGTTTGATCAGTGCCATCACTTCGGCGGCCATCAGTGTGGCTTCACCGGCGGCATAGCCACTGGCCAGTAGCAGGAAGTCGTCGCTGCCCATGCGGGCCAGATGGGCGCGGTGCTGCAGGCGCTCCTGCATGCGCCCGGCCAGTTTGGCAATCACGTTGTCACCACCGACCATGCCCAGCGAACCATTAATCAGACGAAAACGGTCGATGTTCAGCCAGAGCGCAATCAGTGGCCGGCGGCTGCGTTTGGCATTCGCCGTGAGCCGCTTTGCCGTGCGTAGGCAGCCATGCCGATCGAGCAGGCCTGTAAGGGAGTCGATGCCTGTTGATTCCAATTAATTATCCGGTCTGGTTTCAATCTGACTTCAGAGTTGATCTATTTGCGCACTATAACAAGGTAATGGGCGTGACATGGTGCACATTTGACGCCATTGTCTTGGCGTTTTTGTAACTTGTTACAGATCAAGCACGCAAGCAGTCGAATGATTAAGCTAAGGCTTTAGGTTGCAGGAGAAATACCATGACCCAGTCACTTGCCGACATGCGCCGTGATTATACCCGTGAGGGCCTGGCTGAAAAGCAAGCGCCGGACGAGCCATTGAGCCTTTTCCGGCAATGGTTTGAAGATGCACGCAATACCGAGCAGCCACCGGTGGAGCCTAACGCGATGATGCTGGCAACGGTAGACCGGCAGGGGTATCCGCATTGTCGCGTGCTGTTGCTCAAGGCGCTGGATGAACGCGGCTTTACCTTCTTCACCAATTATGAAAGCGCCAAGGGCGAGGAACTCGCGGCTTGTCCTCTGGCGGCGATGACCTTCTTCTGGCCAAGTCTGGAGCGTCAGGTACGCATCGAAGGGCGGGTGGAACGGGTTACGCGGGAAGAGTCCGATGCCTATTTTCAGGTGCGCCCGCTGGGCAGTCGTCTTGGTGCCTGGGCTTCGCCGCAGAGCCGGGTGCTGCGTGATCGGGCCGAGCTGGAAGCGCTACTGGCCAGTGCCGAGCTGCGCTTCCTGGACAAGGCACCGCATTGTCCCGAGCACTGGGGCGGCTATCGCCTGCTACCGCAGCGCATCGAGTTCTGGCAGGGTCGGCCAAGCCGGTTGCATGATCGCCTCAATTACCGACTGGAGCCGGCCGGTTGGTTGCGTGAGCGGCTGGCGCCCTGACAGGCTCAGTCGGCGTGATAGTCGGCCGCCGCGCGCTCCAGCCGGGCCTGCAGTTCTGCGCCTTTGAGCTTTTGCTCCTGGGCCAGGGCCAGCTGCTCGAGCATGTAGTTTTTTTTGTCTGCGTCGTCGCCGGCCATCGACAAGGCCAGGTCGCGGTCGCCCCAGCGCTTGAAACGTACATACAGCCACCAGTGGAAATAAATCGCTGCAAAGGTCAGTGCGGCAATGATGAAATAATCCATGGATATCCCGGCTGGCTGGACTGAGGAGGGAAATTGTCGCACAAGATTTTCAGTCAGCGGGTGACAGTTCGCCTTTGGCGCGGTCTAATTGGACTACTTGTAAACGGAGAGAGTCTCATGCGTAAGCCTGTTTTGCTGGTTGCCGGATTCACTGCCATGGCCCTGCTGCTCGGTGGCTGTGCGTCCAATCTGTCGGGTGACAGCTATTCCCGTGATGAGGCGCGCACGGTACAGAATGTCCGGCTGGGTACCATCGAGTATCTGCGTCCGGTGCAGATCGAAGGTACCAAGACGCCTATCGGCGCTGGTGCTGGTGCTGCCGTAGGCGGAATCGGCGGCAGTACCATGGGCGGTGGCAAGGGCAGTTATGTGCTGGCGGTTATCGGTGCCCTTGCCGGTGGCCTGATCGGTGCTGCGGCTGAAGAAGGCCTGACGCGTACCCAGGGTGTGGAAATCACCGTGCGCGAAGACGATGGCACCTTGCGCGCGTATGTTCAGCAGGTCGAGCCCAATGAAGTGTTCCGCGTCGGCGAACGCGTGCGCATCATGACGGTGAACGGCACCAGTCGCGTCGCCCACTAAGATTGCTGGAAACATGAAAAACCCGCTCAGGCAGCGGGTTTTTTTATGGGCTGTGTAATCACTCGGGCTGATCCGCCGGGTGCTGTTGCGCCTGCCTGCGCTGCTCGGCGAACAGTTCTTCCAGTTGCCGGCGTGACTCCCTGGCGGCAGAGATCAGCCTGGCCTGGTCCTGGTGAAACGGGCGTACGGTTTCCAGCATTTTCTGGTTGTATTCGCGGAACCTGCTGATCGTCTGCCCGGCTGCATCCGCTGAATAGCCGAGCAGTTCCAGCACGCTCTGCGCACTCAGCAGGCTGGCCTCGAACAGTTCACGCTCGACCAGTTGCACACCCAGGTCGCGCATTTTGTGCCAGTGCGGCGCGTCGAAGGCGCGCGCGACAATGGTGGCCTGGGGGAAGTGTTCGCCGGCCAGTGCCGCGATTGCCAGTGACTGCTCGGGCTTGTCCACGGCTATGACCAGAATGCGCGCCTGGCCGGCACCGGCAGTGCGCAACAGATCCAGCCGCGAGGCATCGCCGTAGAACACTTTGTAGCCAAAGCGGCGGGCGGCCTCGATCATCTCGGCATTGTGGTCCAGTACGGTGGCACTCTGGCCGCTGGCATCCAGTACGCGGGCAATAATCTGGCCAAAGCGGCCGAAGCCGGCAATCAGCACCGGCGCATTCTGGGCCTCGGAAATTTCCGCCATGGGAGCTACGCCGCAATCGGCATAGCGCGGTAACAGCCAGCGGTCCATGGCCGCCAGCAGCAAGGGACTAACCAGCATCGACAAGGCCACTGCGCCGATCAGCAGCGAAGCCGTCTGCGCGTCGAGCACCTGTGCGCCCAGCGCCGCCTGGAACACCACAAAGGCAAACTCGCCACCCTGGGCCAGCAACAGGGTGAGCACCGGGCGTTCCTGAAATGGCACCTGCAACTGCCGCGCCAGCAGGTAGATCACCAGCCCCTTGAGCAGCAACAGCCCCAGTACAATGCCGAGCATCTGCAGCGGGAACTGCGCCAGTACGGCAAAGTCCACACTCATGCCCACGGCGATGAAGAACAGCCCGAGCAGCAGTCCCTTGAACGGCTCGATATTGGTTTCCAGTTCGCGCCGGTACTCGCTTTCTGCCAGCAGCACGCCGGCCAGAAAAGCGCCCAAAGCCATGGACAGACCAACCAGCAGCATCAGGCTGGCAATTCCGACCACCAGCAGCAGCGAAGTGGCGGTAAAGATTTCCGGTGTCTTGCTGCGAGCGATCCAGCGAAACAGCGGGCGCACCGCCAGACGGCCACCCAGCACAATGCCGGCAATCACGCCGATGATCTTCAGTGTTTCCAGCCAGGGGTTGCCGGCTGCTGTGTTGCCGACCACCTCGCCGATTGCCAGCAGGGGCAGCAGGGCCAGAATCGGGATGGCAGCGACATCCTGAAACAGCAGGATGGAGAAGCCGGCCTGACCGCTACTGGTCGGTAACAGGTTGCGCTCGGCGAGAACTTGCAAGGCGATCGCGGTACTCGACAGCGACAGGCCAAGGCCAGCCACCAATGCGATCCGCCAGTCATAGCCAAACGCCAGCCCTGCGCCAAACAGCACTGCTGCGCAGCCGATGACCTGGGCTGAACCCCAGCCGAAGATCGGTCGGCGCAGGTTCCACAAACGTTTGGGTTCAAGCTCCAGACCAACCAGAAACAGCATCAGCACCACACCGAACTCGGCAAAGTGCAGGATATCGGTGACATTGCTGACCAGCCCCAGGCCCCACGGGCCAATGGCAATCCCGGCGACCAGGTAGCCGATGATCGATCCCAGCCCCAGGGCCTGGCTCAGGGGCACGGCAATCACCGCAGCGCTCAGATAGATAAAGCTGTTGATCAGCCAGGCAGGGGCATGTTCCATGACTGTTACCTTGGCAATGGCGAGAAATCAGGAAGGCTGAAAAGATCCAGACGGCAACAGGTTGCGGCAGTGCGGCGGAAAAGTCAGGGTCATCTTGACCTGCCGTCACTTGGCAGCCTCAGCGGATCAATGCCAGCCAGGGTAGCCCGACGACCAGCAGGACGATTATGAACACAATGCCGAAGATGGCGCCCAGTCGCCAGTAATCCTTGCTGGGCAGGTAGCCGGAACCGAAATAGACCGGGCTCGGTCCGGTTGCATAAGGTGTCAGAATCCCCATGATTCCCAGTGTCAGGCACAGCATCAACGCGAACAGCTGCATGTCGATGCCCGGTATGTTGGCGCCCACTGCCAGCATCACGGGCAGCAGGGCAGTAACGTGTGCGGTGACGCTGGCAAACAGGTAATGCGTTACGTAGAAAATCATTACCAGCAAGACCATTGCCGTGAACGGCGCGAAGCCCTGCATGTGCACCGCAACCTGGTCAGCGAACCACTTGACGAAGCCCACCCTGTTCAGACCCTCGGCCAGAGCGACCAGCGTGGCAAACCAGGCCAGAGTGTTCCAGGCCGAGGCGTGCTTCATCATGTCATCCCAGCTGAAGACCCCGCTTAGCAGCATCAGCGAGATCACCAGAAGTCCGGTAGTGGTTGCGTTGATATAGCTGCCGGCGAAAATCCAGAGCCCGAGTGCCAGTGCTACCAGTACTGCCAGGATCAGCTCGTTGCCAGACAACTGCCCCATTTCGCTCAGCTCCCGGGCTGCCCATTTGGGTACCTCGTCGCCGTTCCTGATTTCCGGTGGATAGATCCAGTAGGTGATCAGCGGAATCAGGATCAGCAACACAATGCCAACCGGGGCGAATGCTTCGAACCAGTCCATCCAGCTGATCGAGATACTCGAGGTTTTCCTGACCAGCTCCAGCGCCAGCAGGTTGGGCGCCAGTGCCGTGAGAAACATCGAACTGGTTACGCAGGTGGTGGCGATGGCTACCCACATGATGTAGGAGCCAATCTTGCGTGCCGAGGGGTCGTTGGGCAGCGAGCCGTACAGGGTTGGCAGGTTGCGAATCACCGGGTAGATGGTGCCGCCGCTGCGGGCGGTATTGGAGGGCGTGAAGGGGGCGAGGAGGGTGTCCGCCAGAGCGATTGCATAGCCGAGTGTCAATGTCCGGCGGCCCATCCGGTTTACCAGCAGCAGTGCTATACGGCGGCCCAGGCCGGTCTTTTCATAGCCCAGGGCGAACATGAAGGCGCTGAAAATCAACCATACCGTGGTATTGGAAAATCCTGATACGGCCCAGTTGATTCCGGCATTTACCGGCTTGAAATCGGGGTTCTGCAGTTCTTGCGGAGCGAATAGCACCCAGGGCGCCAGCAGTGAAACCAGTGTCACGCCAATCATGCCGATGGCGCCGCCAGGCAGTGGTTCAAGCATCAAGCCAACGATGACGCCGGCAAAAATAGCGAAGAAATACCAGGCGTGTGGCGCAAGATTTTCCGGTGTGGGCAGCAGGGCCAGCCCCAGTGCAACCATGATTGGCGTCAGGATTTTAAGTCTGAGGTTCATCCTGTGGTTACCCCGCAGTGAGTGTCAGGGCTGCTGGCCAATGTTTGCTGCCTGACAGCTGCCACAAACAAAAAGGGTAGATTGTCTTTCGACAATCTACCCTCGGTCTCACTGTAGCCTATCTGCCGCTACTACCAGAGTGCGGTGGTGTAGCTGATGATCAGACGGTTCTCGTCGAGATCCTTGGTGCCCTTGTTCAGGTTGGAGCGGTAGGTGGCGTTACGCCATTTCACTGCCAGACCTTTGAGTGCTTCGTCCTGGAAGGCGTAGGCGATGTCGGTGTCGCGTTCCCATTCCTCACCTTCACTGACATTGGAACCGCGGTCGATGTTGTCACCGTTGACGTAGCGGGTCATCAGGCTCAGGCCGGGGATGCCGTAGCTGGCAAAGTTCAGGTCGTAACGTGCCTGCCATGATTTTTCGTCGATGCCGGCGAAGTCACCAATCTGTACATAGTTGACCAGGTACGGGTCGGTTCCGCCGATGTAGGCGAAGGCGTTGTCGCCGTTCATCTGCTGGTAAGCAGCGCTGAACGTGTGGGCGCCGATGCCATAGCTGAGCATGCCGTTGGCAGACTTGTTGTCCAGCGAGCCGGCTTTGTTGTCGCCGGTATCATCACTTTTGGCATAACGCAGGTCGGCCTTGATGAACTGGCCGTCAGCCAGTGGCAGGGTATAGATGATGCCGCCGAAGTTCTGGCTGTAGATGTCTTCCAGCTTGCTGTAGTAGTAAGCCAGACTGAGTTCCTTGGTCAGTGCATAGGTACCACCGGCGAACTGGAAGTGGTCGCTGGATTCCAGCGGCTTGCCATTCAGGGTCAGGTCCTGGTTGTCGGTGGAGTCACGCTGCTTGACCTTTTCCAGCTGGCCGGCATTGAAATCGAGACCTTCGATTTCCAGCATGTTGCCGTGGGTACCGAGGAAGGTCTGTGGCAGCAGGCGCGAGTCATTGGAACCAACTGCGGGGTTTTTCAGCTGCAGGGTGCCGCCCTTGAGCACGCTCTTGGAAATGCGCATCTTGCCGGTGGCGCCGAGAGAGGCGTATTCACTCGGTGCTTCGCCGGTTTCATTGCTCGATGGCAACAGGCCGGTTCCGCTACGACCGCGGCCCGAATCCAGGCGAACGCCGACCAGGCCAAGCCCGTCTACGCCGAAGCCGACCGGCCCTTCAGTAAAGCCGGATTCCAGGCGCACCAGGAAGCCTTGTGCCCACTCGGCGGAGTAGGCTTTGGTATCGCCCGGCTTGCCCTTGATCGGGACTTGCGGTGCGTCCTGGCGGTAATCGCGGTTCATGTAGAAGTTACGCAGCTCGATGGTGCCCTTGCTGTCCTTGATGAACTCGGCGTGAGCCAGCATCGGCATGCTCAAGCCACAACCAAGGACTGCCAGAGTCACGGCGCGGGAAAGTGGATTAATGCGCATTTATAGTTATCTCCTCGTTTTGATCGGCCGGGCTGTGTGCCGGGGTGTTACAGCATGTATCCGAATTGTTGCAACGCCGTGACTAAACCATTTTGCGAGGAATTAGACTGTTAGACCTTGGTCGCTACTACTTTGGTAGTAAGCCCTGCGCGGCAAGTCAGGCAGGCCCCATGCACTTGGTCTGTGAGCCAGGCTGCACGCCCCAGACAGTGGCCGGGTGCGCTGCCGAAATAGTCAGATTTTTGATGCAGGTCAATACCTGCGGTGCCTGGCGCGGGATTATTGAGGTTCCATAAATCGCACAGGAGGGTTTTGTCATGTCTCTGATACGTTGGAATCCGGCTCGTGATCTGGAGGCTTTGCTGCAGCATTATCCGCTTGGTTTTTCCCGGGGCCTGTCACCGGCCAGCCAGGAGTTGCTGACGACCAGCGACTGGGCGCCGGTGGTAGATATCAGCGAAACGCCGGAGGCCTATCTGATCAGGGCCGAGCTGGCGGGAATGAAACGCGAGGACATCAAGGTCAAACTCGAGCAGGGTGTGCTTACCCTGCGTGGCGAACGGCGCCAGGAAAAGGAAGACAAGGACAACAAGCACCACCGTGTGGAACGCTTCTATGGCAGTTTTGCCAGATCCTTTACCTTGCCCGAAGATGCGGATGCCGAGCACATCAAGGCCGAGTACAGCGAAGGTCTGCTGACGCTCAGCCTGCCAAAGATGACGGTCAAGCCGACGCACACCCGGGAGATTGATATCCTCTAGGTCCGCGTGAAAAAGCAGGGGCGCCAGCGTTTCTTCGCGATGCGGGCGCCCCTTTTTTTCGTCAGTCGGTTCCGGGACTGTGCGGGTTCAGTTACCCGCCAGCAGACGCGCCTCGCCGGCTTCAATGGCATCGGCGCGTCCCGAGATCAGGATGGCGTCGCCTTCCTGCAGGATGCTGTCAAACGGGCTCATTTCTTCGCCATCCCGCCGCACCCCCTGCACCTCCAGGCCCAGGGACGTGAGTTCGTCCATCTGCAGCACTTTGCCGCAGGCATGGGCATCAGCCGGCAGACTGACGGCATGCAGCAGCGTGCGCGGCTTGCCCTGATTGTCCTGGGTTGTGGTCTGGGCGCCATGATAAAAGCCATGCAGCAACCGGTAGCGACTGCTGCGCGCTTCATACAGGCGCGTTTCAATCTTCTCTTTTGGCATGCCCAGCAACAGCATCGCGTGGGCTGCCAGCATCATGCTGGACTCGAGGGTTTCCGGTATCACTTCGGTCGCTCCGGCGGCCTGCAGTTCGGCCAGACGGCGGTCGTCACGCAAGCGCACGAGAATCGGTATGCGGGCATTCAGGCGCCGGGCGTTGGTCACGATATGCAGTGCCGCATCGGCTTTATCCACGGCCACCACCAGCAGGCTCGCTGCGGCAATATTCATCGCCTGCAGCATGTCGGGGCGCTGGGAGTCGCCATAGTGGGCGCTTTCCTCACCTGCGGCGGCTTCCTGAACCCGTACCGGATCGTCGTCCAGCGCCAGAAAGGGGATGCCCTCCAGTCGCAGAAAACGGCCGATGGACTGACCTACCCGACCGTAACCGCAGATCAGCACATGTTGCTGCAACGCCGCACCGGCAGCGGCAATCTCCTCGGTAGCGCTGGGTTTCTGCTCTTTTGCGCGCATCCGGGCTGCCAGTGCCGGGGCGCCACGCAAGAGCAGCGGGGTGAGCAGCATCGAGCAGAAGGTCACCGTCAGCAGCACGCTGACGGTTTCTGCATCGAGCAGTTTGTAGAGCACCAGCTGGCTGAGCAGGGCAAAGAAGAACTCGCCGCCTTGCGCCAGGGCAAAGGCGGTCCGCCAGGCGGTCTCGGTGGAGTCGCCGCGCAGCTTCACCAGTGCGGCGACCAGGCCGCCTTTGAGGCAGAGCAGCAGCAGGGTCAGGCCGAGGATCAGCAGGCCGTCACTGGCGAACAGGCGCAGATCGATGAGCATGCCGACGCTGACAAAGAACAGCCCGAGCAGGATGTCGCGGAACGGGCGGATATCCGCTTCGATCTGGTGGCGGTAATGGCTTTCCCCCAGCAGCATGCCGGCGAGAAACGCGCCCAGTGCCATCGACAGACCGAGGGCGTGGGTCACCCAGGCGGTAAGCATGACAATTACCAGAGCCAGCAGCACGAACAGCTCGGGTGAGCGGGCTCTGGCTACTTCGTGGAACAGCTTAGGCAGAAACCAGCGGCTGGTGATCCGCAGTACGGCAAACAGCAGGACAGTCTTGCCGAGGGTCATCGGCAGGGCGATATACCAGGCTTCGTCGGACTGCCCGGCGGCCACCGGCAGCAGGGTCAGCAGCAGAACGGCGACCAGATCCTGAAAGATCAGAACGGCAATTGCATTGCGCCCGTGCGGGCTGAAAATCTCGCCCAGGGAGAACAGTTCCTTGCTGACAATCGCCGTCGAGGACAAGGCCAGGCCGCTGCCGAGAATCGCTGCCAGCAGCAAGTCGATGCCAAAGGCATAGAGGATGCCGGTCAGTACCAGCGCGCAGCTGAGTACCTGCAGGCTGCCCAGACCGAATACCAGATTGCGCATGGCCAGCATGCGCGGCAGCGAGAATTCCAGGCCCAGGGTGAACAGCAGGAACACCACACCCATTTCCGACAGGTACGGCTGATCGGTGGAGAAGTTGTTGATCCAGCCAAAGGCGCTGGGCCCACAGAGCAGGCCGACACACAGGTAACCGAGGATCGGTGGCAGGCCAATCCGGTGGAAAATGGAAATAACTGCCAGCGAGGCAGTCAGGATAAATAACAGATTGGTAAACAAGTCATATCCTCGCGCTGATGCGGCAAAGCATGCCCAGAGCCTGGTTCTGCGTCCAGCAATAGTATTGAAGGCACGGCGTTACCGTTTTACGAAGGCCTTACCCGTGCTGCTAGACTTTGTTGATGATGAACTTTGCAGGTTTGTATGCATGCTTCCGGAATGTCAGCTGCTCGGTACCCTGGGTTGCCACTTGTGTGAAGTGGCCGAGGCAGTGTTGCTGCCCTTTGTCGAACATGGCCTGCTGGTCGAATTGATCGACATTGCCGAGCAGGAAAGCCAGGTGGAAAGTTATGGCTTGCGGATTCCGGTATTGCGCAGGCTCGACAATGCGGCAGAGCTGGATTGGCCGTTTGATGGCGATCAGGTCGCGGTCTTTTTGCGCGACTGAGCTCCACTCACATCAGTCAGTCCTTGAACGAAGCCGTCAGCGCGCGGCTGGCGACCAGTATGGCCTGTCTGGCAGTGGCAAGGTCCAGCCCCTGCTCCTGACGCATCTGGTACCAGGCGGTAACACTTAACAACAGATTCAGCGCGGCCAGAGTTGCCTGGTCTTCGATGACTGATTGCGGCAGCACGCGCAGTAGCGAGGCTTTCTGCAGCTCCATCATGCTTTGCTGGTTGGCCTGCAGGTAGGGTGACTGGTGGCGCAGGGCGGTGGTGGCGGTATAGAACGGCAGGATGGTTTCGTAGAGCCGGGCACGGCGATCAACGGCTTCCTCCAGACGGCCGCGCCAGTCGCTGGCGGCAAAGGGCGTGCTGAGCAGGGGGATGATCTGCTGCAGGATTTCCGTATTGATTTCGCGATACAGGCTTTCCATGTCATCGAAATGCCGGAATACCGTGCGTAGTGCGACCCGGGCGCGCAGGGCAACCTGTTCGGCAGTCGGTGCGATGGTGCCTTCGCGCACCAGTTCGATCATCGCTGCGACCAGTTTGCTGCGGTTGGCCTGACCACGGGCGCGGCGGCCATCGATTGGAGAGTCCGGTCCTTCAGTGGCTTTCATCAGCGCTTCTCTGGATATAAGCGAATATCAAGTAGTGATATTCAGGACGCCATTGTAGCTTTGCGTCCATGCCACTGTCAGGGGTATAGTGACATTCATAGTGACATAATCTTCATGCTGCTATTTTCCCCTGTAGGCCTTTATACAGTTTTGCCGCGTGGGCTTTCGCCCACCGCAACTGTTTCAGGGCTTGAGCGGAACAGGGCCGTGAGCAGACTGGCAGTGAGCGCGAGGGAGTGGTTATGACAGGTAAAAGAATTTTCACCGGGTTGCTGGCCGTGGCCGTACTTGCCGCTGCTGCGGCGTATCACTGGCGTGCTCCGTTGAGTGTCGCAGTGGTGCAGAAGGTCATGGCCAAGCGCTTTGCCGACAAGCCGCTGCAGGATCTGCCAGACGGCCTGTATGCCGGATTGTGCGGTTCCGGCTCGCCCTTCCCGGATGCCCAGCGCGGTTCGCCCTGCACCCTGGTGATAGCCGGCCAGCGCCTGTTCGTTTTCGATACAGGCAGCAGTGCCTCGACCAATATTGCCCGTATGGGTTTCGATCTGGGTAGCATCGAGGGGGTGTTCCTTACGCATTTTCATTCCGACCATATCGGCGGTCTGGGCGATGTGATGCTCAATCGCTGGGTTGCCGGCGCCAACAAAAAACCACTGCCGGTGTACGGAACTATGGGCGTCAAGGCAGTAGTGGGTGGTTTCATGCAGGCCTATTACCTGGACCACCTGTATCGCATTGCTCACCATGGTGAGCAGATCATTCCGCCTGACGGCTTTGGCGGCACAGCGCTGGCTTTCAGTACACCGCGTGGGCAGCAGAGCGTAAAGATCATTGATGAGCCGGATCTGACTATCGAAGCCTTCAGCGTTGACCATTCACCAATCCATCCGGCGGTTGGCTACAAGGTGCGCTACAAGGACCGTACGCTGGTGATCAGTGGTGATACCAGGCAGTCGCCTGCTGTTTTGCGCGAAGCCAAAGGTGCTGATCTGCTGATTCACGAAGCGCTGGCCAGTGATCTGGTCGGGATGATGAGCACGGTGGCGGCGGAGTCAGGACGTGCCAATCTGGCGCAGATCTTCATCGACATCCAGAACTATCACACCACGCCCGAGCAGGCGGCAGAAACCGCCCGCGATGCCGGAGTGGGTTACCTGCTGCTGACGCATATCGTGCCGCCGCTGCCAATACCGGGGCTGGAAACAGCCTTCCTCGGTGATTCGGCGGCTATCTATCCAGGGCCGATCCGCGTAGGTCAGGATGGCGATTTTGTCAGCATGCCGGCAGGCAGCAAGGACATAACCCTGAGCAATCGCCTGTAAGCGGCGCGTTTCGAACTGATTGGGAGCAGCAAGATGAAAAAACTGGTCTGGGGCCTGGCGCTAACCCTGTTGGTGCTAACGGCGGGATTCTTCGCTGCCGGCGGCAAGCAAGGTGTGATCCTGCTGTTCGTCAAACTTGTGATGCACACCGAAGCGGCACCGAACCAGCCGGTTACCTGGCAGCAGGCGCCTGCGCCGGCTGCCGGCAGCGACAAGCGGCCACCGAATATCCTGCTGATCGTCGCCGATGATCTGGGCTACAACGACATCAGTCTCAACGGTGGTGGAGTGGCCGGTGATGCAGTGCCGACGCCGAATATCAATTCGATCGCGCAAAACGGCATCAACTTCTCCGGTGGCTATGCCGGCAACGCCACCTGCTCGCCGTCCCGCGCGGCGATGCTCACCGGTCGCTATCCGACCCGTTTCGGCTTCGAGTTCACCTCGGTGCCGATGACCTTTTCCAAAGTGATAGTCGGTGCCAAGAGCAAGGGCCTGCATCCGGCGATTTATCATGGTGAGCGGGAAGCAGCGATGCCGTCGTTCGAATCGCAGGGGGTGCCGACCAGCGAGATCAGCATGGCCAGACTGCTCAAACAGGCTGACTACCACACCATTCATCTGGGCAAGTGGCATATGGGCGAAAACGCCAGCATGGGCCCGAATGCTCACGGCTTTGACGAGACGCTGGGTTTTCTGCAGGGCGGCATGATGTTCCTCGAGGCGGATGACCCAGACGTGGTCAACGCCCAGCAGGACTTCGATCCGATCGATTCGTTTCTCTGGGCGGCAGCACCTTTTGGCGTCAGCTACAACAACAGCAAGCCGTTCAAGCCGGCGTCCTATGTCACCGATTACTTTACCGATGAAGCGCTGCAGGCGATCAAGGCCAACAAGGATCGCCCGTTCTTCATGTATCTGGCTTACAACGCCCCGCACACGCCACTGCAGGCGACCCGCGAGGATTACGATGCACTGCCGCAAATCAAGGACCACACCCGTCGCGTGTATGCCGCGATGATCCGCAATCTCGACCGAAATATCGGCCGGGTGCTGAGCGAGCTGAAGGCGCAGGGGCTGGAGGACAACACCCTGGTGATTTTCACCAGCGACAACGGCGGTGCCAACTACATCGGTCTGGACGATCTGAACAAGCCCTACCGCGGCTGGAAGGCGACTTTCTTCGAGGGTGGTACGCGGGTGCCGTTCTTCATGCAATGGCCCGGCGTGATCCCGGCGGGCAGCACCTTCAGCGAACCGGTCAGCCACTTCGATCTGTTTGCCACTGCGGCCGGAGTGGCCGGTGTGCCGGTGCCTACGGACCGCGTGATAGACGGTGTCGATCTGCTGCCGTATGCGCTGGGAACCAGGCAGGGCCGCCCCCACGAAGACCTGTTCTGGCGTTCCGGTGTCTATCAGGGGGTGCGTTCGGGCGACTGGAAACTGCAGGTCAACCCGACCCGTGGCAAGGTCTGGTTATACGATCTGGCTGCCGATCCAACCGAGCAACATGACCTGGCCGCTGCCCAGCCTGAGCGCGTCAAGCAATTGCAGGCGAAACTGGCTGCCTTCAACAGTGAGCAAGCCGAATCACTCTGGCCGTCCCTGCTGGAAGCGCCGATCCTGATCGACAAACCACTGAACCGGCCACAAACCGCAGACGATGAATTTATCTACTGGTCCAACTGAGGCGAGGCTGAAAACCATGATTACCCCATCAATTGATCCAACCCGCGCAACCATCAAGCAGTTTGCCGAGTCATTTCCTGCGGATACCCCGGTGGTCATGCTCAATCTGCTGCGCTTTCGCGAGCAGGCCGCCTATGCCGATGCCAGCGTGCCGCCTTGCAGCGGGCGCCAGGCCTATGCGCAATACTCGACGCTGATCGAGCCGATCCTGGCGGCAGCGGGTGGCACTGTGCTGTGGGCGGGGAAAGCCCATGCCGCGCTGATTGCCCCGGACGGCGAACAGTGGGACGAGGTATTGCTGGTGCAGTATCCGGCCAGGGAAGCCTTTCTCGGCATGATCACTTCGCCGGCTTACAAGGCCATCGTGCATCACCGCACGGCGGCGCTGGCCGATTCACGGCTGGTGCCAAGCGTGCCGCTTTAAGCAGTGAATGATTTGCGCAGGCAGTTGTGGGAGCAACTGTGGGAGCGGCGACTCGCCGCGAAAAAGCCAAAAGCTCGCGCCGGGGTCGGCGCTCCCACAGGGGCGGTGCAAGCAGTTGCAGGGTGGGCTGAAGCCCACCCTGCAAATTTTACCCAACAGGTAACTGGGCAAAACCAAACATACCAGGCAGTTATCCGGGAGCGAATCCGATGAAAGCAGCCATAGGCACCGCGATATCCAGCGTGCTGACCAGTCCGGCCCTGCGCGATGGCCGGCGTCTGCTGGCATCCGCCAGGCGTCGCCTGAGCGGTGCTGCTGCACAGGTACATTATTTTCATCAGGCCGATGACCCCTACAGTCATCTGCTGGTGCAGCTGCTGCCGCGCCTGCTGGAGCGTTACCGGATAGAGTTGCAGGTGCATCTGGTGCCTGCCCCCGAAGACAGCGCGGCACCGGATCGGGTGCGTTTGCAGTGCTGGTCACGCAGTGATGCGGCGCAGCTGGCGGCGCACGCCGGGCTGGATTTCACTGACCGCGGCGGGCAACCGCTGGCGGAGCGTCAGGCAACGGCCGAAGCCTTGCTGGCTGCAGCCCTGGAGCATGGCCGCTTTGTGCACAACGCACCGCGCATCAGTGAATGGCTGTGGGCGGCGCAGGACGAACTGCCCCTGGGCCTTGAGCCGCTGCCCGCTGCTGAAGTAGCGCGTTTGTTCGAGGAAGGGGCCGCGCTGCGCAAGCGCCTGGGGCACTATCTGGGCGGCACGCTGTACTTTGAAAGCGAATGGTTCTGGGGGCTGGATCGTCTGGATTACCTGCAGGAGCGCCTGCAGCAGGCCGGCCTCAACCGTGGCGCTGATGTTTCATCGCTGGCCGGCCTGCCGCAGGTGAGATGCACATTGCAGCCGCGCAATGGCCAGCGCCCGCAGCTGTATTTCTACTGCTCGTTGCGCAGCCCCTATACCTATCTGGCCGCCAGGCGTATCCGCCTGCTGGCCGAGCACTATGGCGCTGATCTGCAACTGCGTCCGGTGATGCCGATGGTCATGCGCGGCTTGCCGGTGCCGCTGGAAAAGCGCCTGTATATCGTGCGCGACAGCAAGCGCATTGCCGAGCACTTCGGCCTGCCGTTCGGCAGGATTGCCGACCCGGTCGGACGGCCCACCGAGCGCGGCCTGGCGCTGCTGTTTCAGGCGCTGCAGGTGGGCAAGGGCAGTGCCTTTGCCGAATCCTTCCTGCAAGGCGTGTGGGCCGAAGGTATCGATGCCGGCAGCGATGCGGGACTACTGAAGATTGCCCGGCGCGCCGGGCTGGATCAGGCCTTTGTCGATGCGGCGCTGGCCGATCAGGGCTGGCGTGCCCAGGCCGAAGCCAATCGCGAGGAAATGCTCGGGCTGGGTTTGTGGGGTGTGCCCTCGTTCCGGGTTGACCAACGCCCGGCGCACTGGGGTCAGGACCGCCTGTGGCTGATCGAGGAAGACCTGATCGAAGCTACGGGCGCACACAGTTGATTCAGCACGAATCAATCATGCAAGCAGCGCTGTTGTAGGAGCGGGCTGGCCCGCGAAAGGAAACTCTCCAATCGGCTGCGTGTCAGAAAATGCCGATTCGCGGGCCAGCCCGCTCCTGCAGATAACACCACCGGCTCAGCCATCTGGCTGATCCGTAAAAATGCGTAACATATTGATTTAATTATTTTATTTAGATTATTTCGGCACAGTAAAAAGCCTGCCGAACGTCGCTCCGGGTATCTGCCAGGGGCTGCTTTCGACTATCCTTGCAGTTGTGCAGGCAATTTACCTTTGCCTGTGTTGTTGGCTTTCCTTGCCCTGGCGCCCGGGGCGTCACCTCGACAGGAGTTCATGCCATGCTCGGGAAAATGCTCTCGACCGGCTTCAACCTCGCCACCATGCCGGCCCGTCTGGCTTATCGCAGCGTGCGTGCGGTGGCCATGACGCCGGCAGAATTCAGCGAACTGATGAATGAATTGCGTGGCGCTTCCGATGACGTGATGCAGGAAATCCAGCAGATCATGGCCAGCGTGGATGACGAAATGGGCCGCAAGACCGCGCACCTGAGCAACGAACAGAAGCAGCAGGCCGCCTTGCTGGCGTTGGACGCCGCCGAAAAACACCTGAGCATGGCTGCGGTGAACATCCTGCGTGCTCTGTGGCTAGCGATGAACTCCGACCCGCAACTACCGCCAGCCCGCCGTGGCGAGACCATCGAGCACCGGCGCTAAAGTAGAAAACAGGCAGAAACGCAAAAGCCCGCCATGACGCGGGCTTTTTGTTGTTGGGCCGACAGCCATGGGTGGCGGCAAACCGGGAATTGGTCGGAGCGACAGGATTCGAACCTGCGACCTTCTCGTCCCGAACGAGACGCGCTACCAAGCTGCGCTACGCTCCGAAATCTGGCCGGCATTTTTACCGATGGATTAGGCCTTTTCAAGCACCTGGCCGCAGGATTTTGTTGCTCAATCCGTTTGCTGCCGGGTTTGCTCCAGCAGACTCGGGGTGTTCAGGTTGGCCAGTCGCGGGTCATCCTGCGGGCAATCCAGCGTGCGGGCTGCGGCGGCGCGCAGGAAGCTCAGCGGGCTGCGCTGGCCGGCGGCCCAGGCTTGTTCCAGCGCCTCCAGAAGTTGCACCGGCCAGAGGCTGAACAGCGGCTGCCATTGTTCGCCCTGACGCAAGACTACCGGGCGCTCCCCGGCTTCGTGTAACAGGCTGTGCAGCAGTTCGCGGTCGATCAGCGGCGCATCGCAGGGCAGTACCAGCAAGTGTGAATGGCGGGCGCTGCGCAAGCCGGCACGAATGCCTGCCAGCGGGCCGGGAAAGTCATTCTGCGCATCGCTGACCAGTTGGTCGGCAAAGCGGGCGTAGGTTGGCTGGTTGCGGTTGCAGGAAATGATCAGATCGTCAGTCAGCGGTCGAACCTGCTCGTGCAGCCAGGCGATCAACGGTTTGCCATGCCAGTCCAGCAGGCCCTTGTCGGCGCCGCCCATGCGTTGCCCGCGGCCACCGGCCAGCAGCAGGATTGAACAGGCGAATGAGGGTTTTTCCGGCATAAATGCTCTGCGTCAAGGATGTCCCAAGGGCCTGTGATATAACACCGGCCTGTTTTTATCTCAAATTTTCAGCTCAACAGGATGCTTCAGATGAAACATAAAGCGGACGCTGTTTTCGTGCCCCTGGCGATCGCCGTGCTGACCGTCAGCGACACCCGTACCTTCGAGAACGACACTTCCGGCCAGTTGCTGGTGGATCGCCTGACCGCAGTCGGTCACCAGCTGGCCCAGCGGGTGCTGCTCAAGGACGATCTGTACAAGATACGGGCGCAGGTGGCGCAGTGGATTGCCGAAGATAACGTGCAGGTGGTGATCATCACCGGTGGTACCGGTTTTACCGCACGTGACAGCACCCCGGAAGCCGTAGCCTGCCTGCTGGACAAGCAGGTGGATGGCTTTGGCGAGCTGTTCCGGCAGATTTCCTTTGCTGATATCGGCACCTCGACCATCCAGTCGCGGGCGCTGGCCGGGCTGGCCAACGGCACGCTGGTGTGCTGCCTGCCGGGTTCGACCAATGCCTGTCGCACGGCCTGGGACGGCATCCTCGCCGAGCAGCTGGATTCACGGCATGGCCCGTGCAACTTCGTTGCGCACCTGACCTCGGTAGCTGCCTGCGAAAGCCGGGGTTGAACCATGAGTGATTGCTGCGCACAGCCGGGTCTGCTGCCGGTCGAGACAGCCCTGCAACGTTTGCTGGAACTGGCGGCTGAAGCGCCGCAGGGGCAAGTCGAGACGCTGCCGCTGGCGGCTGCCGATGGCCGCGTGCTGGCGGAAAACATCGTGGCTGGCCTCGACCTGCCGCCATGGGACAACAGTGCTATGGACGGTTACGCCCTGCGCCTGGCCGACTGGAGCGGCGAACCGCTGGCGATCAGCCAGCGCATTTTTGCCGGCAGTGCACCTGCGCCGCTGACGGCGGGCAGCTGTGCGCGCATCTTTACCGGTGCACCGCTGCCCGAAGGTGCCGACTGTGTGGAAATGCAGGAGAATGTCGAGCTGCTGGACGATGGCCGGGTGCGTTTCAAGCAGGCGCTCAAGGCGCGCCAGCATATTCGTCCGCAGGGTCAGGAAACCCGGCGTGGCGAGCTGGTGCTGCAAGCCGGCACGCGGCTGACGCCGATCGAGCTGGGACTGATCGCATCGCTGGGGCTGGCCGAGGTCAAAGTCTGTAGTCGCTTGCGGGTGGCGGTGCTGTCCACCGGTGATGAGCTGATCGAGCCGGGCCAGCCGCTGGGCGCCGGGCAGATCTATAACAGCAACCGGCAGTTGCTGATCAGCTGGTTGCAGCGTCTGGGTTGCGAAGTGGTGGATGGCGGCATCCTGCCGGACGACCTGCCGGCAACCCGCGTGGCACTGGCGCAGTTGCTGGATGTCGGGCTGATTCTGTCGACCGGCGGGGTATCGGTCGGTGAGGCGGATTTCCTCGGCGCTGCCTTGCGCGAAGAAGGCCAGCTGGCGTTCTGGAAGCTGGCGATCAAGCCGGGCAAGCCGTTGACCTTCGGGCGTTTTCGCGGGGTGCCGGTGATCGGTCTGCCGGGCAATCCGGCTTCCACTCTGGTGACCTTCGGCATGCTGGCGCGGCCCTATATCCTCCGGCGTATGGGGGTGCAGCAAGTGGCACCACTGGGTTTCCAGGTACCGGCCGGGTTTGTCTGGAGCAAGGCCGGTAGCCGCCGCGAGTATCTGCGCGCCAAGCTGCAGGATGGCCGTGCGGTGCTCTATCCCAACCAGAGTTCCGGAGTGCTGCGTAGTGCGAGCTGGGCCGATGGCCTGGTCGAGGTGCTGGAAAACACCACGCTGGCGGAAGGCGAGGGCGTGCGTTTTATTCCGTTCAGCGAGTTGCTTGGCTGAATAGATAGCCTCTCAACAGAACCGGTCGGGTACTTGCTGTCCTTGTGGGAGGGCCGCTCCGGCCCGGGCTTTGTGGGTTACCGGTTGCACTTGGCGGGCTTTATCGCGGCGGGTCGCCGCTCCCACTGGGAGGGTGTGCAGCTTGGCTTCGGTTGTGGGTACTTCAGATTTTGCGGGAGGGTCGCCCCGGCCCGGGTTTTGTGGGTTGCCGGTTGCGCTTGGCTGGCTTTATCGCGGCGGGTCGCCGCTCCCACTGGGAGTGTGGTGCGGCTTGGCTTCGGCTGTGGCTGCATCAGATTTTGCGGGAGGGCCGATCCGGCCCGGGTTTTGTGGGTTGCCGGTTGCGCTTGGCTGGCTTTATCGCGGCGGGTCGCCGCTCCCACTGGGAGGGTGGTGCGGTTTGGCTTAGGCTGTGGCTGCATCAGATTTTGCGGGAGGGTCGCCCCGGCCCGGGCTTTGTGGATTATCGGGTGCGCTTGGCTGGCTTTATCGCGGCGGGTCGCCGCTCCCACTGGGAGTGTGGTGCGGCTTGGCTTCGGTTGTGGCTGCATCAGATTTTGTGGGAGGGCCGCCCCGGCCCGAGCTTGTCCATCCGCCAGTTCAGCCTTGGCCTGCACTTTCTTTGTGCTGTTCGCGGTATTCGCCAGGCGTCATGCCGGTCCAGTTCTTGAAGCTGCGATGGAACGAGCGTGGCTCGCTGAAGCCCAGATAGCTGGCGATATCCTGGATGGCCAGCTGGCTTTGCACCAGGTAATGCTCGGCCAGTTCGCGGCGCAGCTGATCGAGAATTTCCTGATAGCTGGTGCCGGCCTGTTGCAGATGACGTTGCAGGGTGCGTGCGGTCATGTGGAACTTCTCGGCAACCCGTTCCTTGCGCGGCAGGCCATCCTTGAGCAACAGGCGCAGGGCGTTGTGTACGCGCACCGGCAGGGGCTCGTCCTGATCCATGCCGGCCATCAGCGTCAGGGCATGCTCTTCCAGAGTGCGCAGCAGGTTGGCATCGGCCTGGCGTAGTGGAATCTGCAGGTAGTGCGGCGGGATCAGCAGGGCGTTGCACGGCTGGCCGAAGCGGATCGGGCAGCCAAAGATGGTTTGATAATCGACCAGTTCGGTGTTGGCGGGCTGGGCATGCTCGAACCACACGGCTGTGGGCGACAGCTGCGTATCTGCAATCCAGCGCGCATACAGCAGCCATGAAGCCAGCACGTCCTCGACCATGTGCCGGCGTACTTGCGGATTGTGGTGCCGGCAGCTCCAGATCAGGCGGACCTGATCCGCTTCAGCCTCGATGCGGCTGACGCCCATGTCACCCACCAGTTTTTCGTAGGGCACGATGCGGCTCATGGCTTCGCCAACCGTGGCGCAATTCATGGTGATATAACCGAGCACGCTCCACGAACCGGGCTGTACGAAATGCGCCGAGTGCAGCCCGAACAGCGGGTCGCCGGAAACCTTGAGCAGGTGAGCGAGCAGCTGCTCATGTTTCAGGCCGGGAATGCGCTGGCTATTGTCATGCATGTCAGCCGGCTCGATGCCGGCGGCGGCCAGTGCCGCAGTACAGTCCACACCCAGTTGCCCTGCATGGCGCAGGTACTTGAGTACGGCAGGCACGGAAGTAAAGCCGAGGTTATCCATGGGCATTTCGCGGGTGGCTGGCTTGATTGGCGACTAGAGCTGGCATCATTCGACAGTGACGGCAGGTGGCGGGGCGCTAGTATAGGCGGCGATCATTGGCGATCGAAACACAATAAGGGAGAGCAGCATGCGGCGTTGGAATGGTTGGGGTGAGGAAAGCACGGTAGTCGAACTGCCGGCGCACGGTGCTGGCTTTCTGGCCGAAAAGATCGGTACCGGCCAGGTATTGCCCGATGCCTCGCTGGAGCAGGTACTGGCACAGGTGCCGGCTTCGCGGCTGGGCGAGCCGCATGCCCTGATCAGTGTGGACGCCGAAGTGCGCGTGCGGCATGCCCGTGGCCAGAGCCTGCCGGACTGGCTGGCGGTACGCGAGGGGCGCTTCGAGGTATTTCCCGATGGCGTTGCCCTGCCGGAAAGCGCCGAGCAGATCCGCGAGTTGCTGACCTGGGCGCAGCAACAGGACGTGATCCTGATTCCCTACGGCGGCGGCACCTCGGTGGCCGGGCATATCAATCCGCAAGCCGGTGACAAGCCGGTGGTCACGTTGTCGCTGGAACGCATGAACAAGCTGCTCGAACTCGACGAGCAGAGCCTGATCGCTACCTTCGGCCCCGGCGCCAACGGCCCGCAGGTGGAGAGCCAGTTGCGCGCCCGGGGTTACACCCTCGGCCATTACCCACAGTCGTGGGAGCTGTCGACCCTCGGCGGCTGGGTCGCCAGCCGTTCCAGTGGCCAGCAATCGCTGCGTTACGGGCGCATCGAGCAACTGTTTGCCGGTGGTAGTGTGGAAACCTTTGCCGGCACGTTGACCATCCCGACCTTTCCCGCTTCGGCAGCGGGCCCCGATCTGCGTGAAATGCTGCTGGGTTCGGAAGGGCGCTTCGGGGTGATTTCCGAGGTGCGCGTGCGGGTCAGCAAACTGGCCGAGGCAGAAAATTTCTATGCCGTGTTCCTGCCCGACTGGCCGCGGGCGCTGCAGGCCATCCGCAGTCTGGTGCAGGCGCGGGTGCCGTTGTCGATGCTGCGCCTGTCGAACGCCGTGGAAACCGAAACCCAGCTGGCCCTGGCCGGCCACCCGGCACAGATCGCCTGGCTGGAGCGCTATCTGGCCCTGCGCGGCGCCGGAGACGGCAAGTGCATGATGACCTTCGGCGTGACCGGCAACCGTCAGCAGAATGCCCTGTCGCTGAAGCAGGCAAAGAAGCAGCTGAAAGGTTTTGGTGGCGTATTTACCGGCACCCTGCTGGGCAAGAAATGGGCAGAGGGGCGTTTTCGCTTCCCCTATCTGCGCCATGGTCTGTGGGAAGCCGGTTATGCGGTGGATACCCTGGAAACCTCGACCGACTGGTCAAATGTCGATGACCTGCTGAACAAGCTGGAACACAGCCTGCGCACGGCACTGGAGGATGAGGGCGAGCGGGTGCATGTGTTCACCCACCTGTCCCATGTGTATGGCCAGGGTTCGAGCATCTACACCAGCTATGCATTCCGCCCCGGCAGCAGCTATGCCACGGCTCTGGAGCGCTGGAAGAAGCTCAAGCACTCGGCCTGCCAGACCATCGTCAACAACCACGGTACCATCAGCCACCAGCACGGCGTCGGACGCGATCATGCGCCGTATCTGGCGGTGGAGAAGGGCGAGCTGGGTATTGCCGCGTTGCAGGCGCTGTCCACCCATTTCGACCCCGAGAAGCGTCTGGCACCCGGCGTGTTGCTGGTCAAATGAGCAAGCCGCAATGGAACGCTGCCTGGCGTGAACAGGCGCTGCCCGAACTGGCAGCGCGCGAGTGGGACCTGATTGTCGTCGGTGGCGGTATCAGCGGTGCCGGCATCCTGCGTGAGGCCGCGCGGCGTGGCTGGAGCTGCCTGCTACTGGAGCAGCGCGACTTTGCCTGGGGGACTTCCAGCCGCTCGTCGAAGATGGTGCATGGCGGCCTGCGCTATATCGCCAAGGGCCAGTTCGCGCTGACCCGCGACTCGGTACGCGAGCGCCAGCGCCTGCTCGAGGAAGCGCCGGGGCTGGTCGATCCGCTGAGTTTTCTGTTTCCGCACTATCAGGGTCAGTTTCCGGGGCCGCGCGTGTTTGGCGGCCTGCTGGCGGTGTATGACGCGCTGGCCGGCAAGCGCAACCATCTG
This sequence comes from Pseudomonas pohangensis, assembly GCF_900105995.1. Taxonomy (NCBI): domain Bacteria; kingdom Pseudomonadati; phylum Pseudomonadota; class Gammaproteobacteria; order Pseudomonadales; family Pseudomonadaceae; genus Pseudomonas; species Pseudomonas pohangensis. The sequence goes on along the minus strand of NZ_LT629785.1, from coordinate 2,391,283 downwards.
TACTACCCGCTGCAACAGCTGCGCTACCTGCTGCCGGGGATCAGGGAACAGGGTCTGGCCGGTGCCACGCGCTTCTACGATGCGGTCACCGACGACGCGCGGCTGGTGCTGCGGGTGCTCGATGAAGCACGCAGCGATGGCGCTGAGGCGCTGAATGGCATGCAGGTGATCGAGCTGTTGCGCGACAACGGCGAGGTCTGCGGTCTGTTGGCCGAAGACCAGGAGTCCGGCCAGCGCTTCAGCTTCCGCAGCAAGGCAGTGGCGCAGGCGACCGGCGCCTGGGCCGATTCCTTGCGTAAAAAAACCGGGCCGGAACATATCCGCCCCTTGCGCGGCAGTCACTTGCTGCTGCCGCACTGGCGCTTGCCGGTGGCCCATGCGATCAGCTTTATGCACGCAACGGACCGGCGTCCGGTCTTCGTGTTTCCCTGGGAAGGCGCCACGGTGATCGGCACCACCGATCTCGATCACCGCGAGTCGCTGGATCAGGATGCGCGCATCAGCGCGGAAGAAGTGGATTACCTGCTGGCAGCCTGTGCCCAGCAGTTTCCATCGGCCAAAGTCGGCCGCGACGATGTGCTGTCGAGCTGGGCCGGGGTGCGGCCGGTGGTCAGTGATGGCGATGACAGCGGCAAGCCGTCGGATGAAAAGCGCGAGCACATGCTGTGGATCGAACCGGGTTGTGTGACCCTGGCCGGCGGCAAGCTGACCACCTTCCGCCTGCTGGCACTGGAGGTGCTGCAGGCCTGCGCCGGCTTTGTCGGCAAGCCGGTGGAGGATCGTGGTCAGGCGGTGTTTCGCCCGCTGGCAGCCGTTGAGCTGCCGGGGCTTTCAGCAAGCCAGCAGCGTCGCCTGCGCGGGCGGCATGGCCAGGCCCTGCCGCAGCTGGCGGCCTTGCTGGCGGAAATCGGCACGCAGCCGATTGGCAGCCTCGACACCCTGTGGGTCGAACTGGCGCAGGCCTGTGACAACGAACTGGTACTGCATCTGGATGACCTGTTGCTGCGGCGCACGCGTATCGGCCTGTTGCTGGCAGACGGTGCTGCCGCCGAATTGCCGCAAATCCGCGCCCTGTGCCAGCCACGGCTGGGCTGGAGCGATGTGCGCTGGGATGAAGAACAACAGGCCTATCTTGCACTGTGGCAGCGCTGTTACAGCCTGCCCTGATTAGTGTTGATGAAGGCCTGTAGGAGCGGGCTTGCCCGCGAAGGGATTACGCAGGGAACTTCGCGGGCAAGCCCGCTCCCACAAAAGCTAGCTCCTACCAAAGCTCTGCTGATGATTGCCATGAAAAGGACCGAATCTTGAACGACCAACCCTACCTGCTGGCCATCGACAACGGCACCCAGAGCGTGCGTGCGCTGCTGTTCGACTTGCAGGGCAATCTGCTCGGCAAGGGCAAGGTCGAGCTGGAAGCCTATTTCTCGACGCAACCCGGCTGGGCCGAACAGGACCCGGAATATTACTGGCGCTGCCTCGGCGAGGCCTGCCAGAAATTATGGGCGGCGACGGACATCGACCGCCGGCAGATTCGCGGGGTGTCGCTGACCACCCAGCGCGGCAGCCTGATCAACGTGGATGCCGCGGGCAAACCCTTGCGTCCGGCCATGCTCTGGCTCGACCAGCGCCGCGCCGAAGTACGTGACAGGATCAAGGGCCCCTGGGGCTGGCTGTTCAAACTGATCGGTGTAGAGCAGACCATCGACTACTTTCGCGCCCAGGCCGAGGCCAACTGGATCGCGCAGAACCAGCCGCAGATCTGGGCCAATACCCACAAGTTTCTGTTGCTCTCGGGTTTTCTCACCCATCGCCTGAGCGGGCGCTTTGCCGACTCGATCGGCAGTTGCGTGGGTTATCTGCCGTTCGACTACAAACGCCTGAAGTGGGCCAAACCGGGTGACTGGAAGTGGCAGGCGCTGCCGGTGCGGCCATCGATGCTGCCGGAGCTGGTCAAGCCGGGTGAACAGATTGGCGTTATCAGCGCCGCCGCCAGCGCCCACACCGGAATCCCCGAAGGCCTGCCGCTGATTGCCGCGGCCTCCGACAAGGCCTGTGAAGTGATCGGTTCCGGCGGTGTCGAGCCGAGCACCGCCTGCCTGTCCTACGGCACCACCGCCACCATCAACACCACGCGCAGCCGCTATCTGGAAACCATTCCGCTGATTCCACCGTACCCGGCAGCCATACCCGACCGCTACAACACCGAGGTGATGATCTTCCGTGGCTTCTGGATGGTCAGCTGGTTCAAGGAGCAGTTCGGCTACAGCGAACGGCAACGCGGTCTGGAACTGGGCGTGGCGGCGGAAACCCTGTTCGACGAGCTGGTCAACAGCGTGCCACCCGGTTCCATGGGCCTGATGCTGCAACCCTACTGGTCGCCGGGCATCCGCGAACCGGGGCTGGAAGCCAAGGGTTCGATCATCGGCTTTGGCGATGTGCACACCCGCGCTCACCTGTATCGCGCCATTCTCGAAGGCCTGGCCTACGCCCTGCGTGAAGGCAAGGAGAAGATCGAGAAGCGCTCCGGCACACCGATCACCCGTCTGCGCGTGTCCGGTGGCGGCTCGCAGAGCGATGCGGCGATGCAGCTGACGGCGGATATCTTCGGTCTGCCGGCGGAGCGCCCGCATGTCTATGAAACCTCCGGGCTGGGCGCGGCGATCGATTGCGCGGTGGGGCTGGGCCTGCATGCGGATTTCGAAACGGCGATCCATGCGATGACCCGGGTCGGGCAGGTGTTTCAGCCCAACCCGGAGGCGCAGGCGGTCTATCAGCGGCTCTATCGGGAGGTCTACCAGCCCATGTATGCTCGCCTGCAACCGCTTTACCGCAGTATCCGCGAGATTACCGGATACCCTGCCTGACACCTTTAACTGACCAAGGCCGGCTTCATGCTGCAACTGACCTCGCTGTACCGTTATCCGCTTAAATCCTGCGCCGCCGAGCCGCTGCAGCGTGCCGTCATCGACGAACTGGGGCTGCATGGTGACCGCCGCTGGATGGTGGTAGACAGCGCCAACGGACGTTTCCTGACCCAGCGCTTGCTGCCGCAACTGGGGCGCATTCGCGCCAGCTGGCAGGGCGACGATCTGCTGCTGGAAGCGCCCGGCATGTCTGCTTTGCAGGTGCTGCTGCCGGATGCGCAAAGCCCGCTGCGTGGAGTCACGGTGTGGAGCGACAGCCTGCAGGTGCCGGATGCCGGCGATGCGGCGGCGCGCTGGGTGAGTGATTACCTGCAGCGCGATTGCCGCCTGGTGCAGGTGCCCGCCGGGCGCGCCCGGCAAGTCGATACCCGCTATGCGCGGCCGGGTGAGAAGGTCGGTTTCGCCGATGGCTTTCCTTTGCTGCTGATCGGCCAGGCGTCGCTGGAGGATCTGTCGGCGCGGGTCGGGCGAGCGCTGGAGATGCTGCGCTTCCGGCCGAATCTGGTGGTGGCTGGTGCGCACGCCTATGCCGAAGACAGCTGGAAGCGCATCCGTATCGGTAGCCTGGAGCTGCGCGTGGTCAAGGGCTGCTCGCGCTGCATCATGACCACGCTGGATCCGCTGACCGGTGCACGCAGTGCCGACCGTGAACCGCTGCAGACCCTGAAGCGTTACCGCGAGCGTGATGGCGAGGTGTATTTCGGGCAGAACCTGATTGCCGAGGGCCAGGGTGTGCTGGAGTGCGGCATGCCGGTCGAGGTGCTTTTGTAGGGTGGGTTAGGCCAGCGGCCGTAAACCACCAACCGGCTGCGAGGTGGCAAGGCAATGCCTTTGGCATCGATGGTGGATACGCCGCTATGCGGCTAACCCACCCTACGGCTCTATTATCCCTTCTCCCCAGCCCTCTCCCGCGAGCGGGCGAGGGAGTGACTCATGCAACACTTAACTGCTACATAGTCTTTTTTGTCGAAGGATGGATTGAGCATGCTCAGAGTTGAATACCGCGAACGTGGCCCGGTGCCCCAGGATGTCCTTGAACTGGTCGAGTTCGATCTGCCACCACCGGCTGCCGGTGAAGTGATAGTCAAGGTGGTGGCGGCGACCATCAACCCGTCTGATCTGTTGTTGCTCACCGGCAAGTACGGCCAGCTGCCGCCGCTGCCGGCGCGTTGCGGCAATGAAGGTGTGGGGCGGGTCGAGACGCTGGGTGCCGGCGTTGATGAGCTGGCCGTCGGCCAGCTGGTATTGCTGCCGGTCGGTAGCGGCAGCTGGGCCAGCCATCTGCTGCTCAAAGCGGGGGATCTGGTGTGTCTGCCGGAAGAGGCTGATCACCAGCAATTGGCCATGCTCGCGGTGAACCCGGTATCAGCGGCGGTGCTGCTCGATCAGGGACCGGACCTGCAAGCTGGCGACTGGCTGATCCAGAACGCCGCCAACTCGGCGATTGGCGCCTGCATCATCCAGCTGGCCAAGGCGCGCGGATTACAGACCATCAATCTGGTACGCCGCGAATCCGCGGTGGCCGAAGTGCGTGCCGCCGGCGCCGAGCATGTGCTGGTGGATGGTGACAAGCTGCCGGAGCGGGTGCGCGAGATCACCGGTGGCGCACCACTACGCTTCGCCCTCGATGCGCTGGCGGGCGCGGCCAGTGAGCAGCTGGCCAATTGCCTGAGTGACGGCGGGCTGGTGCTCAACCACGGCATGATGAGCGGCGAGAACTGCCAGCTGTCACCGCGCAACCTGGCGTTTCGCCAGATCACCCTGCGCGGTTACTGGGTCGGCAGCTGGTTCGCCAGCAGTACCCGTGAGGCGCGTGAGCAGCTGTTCGGCCAGTTGGCCGCGGCCATTGTCAGCGGCGAGCTGCACATGCCGGTGGCCGCCACCTATCCGCTGACGCAGGTGAAGGAAGCAGTGGCTGCAGCCGTCGCAGGGGAACGTTCGGGAAAGATATTGCTGCTGCCATGAGTAAACTTCGCTGTGCTAGATCACTTGGTCGTGCCCAGGTTCTGCGTGGGCACGTAGGCCAAGACGCGCTAGCGTCGATCCGATGAATCCTGTGCGGCTGTTGTCCGGATTGGTAATCGGGTGTGGTTCTTCAACAATTTCGCCTGACTGATTGACGTATTTTTCTGATGCATCTGTTCCGCTCTGCTGAGCGTGTCACTTTTGCCAGTCGCGGCAAAAGTAACCAAAAACGCTTGCCCCATCATCCGGCCCTGCGCTGCGCTCCGGGTCCCCTCGCTTCGGTGCCGCTCCGCAGGCACGCCCCGAAGGGCCATCCATGGCCCATCGGGGCTTTCTCGGCGTCCTGCCTCGAAACCTGCTGCGCAACACCTGCACTCGGCCTCCTCAAGGGGCGATTGTGGGTGCCCACCGAACTATTCGCGTTTAACCAGCATGATCATTCCCACGCTGGAGCTGCCGAGTTGCGCGGACTAAAAGTCCCGTCAGGAGGGTGAGTGGAATCGGTGTGCAAGGGGTTGAGCGGCAGGGATGCCGCGAGAGCTGCGATGGGCCAGGGAGGGCCCTTCGCAGCGTGCCCCTGGAGCGCCGATGGAGCGAACGAACCCGGAACGTAGCGAAGCGCAGTGCAGGGCCGTATGTCGGGTGCGTTTTCTCTTTGCTTACTTTCTCTTTGCGCAAACAAAGAGAAAGTGAGGCGCCGTGCAAGGCGCAATCGATAGCCGAGAGCCGAGGAAAGCGCTGCGGTCTGGCTCACGCCTAATGCCAAACCAATAAAATCAGCAACGGATCACCAATCCATTACGCACTCAAGGCCGGGCAGATAATGCCCGAACTGCGATCTTACTGATCATCAAAATACTTCTCATGCCACTCCAGCACCGGCACCGGTGCATCGAGTTTGTCGCCGTAGATCACCGAATAGGCCAGTACGTTCTGCACATATTGGCGGGTCTCGTCGAAGGGGATGGTTTCGATCCAGACATCCGCCGGCAGGTGATCGGCACCACGCAGCCACTTGCGCACATTGCCGCCGCCGCCGTTATACGCGGCAGAAGCCAGCACGCGGTTGCCGTTGAACTGGTTATACAGCTGGCGCAGATAGGCAGCGCCAAGCTGGATATTCACGTTGGGGTTGAGCAGTTGCTGGGTGGAAGACATGGGGATGCCGAAGCGCTTGGCAGTTTCCTTGGCAGTGGCGGGCATCAGCTGCATCAGGCCGGTGGCGCCGACATGCGACTTGGCATCGAACATGAAGGCACTTTCCTGACGGGTGATGGCAAACACCCAGCTCGAGTGCAGGTCGCGATTGCGCGCTTCGCGGGTCAGGGTCGACTGGTAGGCCATCGGGAAGCGGATATCCAGATCGTCCCAGTACTGCGCCTGGCTGATAGTGCGGATGGCCGGGAAATACCATTGTTTGTCGAAAGCCAGGCGTGCCTGGGCGACCAGTTCCTCGCGGCTGAACAGGCGGCTGACGTGGTACCACTCGCGCCGGCCGTCGACGATCTGGCCGCGGTCGTGGAATTCGATGGCGCGGCGCACGCCGGCGGTATTGCGCACCTTCTGCATGAGTTTGGGCGGAATGACCATCGGCTGGTTGTTCAGCTGGTAGGGCAGTTTGACCTGATCGGCGGCGAGGAAGCCGTAAAAGTCGCGCTCGCCGGCCAGCGGCTGATAGAGACTGGCTGATTGCGGATTCTGTGGCTGCGCCAGCTGCAGGCTGCGGGCCTGCCAGTAACGCCAGCGCGGGGTTTTCGCCAGATCTTCGGGCAGGCGCCTGGTCAGCTCACTGGCTTCGTTCCAGCGGCCCAGACGCAACAGCAGACGCGCACGCCATTCACTGACAGTGTTGTCGCGCAACTCCGGGTCGTACTGGGCCATGACCTGCAGCGCCCGCGCATCGAAGCGCTTGGCAAAGGTCAGGCCGATGCTGCGGGCAATCGCAACCTTCTCCTCACTGGAAAACGGCAGGCGGCTGCCGTAAACCTCCAGCAGGTCGAGTGCCTGTTCCGGGTTCTGCCGCGCCAGCTTGCGCAGACCCAGACCGACGATATCGGCCATCTGCCGGTCGGCCGGGACAAAGCTGCCGGTATTGCGCAGCATCTGTGGCTTTTGCGCGACCTCGACCAGCAACTTGCCGGGCTGGGCGAGCGACGGTTCGTTGCGCACGATGGCACTGGCCAGACCGTATTGCCCGGCTTCGGCAGCCAGCTTGGCGCGCTGCCAGCGCAAGGCCGGGGTCAGTCCGCCGCTGCTCTCCCACTGGCTGAACAGGGGATCGCAGGCATTCGGTTGCGATTTACCCACCAGCCAGAGCTGTTCTGCCTGGGCACTGGCTTCTGCCGGCAGGTTGCTGCGATACAGGTACTGGCCGTAGAGGCAGTCGAGTTCGGTGAAATTCAGGGTCGGGTCATAGTAGTCGGCAAAGGTTGACCATTCGCCGCGCTCGGTGAGCCAGCGCAGCCAGCGCAGTTTCATCCAGCCGATTTGCGGCAGATCGCCATGTTCTGCGAGAAACTTCTCGATTTCTGCATTGCTGGCGGTTTTCAGCCGCGCGGTCAGCTCGTCGTAGGCCAGATAGGGTTCCAGCGGGTAGCTGCGAAGCGCAGGCTCATAGCGCAGGTACGGGCCGCTATCGCCTTTGGCCAGGGCACGCTTGGCCTCGTCATACATTTGCCGTTGTTGGGTCAGGCTGGCGGCCTGGGCACTGACGGTCAGCACAGGGCAAAGCAGCAGGCAGGCCAACAGGGGAAACACACGAACGCGCATGACAGATCCGGAAGCAGATATTGGGCGCCTTTCCGGTCGGGCAGTACCGGCGGCAGTTCAGCGGGACACTAGCTTAGCCGTTTGCCCCGTCGGGTTGAAAGACTTGAATCGCCGCTGAAGTATCTTGCAAAAATGCCGGCCTTGCGCTGCGGCAACTCGGTTAGAATGCGCGCCCTGTTTTTGGAGACGCCCATGACCCTGCTCAAATTCACCGATGTTTCGCTGGCATTCGGCGCCATGCCCTTGCTGGAGCGGGTTTCCTGGCAGATCGCGCGGGGTGAGCGGGTGTGCATCATCGGCCGCAATGGCACGGGCAAGTCGAGCATGCTGCGTCTGGTCAAGGGCGAGCAGCTTGCCGATGAGGGCGCGGTGTGGCGTGCTCCAGGGCTGAAAATCGGCGAACTGCCGCAGGAACTGCCGGTCGCCGATGGCCGTACGGTATTTGATGTGGTGGCCGAGGGCCTGGCCGGCGTCGGCAAGTTGCTGGCCGAGTACCACCACCTGAGCCAGAACATCCATAGCGCGGAAGACCTCGATAAGCTGATGCACGTGCAGCAGGATCTCGAAGCCCGTGATGGCTGGCGTCTGCAGCAGTTGGTCGACAGCACCCTGAGCCGCTTGCAACTGCCGGCGGACAAGACCCTGGCCGAGCTCTCCGGTGGCTGGCGGCGGCGCGTACTGCTGGCGCAAGCACTGGTTTCCGAACCGGACCTGCTGCTGCTCGACGAGCCGACCAACCATCTGGATATCGGCGCCATCGCCTGGCTGGAAGAAGCCTTGCTGAATTTCAATGGCGCGGTGCTGTTCATCACCCACGACCGCTCCTTTCTGCAGAACCTGGCCACGCGCATCCTCGAGCTGGATCGCGGCGGCTTGATTGACTGGAATGGCGATTACGCCAGCTTCCTTGTGCACAAAGAGCAGCAACTGGCGGCGGAAGAAACCGCCAATGCGTTGTTCGACAAGCGTCTGGCCCAGGAAGAAGTGTGGATTCGTCAGGGCATCAAGGCCCGCCGCACGCGCAACGAAGGCCGGGTACGCGCGCTCAAGGAGTTGCGCGTCGAGCGCAGCCAGCGCCGTGAGCGCACCGGCAAGGCCAATATCCAGCTGGATACGGCCGACAAGTCCGGCAAGCAGGTGATGGTGCTGGAGAACGTCAGCTTCGCCCATGCCGGTGGTGAGCCGCTGGTGCGGGATTTCTCCTTCGTACTGCAGCGCCAGGACCGTATCGGCCTGCTCGGCGCCAACGGTACCGGCAAGACCACCTTGCTCAAGCTGCTATTGGGCGATCTGCAGCCGAGCAGCGGCAAAGTAGAGGTGGGCACCAGGCTGGAGGTGGCGTACTTCGATCAGCTGCGTTATCAGCTGGATCTGGAAAAGACGGTGATCGACAACGTCGCCGAAGGCCGCGACTTTATCGAGATCGACGGTCAGAACCGCCATGTGCTCAGCTATCTGGGCGACTTCCTGTTCAGCCCGCAGCGTGCGCGGACACCGGTCAAAGCCTTGTCCGGTGGCGAGCGCGCGCGCCTGCTGCTGGCCAAGTTGTTCAGCAAGCCGGCCAACCTGCTGGTGCTGGACGAGCCGACCAATGATCTGGATGTGGAAACACTCGAACTGCTGGAAGAAGTGTTGCTGACGTTCAAGGGCACCGTGCTGATGGTCAGCCATGACCGTGCCTTCCTCGATAACGTGGTGACCAGCACCCTGGTGTTCGAGGGCGAGGGACAGATTCGAGAATATGTTGGCGGCTATCAGGACTGGTTGCGCCAGGGCGGCTCGCCGCGGTTGCTGGGGGTTGCCGAGGCCCGCGAGAGCAAACAGCCCGCCACGACTAGCGAGCCTGAGCCGGTTCCGGCGCCGGTAGCCGCGGCTGAAGCGCCGAAGAAGAAACTCAGCTACAAATTACAGCGGGAACTTGAAGCAATTCCGGCACAGATCGATACCGTTGAAGCAAAATTGGCTGTTGTGCAGAAGGACATATCTTCTCCGGCTTTTTATCAGCGGCCCGCAGAAGAGACACAAGCTGTTCTGGCTCACATGCAAAGCCTGCAACTGGAGCTGGACAAGTTGCTTGAGCGCTGGGCCGAACTGGAAGCCTGAGACGGAGATCTGAATGGCAATCGAGTACAGCATTACCCTCGACGAAACACATGAATTCAATTACCGCATCGAACTGGATCGCGGCTATGACGCTGCAGCGCTGGCTGTGGCACCCAAATGGACCCGCCTCGAATACCAGCGCTGCAGCAACTGCCCGCTGCAGAAAGAACAGTTCAGCCATTGCCCGGCGGCGATCGACCTGTATCGGGTGATCGAGGATTTTCAGGGGCTGCCGGCGATCAAGAAAGCCCTGGTAAAAGTACGTACCCCGGAGCGCGACTACAGCAAACAGGTCAGCCTTGAAGAAGGCTTGCGCTCGCTGCTCGGTGTGATCATGGCCTCCAGCAGCTGCCCGGTACTCGGTCGTCTGCGGCCAATGGCGGAGCAGCATCTGCCGTTTGCCAGTAATCATGAGTTCACCCTGCGGGCTATCTCGCTGTACCTGGCTCGCCAGTATTTCAATTCACGCGAGGGCCGAGATGCGGACTGGGAGCTCAAGGGACTGGTGTCCACTTTCCAGCAACTGCAGCTGGTCAATCAGGCTTTCTGGCAGAGAATTCACGGCACGTGTGAGGGGGACTCGAACCTGAAGGCGTTTCTGACCTTCTTCTCGATGTCATCCGGCATGAGTTACAAGCTGGAAGTGCAGCTGCAGAAGATCCGTCCTCTGGTTATGAGCGCCAGCGATACGCTGTGACCCCGGGACAGGATGCGCCCGCCGGGCGGGCGCATTGTAAGCCTTCGGTCAGGTGGGCGGATTCAGGCGTACCGCCAGAACGTCGCAGGGAGCGCCGTGCAGTACGTCATTGGCGGTGGAGCCGAGCAGCAGGGCCAGGCCGTGACGCCCGTGACTGCCGACCACGATCAGGTCGCAGCCCTGCTCGGTGGCCAGGCCATGAATTTCCTGGCGCGGCTGGCCAAAGATCAGGTGCCGCTGCTCCTTGCTGACCTCGGGATACTGTTCAGCGAGTTTGGCCAGCGCAGCTTCCGCCTGTTCGAACTGCTGTTGCTGGATCAGCGTCAGGTCCATCGGTACATCACCGCCAAAGGCCATGGCCATCGGTTCGATGATGTGCACAATCGACAGCCGCGCCTGGGTGCTGCGGGCAAGTTCCTGGGCACGCTGGAGTACCGGCGTGCATTCTTCGCTGAGATCAACGGCGACCAATAAATGCTGGTAAGACATGTGGCTGACTCCTCGGGACGGTATATTTCGATTATGGCTACCTTTGCCACTCATTGCAGCAAGCGGGGCTTGGAATAACAGATGAATGGCTGGTGGGTACTGTTACTCGTTGCTGTCGTGCTGAGTCCGCTGTCCTGGCTGGCACCTTCACGTCGCCAGTCAGCGGCCATGCAGGTGCGCCTGCAGGCCCGGCGTATGGGCCTGTCCATGCAGCTGACGCAGCAGGACTGGCCACACTGGCTGGAGCGTTCGCTACCGGCTTCCTGTGCCCAGTATTACCGGGCGCGCAGCTCGAGGAACCCGGCGCAATGGTGTTTCTGGCAACTGGCGCCTGGCCAGTGGCTGGATCGCTGGCGCGAACCTTGTATCGATGCGCAGTTGCTTGAGCAGTTGCAAACCCTTCCTGCCGATGTGTTCAAGGTCGAGGCAGGACAGCAGCTGCTGGCTGTCTACTGGGGCGAGAAGGGCGGCCCGCAGGACCTGCAGCACATCCATGCATTTCTTCAGCGCTGGGCCTGATCGGCTGATAAGCCGCTATTTGGCCGGGTGATGACGGCAAGGCCAATTACCTGAAATGCCTGGTATTGCAGTGGGTTTTCGGCGGATCGTGGTGAAAAATCCCGCAGCTTTGATTGACAATTCGGGGCTTTTCCCCGAAGGTGCGCAAACCCAAATCAAACGGGCGTATGAATTTCGGCAAAGCCTCTTGGCTGCTGAAACGCGCCTGATTATCGCGTCGGCGGGTGTGCCAGACTTTTTTGGGGTTATGCTCGACGGCCCAGCCGCGGCATGACCTCCGGTTGGCGTTCGATGTGTATTGTTCAGCATCCCAAACCGTGGAGATCAGTTGATGATTTACGAAGGTAAAGCCATCACGGTTAATGCTCTTGAGGGCGGTGTAGTCGAACTGAAGTTCGATCTCAAGGGTGAATCCGTCAATAAGTTCAACCGTCTTACGCTCAACGAACTCCGCCAGGCAGTTGATGCCATCAAGGCAGACGCTTCGGTCAAGGGCGTGATTGTGACCAGTGGCAAGGACGTGTTCATCGTCGGTGCCGATATCACTGAGTTCGTCGATAACTTCAAGATGCCTGACGATGAGTTGATCGCCGGCAATCTCGAAGCCAACCGGATTTTCAGCGACTTTGAAGATCTTGCCGTACCAACCGTGATTGCCATCAATGGCATCGCCCTGGGCGGTGGTTTTGAGATGTGCCTGGCGGGTGATTACCGGGTCATGAGCGAAGCGGCCAAGGTTGGCCTGCCGGAAGTCAAGCTGGGTATCTACCCGGGCTTTGGCGGCACTTATCGCCTGCCGCGTGTGATCGGTTGCGACAATGCCATTGAGTGGATCGCCTCGGGCAAGGAACAGCGTCCGGCAGATGCCCTGAAAACCGGCGCCGTGGATGCTGTGGTCAAGGCTGAGCAGCTGCAGGCTGCAGCGCTGGAACTGGTCCAGCGTGCGATCTCCGGCGAGCTGGATTTCAAGGCCAAGCGTCAGCCGAAGCTGGAAAAGATCAAGCTCAACCAGATGGAGCAGATGATGTGCTTCGAAACCGCCAAGGGTTTCGTTGCAGGGCAAGCTGGCCCGAACTATCCGGCGCCGGTGGAAGCCATCAAGACCATCCAGAAGGCTGCGGGCCAGGGCCGTGACAAGGGTCTGGAAATCGAAGCCGCAGGTTTCGTCAAGCTGGCCAAGACCACTGTTGCGCAGTGCCTGATCGGGCTGTTCCTGAATGATCAGGAGCTGAAAAAGAAAGCCAAGGGCTTCAGCAAGATTGCCAAGGACGTGAAGCTGTCTGCCGTACTCGGCGCCGGCATCATGGGTGGTGGCATTGCCTACCAGTCCGCCTCCAAAGGCACGCCGATCCTGATGAAGGATATCCGCGAGGAAGGCATCCAGATGGGCCTGGACGAGGCGTCCAAGCTGCTGGTCAACCAGGTCAGCAAGGGTCGTCTGACCCCCGAGAAAATGGCCAAGGCACTGACCGGTATCCGTCCGACCATGTCCTACGGTGATTTCGGCAATGTCGATATCGTCGTTGAAGCCGTGGTCGAGAACCCCAAGGTCAAGCAGATCGTGCTGGCGGAAGTGGAAGCACAGGTCAAGGAAGATGCGATTCTGGCATCCAACACCTCGACCATCTCCATCAGCCTGCTGGCCAAGGCGCTCAAGCGTCCGGAAAACTTCGTCGGCATGCACTTCTTCAACCCGGTGCACATGATGCCGCTGGTAGAGGTTATTCGTGGCGAGAAATCCAGCGAAGAAGCCGTTGCGACCACTGTTGCCTACGCGACCAAAATGGGCAAGACGCCGATCGTGGTGAATGACTGCCCGGGCTTCCTGGTCAACCGTATCCTGTTCCCGTACTTCGGCGGCTTTGCCGCGCTGGTCGGTGCCGGTGTGGACTTCGTGCGTATCGACAAGGTCATGGAAAAGTTCGGCTGGCCGATGGGCCCGGCGTACCTGATGGACGTGGTCGGTATCGACACGGGCCACCATGGTCGTGACGTGATGGCTGAAGGCTTCCCGGATCGCATGAAGGATGAGCGGCGTACCGCGATTGATGCGCTGTACGAAGCCAACCGTCTGGGTCAGAAGAACGGCAAGGGTTTCTACGCTTACGAGATGGACAAGCGTGGCAAGCCGAAGAAGGTAGTTGATCCGTCCGTACACGAAGTGCTCGCGCCGATTCTGGGCGAGGCCCGTGAAGTCACAGATGAAGACATCATCAATTACATGATGATCCCGCTGTGCATGGAAACGGTACGTTGCCTGGAAGACGGCATTGTCGAAACCGCTGCCGAAGCGGATATGGGCCTGATTCTCGGTATCGGCTTCCCGCCGTTCCGTGGTGGTGCCCTGCGTTACATCGACACCGTTGGCGTGGCCGAGTTCGTAGCTCTGGCCGACAAATATGCCGAACTGGGCGCGCTGTACCACCCAACCGAAAAACTGCGGACTATGGCTAAAAACGGCCAGAAGTTCTTCGGTTAATCACGAACGGTTTAGAGCGAGAGTGAATTTATGAGCCTGAATCCGAGAGATGCAGTGATTGTTGACTTTGGTCGTACCCCGATGGGTCGTTCCAAAGGCGGCATGCACCGTAATACCCGTGCCGAGACCATGTCGGCGCAACTGATCAGCGGCCTCCTGGCGCGCAACAGCAAGGTTGATCCTGCTGAAGTGGAAGACGTCATCTGGGGTTGTGTCAACCAGACCCTGGAGCAGGGCTGGAACATTGCCCGTATGGCCTCGCTGATGACACCGATCCCGCACACCAGTGCGGCACAGACGGTCAGCCGCCTGTGTGGTTCCTCCATGAGCGCCTTGCACACAGCCGTGCAGGCGATCCAGACCGGTAACGGCGACGTGTTCGTGGTTGGTGGTGTGGAGCACATGGGCCACGTCAGCATGATGCACGGCGTTGATCCGAACCCGCACCTGTCCCTGTATGCGGCCAAAGCGTCGGGCATGATGGGCCTGACCGCGGAAATGCTCGGCAAGATGCATGGCATCAGCCGCGAGCAGCAGGATGCCTTCGGTGAGCGTTCGCACCGTCTGGCCCACAAGGCCACCGTCGAAGGCAAGTTCAAGGATGAAATCATCCCGATGGAAGGCTACGACGAGAATGGCTTTCTGAAGGTCTTCGACTACGATGAAACCATCCGTCCGGAAACCACCCTGGAAAGTCTGGCGGCGCTGAAGCCGGCGTTCAATCCGAAGGGCGGCACCGTGACTGCCGGTACTTCTTCGCAAATCACCGATGGTGCCTCGTGCATGATCGTGATGTCGGCCCAGCGTGCCCAGGACCTCGGCATCCAGCCGATGGCCGTGGTACGTGCCATGGCGCTGGCGGGCGTTGACCCGGCAATCATGGGTTATGGCCCGGTGCCATCGACCAAGAAAGCCCTGCAGCGCGCCGGTCTGAGCATGGCCGACATCGACTTCGTTGAACTTAACGAAGCCTTTGCTGCCCAGGCGCTGCCAGTGCTGAAAGACCTCAAACTGCTTGATGTGATGGAGCAGAAGGTCAACCTGCATGGTGGTGCAATTGCGCTGGGTCACCCGTTTGGCTGCTCCGGTGCGCGGATCTCCGGCACCCTGCTGAACGTGATGAAGCAGAATGGCGGCACCCTCGGGGTGTCGACCATGTGCATTGGTCTCGGCCAGGGCATCAGCACGGTGTTCGAGCGCGTTTAAGCGCTTTGGCACGCACGAGCCGGGGCCTGGTGCCCCGGCTTTTGTTTTTTCGGAACTCAGTGAAAATGGACCTTCAGATGACTCTGCAGCCTGGCATCTACCGGCATTACAAAGGTCAGCAATACCGGGTGCTGGGTACTGCCAGACACTCCGAAACCGAAGAGCAACTGGTGGTTTATCAAGCGCTTTATGGTGAGCGCGGGCTTTGGGTTCGTCCCTTGAGCATGTTCACCGAGACAGTCAATGTGGACGGTGAGCAAATCTCCCGTTTCTCGCTGGAAACTCCCGAGATAGAGCCTTCCAAAGGTCTTTGAGTCCGGTGCAGGCCGGTCTTGCAAGCTTGACCTTGCTTGTCAGGGCACTATATATAGCGGTGCCGCATGCTGCGGCTCCCGCCTTTTTTATCGAATTCAGGAATATTCCTCTCCATGGGTAAATCGCTGGTCATCGTGGAATCCCCGGCCAAAGCCAAGACCATCAACAAATACCTGGGCAACCAGTTTGTGGTGAAGTCGAGCATTGGACACATCCGTGACTTGCCAACCAGTGGTTCGGTCAGTGCTGAAAAGACGCCGGTAAAGCGCGGCAAGGCCGCAGCGGCAGAAGCGCCGGCGATTTCGCCCAAGGAAAAGGCCAAACGCCAGCTGATTGCCCGCATGGGTGTGGATCCGGAGAACGGCTGGAAAGCCAGGTACGAAATCCTTCCCGGCAAGGAAAAAGTCATCGAGGAATTGCGCCGTCTGGCCAAGGATGCCGACACCATCTACCTCGCAACCGACTTGGACCGCGAGGGGGAGGCGATCGCCTGGCACCTGCGCGAGGCCATCGGTGGTGATGAAGCGCGCTACAAACGGGTGGTGTTCAACGAAATCACCAAAAAAGCCATTCAGGAAGCATTCGCCACGCCGGGAACCCTGGATATTGATCGGGTAAACGCACAGCAGGCCCGGCGCTTTCTTGACCGGGTCGTCGGTTACATGGTTTCCCCGTTGCTCTGGCAGAAGATCGCCCGTGGCCTGTCTGCCGGTCGTGTGCAGTCGGTAGCGGCCAAGCTGGTGGTGGAACGGGAAAAGGAAATACGCGCCTTTGTCCCTGAAGAATACTGGGAAGTGCATGCGGACCTGGGCACGGCCAAGGGCGCCAGTGTGCGTTTCGAGGTGGCTCGCGAGAATGGTCAGGCGTTCAAACCGCTGAATGAAGCTGCCGCAAAGGCTGCGCTGGAAAAGCTCAAGGCCAGCAGCTACCAGCTGTTCAAGCGTGAAGACAAACCGACCAGCAGCAAGCCTTCGGCACCTTTTATTACCTCCACACTGCAACAGGCTGCCAGCACGCGTCTCGGCTTTGGTGTGAAGAAGACCATGATGATGGCCCAGCGTCTGTACGAGGCCGGTTACATCACCTACATGCGTACCGATTCGACCAATCTGTCGGCAGACTCCATCGAGATGGTGCGTGGTTTTATCGGCAGCGAGTACGGCAAGCAGTATCTGCCGGCCAATCCGGTGCTGTACTCGAGCAAGGAAGGCGCCCAGGAGGCGCACGAGGCGATCCGTCCCTCTGACGTCAATCTGCGTCCGACCCAGCTGTCGGGTATGGAGCGTGATGCCGAGCGCTTGTACGAATTGATCTGGCGGCAGTTTGTCGCCTGCCAGATGCCTCCTGCCGAATACCTGTCGACCACGGTGGCGGTCAAGGCGGACAGCTTCGAGCTGCGGGCCAAGGGCCGTATTCTCAAATTTGATGGCTATACCCGGGCTCTGCCACAGCTGAGCAAGCAGGGTGAAGACGCCGTGCTGCCGGACATGCAGGAAGGTGAAACCCTCAAGCTGCTCAAGCTTGACCCCAGCCAGCATTTTACCAAGCCACTGGCGCGCTACTCCGAGGCCAGTCTGGTCAAGGAACTGGAAAAGCGTGGCATTGGCCGCCCGTCCACCTATGCCGCCATCATTTCGACCATTCAGGATCGTGGCTATGTGACAGTGCATAACCGCCGGTTTTACGCGGAGAAAATGGGTGACATCGTTACCGAGCGTCTTGGCGAAAGCTTCCCCAACCTGATGGACTACGGCTTCACGGCCGGCATGGAAGAGCGTCTGGATGACGTGGCCAAAGGCCAGCGCGAATGGAAGAACCTGCTCGACGAGTTTTACGGCACCTTCAAGAAGCGGCTCGATCTGGCGGGTGCCGCTGATGGCGGTATGCGCTCCAACGAACCGACCCCGACCGACATAGCCTGCCGCGAGTGTGGCCGGCCGATGATGATCCGTACGGCTTCGACAGGGGTGTTTCTCGGCTGCTCCGGTTATGCCTTGCCACCCAAGGAGCGTTGCAAGTCCACGCTGAACCTGGTGCCGGGTGACGAGATTGCCGCCGATGACGAGGGCGAGTCGGAATCACTGGTGTTGCTCGGCAAGCATCGCTGCAAGATCTGTGACACGGCGATGGATGCCTATCTGCTGGATGAAACACGCAAACTGCATGTGTGCGGCAACAACCCGGACTGCCCGGGTTATGAAGTCGAACTGGGCCAGTTCCGCATCAAGGGTTACGAAGGGCCACGACTCGAGTGTGACAAGTGCGGTAGCGAGATGCAGCTCAAGACCGGTCGTTTCGGCAAGTTCTTTGGCTGTACCAATGCCGAGTGCAAGAACACCCGCAAGCTGCTGAAAAGTGGCGAGGCCGCGCCACCCAAATGTGATCCGATCAAGATGCCGGAGTTGCAGTGCGAGAAGGTCAAGGATACCTATGTGCTGCGCGATGGCGCCTCTGGGTTGTTTCTGGCTGCCAGCCAGTTTCCGAAAAACCGCGAGACCAGAGCACCGCTGGTGCTGGAACTGCTGCCGCACAAGGATGAACTGGACCCCAAGTACCAGTTCCTGCTGAAAGCACCACAGAAGGACCCGGATGGCCGTCCAGCGGTGATTCGCTTCAGTCGCAAGACCAAGGAGCAATACGTGCAGTCGGAGATCGACGGCAAGCCCAGCGGCTGGCGTGCTTTCTACGATGGCAGCAAGTGGCAGGTAGAAGACAAGCGCTGAGCAAGCAGGCACTGGCTACAGGCGTTTTAGCCTTGTGCCGGCACGTTGCGATTGATTCCGGCACACCGCCTTGCGGCTGCCGTGGTGCCTGGCAGCAACACTGGCTGTCAGGCGCTCGAGGAGAACTGTCTCATGGCGAATGAGCGTTATACCCGTACCAACCAGAAAATCTATTTTGCCGGACTCGCGCTGGAGGCCTGCCGCAAGGCCGAAGCGGCCCGGCCTGCCAATGCGCTGGGGATTATCAAGGCTGAGCGCGAGGCGGCGATCTTCCATCTGTATGGCGCCTTGCTGGGTCTGTGCCATGAGATTGCCGGTTACTACCGGTTGGCTGGCCCGGATGTGCGTCAGGCTGAGCAACTGCTTGACCCGCAGGTGCTGGCGGCGGCACCGAGCCCGGAGCTTTCCGAGTTGATCGAACTGGCGAAACGACCGGACAGTTGGCTGGCGCAGCTATTGCTCAGCTATCAGGCGCTGTATCAGCCACCGCAGGAGCTGAAAGTGGCCAAGGTTGATCCGCGGCTGGCGCTGATCGAGGCCGTCAGTCTGGAGCAGGACGAGCCGGAACTCGGCCTCGAACAGATCGAGAGCTGGCGGCAGTCGCTGAAGAATCTGGCCATGCGTTTTCGCGAAACACTGGTCGAGTGGTGAAGCTGCAGGATGGACGGGTTAGGGTCGTGGCAGGTACGGCTGGTACACTAGGCGGCTTTCATCAGGGGTTGCATTCATGCCAACAGCGTTTCTTGAAATAGTCGAGCTGCCTGACGGGCGCATTGTTTTGCGTCGTGGCGATGATCAGGAGTCTCTGGTTACCCTGGAGTTTTCAGCCGACGCCCGTGCGTTTTTGCAGGGTCAGCAAGTCGAGGTCGCCAAGGCGATGCTGAATGTCGGTGTGCAGATGGCCGGGCGCCTAGCTGAAGGTGGCTTGCTGAATGAAGAGGGTACGCGCGTCCTGCACTGAGCGGCTTGGCGAGCTCGACATTCCGGCTGCCCGTCCGGGTTATTTCAGCCCAGTCGAATATTCAGACTCTGGCTTTGTCCCTGCAGCGCCATCAACGTCAGCATTTGCCGTGAATGTGCGTCCAGTGCCTGTAGCCAGCTGATTACCGTATGGCTGCGGCCCCGTTGCAATGCCTCGCAGGCCAGTTCGACTGCAGTAGCCGCACTGCGGGTTTTCAACAGCAGGATGACGTCGCGCTTGAGCCCGGCGTTGCGCAGCCAGCTGCGGGTGAGCCAGGCCGGTGCATCAATCAGGGTCAGCCAGCGATCGCCTGCCTGCTGGCTCAATTCGCGCAGAACAGGTGCCAGCAGTAGCAGGCAATTTTCCTTCGAGCCACATAAAGCCAGTTCGCTGAAGCATTCCACAGGCCCGGCCCAGGCACTGCCTGCTGGTTCGCCGGGCAAAGGTATTGCCTGCGGCTTGCTGGCGGCGCCGTGAAACAAGGAGAGCTGTGCGCGCTCGCTCGATTGCGTATTCAGCATTGCCTGCCCCAAGTGCGGAAAGTGCTAGCGGCGAATAACGCCGACACTCAAACCTTCGATCACCAGTTCCTGATCCTGCAGGTTGACCTCGATCGGCGCGAACTCGGGGTTTTCTGCGATCAGCCAGACCTTGTTGCCATCGCGCTTGAAGCGTTTGACCGTGACCTCATCGTCTATGCGTGCCACCACGATCTGGCCATCGCGTGCCTCGCGGCAGCTATGCACCGCCAGCAGGTCGCCATCCAGGATGCCGATGTCCTTCATGCTCATGCCGCGCACGCGCAACAGGTAGTCGGCTTTGGGATGAAAGAAATTAGGGTTGATCTTGCAGGACTCTTCGACGTTTTGTTCGGCCAGAATGGGTGCGCCGGCGGCGACCCGGCCAATGACTGGCAGGCCCGGTTCTTCGTCGACAGTTTCAAAGCCGGGGATGCGGATACCGCGTGACGCACCGGGGGTCATCTCGATGGCACCTTTGCGGGCCAATGCCTTGAGATGCTCCTCGGCGGCATTGGGCGATTTGAAGCCCAGTTGCTGGGCAATTTCCGCGCGTGTGGGCGGGTAGCCGTTATCTTCCAGGCAGCGTTTGATGAAATCCAGAATTTCAGCTTGGCGCGGAGTCAGCTTGAGCATGATGTTCTCTGTTTGTTTATACAGTTGCTGTGATTATATACAGTGATCTGCTGCTGGCAATGTCTTTTAACCGCTGCTCGCCCGGCGATTGCGCGTATTCTTGGGCGCCGGCTGCAAACCTGCCCCGAGGCAGTATTGGTGCTTGCTGGCCGTTGATTCAGGCCGATGGCTGGGATATTTTGAATCCTCCGCCCATCACCATGTCGTGTTTGCTTGACAAGGCTTCGTTGTGAAACGTATGTTTCAAACGATTGTTTGTCAGGTGAATAAATCATGGCCCAGTCGGAAACTGTCGAGCGGATTCTGGATGCTGCAGAGCAACTGTTTGCCGAGAAGGGCTTTGCTGAAACATCTTTGCGGCTGATTACCAGTCGTGCAGAAGTAAATCTTGCGGCAGTCAATTATCACTTTGGCTCGAAGAAAGCGCTGATTCAGGCAGTCTTTTCCCGCTTCCTCGGACCATACAGCCAGAGCCTTGAGCGTGAACTGGATCGCCGCCAGGCCAATTCCGAGTACAAGGCCTCGCTGGAGGAGCTTCTCGAACTGCTGGTCGAGCACGCGCTGGCGATCAAGCCACGCATCGGTGACGACCTGTCAGTGTTCATGCGTCTGCTCGGTCTGGCTTTCAGCCAGAGCCAGGGGCACTTGCGCAAGTATCTGGAAGAGGTCTACGGCAAGGTCTTTCGTCGTTACATGCTGCTGGTCAACGAAGCGGCTCCGCATATACCACCGCTTGAGCTGTTCTGGCGGGTGCACTTCATGCTGGGGGCGGCCGCTTTCAGTATGTCCGGCATCAAGGCCTTGCGGGCGATGGCGGAAACCGATTTCGGAGTGAATACCCCGGTTGAGCAGGTAATGCGTCTGATGGTGCCGTTTCTGGCCGCCGGCATGCGTGCAGAAAGCGGTTTGACGGATAAGGCACAGATCGCGGCTACACTCAGACCCCGTAACAAGCCCCAGTTGGCTGCTGCCAAGTCCTGACAGGTGCGCTGAGGTTGTCTGATCCGCTAAGCTAGCGGCCATGCACGACCTCGACTTGCTGCACATATCCCTTGCTGACCAGTGCCTGTACGGATTTTCCGCCGGGCAACTGAAGCTGCGCCTGCCGGTTTCCACGGCGCTGAAAGGCGCCGGGGAGCAGCAAGGCTCCTTTTGTACGCCGCGCGGCTTGCACCGGGTTGAACAGAAGATTGGCGCTGACTTGCCGTGTGGCGCGGTGCTCAAGGGGCGTAAATGGACCGGAGAAGTCTGGACGCCGCAATTGCACGAAGAATGCCCCGGGCGTGACTGGATTCTCACCCGCATTCTCTGGTTGGCCGGCTGTGAGCCCGCGCTGAATCAGGGTGGTGAGGTTGACAGCCAGCAGCGCTATATCTATCTGCATGGCACGCCCGATTGTGAACCGATGGGCGTGCCGCGCTCCCATGGTTGCGTGCGCCTGCGCAATACCGACATCCTGCAGCTCTACCCGCGCGTACCCCTCCATTGTGCCGTGCAGATTGCCGAGGCGGCCTGCCCGCAGTGGGCTGCGGCCGAACTGAATTAAGGATTGATTGTTATGACCGAGAGCTTGTGTGGCTCGCTGATGCTGGATGTGCAGGGCACCTGGCTGGGTGCCGAAGACCGGCAGATTCTTCGCCAGCCGGAAGTGGCCGGCCTGATTATCTTTGCCCGCAACATCGAGCACCCGCGTCAGGTGCGCGAGCTCAGCGAGTCCATTCGCGCGATCCGCCCGGATCTGTTGCTGGCGGTCGATCAGGAGGGCGGGCGGGTGCAGCGCTTGCGTCAGGGCTTTGTACGCCTGCCGGCAATGCGCAGCCTTGCCGAACATCCCGACGCGCAGCAGCTGGCAGAACACTGCGGCTGGCTACTGGCCACCGAGGTGCTCGCGGTAGGCCTGGATATCAGTTTTGCCCCGGTGCTCGATCTGGATCACCAGCGCAGCGCGGTGGTCGGTACGCGGGCCTTCGAAAGTGATCCGCAGCGTGCCGCCGTGCTCGCCGGTGCCTTTATCAAGGGCCTGAATGCTGCCGGCATGGCGGCAACCGGCAAGCACTTCCCCGGTCACGGCTGGGCCGAGGCCGACTCGCATGTGGCGATTCCGACCGACGAGCGCAGCCTCGCGCAGATTCGCGCCAGCGACCTGCTGCCCTTTGTCAGCCTGATCCCCCAGCTGGCCGGGGTGATGCCGGCGCATGTCATTTATCCGCAGGTGGATAGTCAGCCGGCAGGCTTTTCCCGCCGCTGGTTGCAGGACATCCTGCGTGGCGAATTGGGCTACCGGGGAGTGATCTTCAGTGATGATCTGTCGATGGCGGGCGCCCATGTAGCCGGGGATGCCGCCGAGCGTATCGAGGCGGCGTTGCGTGCCGGTTGTGACATGGGCCTGGTGTGTAACGACCGCGCTGCCGCAGAGCTGGCACTGGGTCGCTTGCAGCAACTGAAAGTCGCCCCGCCACAGGGCCTGCAGGCCATGCGCCGGCGTGCCTTCCCGGGTTGCGAATACCGTCAGCAGCCGCGCTGGCAGGCCGCACTCGGCGCGTTGCGCCGGGCCGGGCTGGTTGAATGAGGATTGAACGATGAAAACCCTGGCGATCATTGGCGGTAGCGGGCTGAGCGAGCTGGACGGACTGCAGCAGAGCCAGGAGGTCAGTTGTAGCACCACACCCTATGGGGTGCCTTCGGCAGCCATAGTGCGCGGCCGTTACGCCGGTCGCGAAGTGTTGTTTCTCGCCCGGCATGGCCGGCCGCACCGGATCCCGCCGCACCAGATCAACTACCGCGCCAATCTCTGGGCATTGCAGCAGGCTGGCGCCGAGGCAGTGATCGCGGTGAATGCGGTGGGCGGCATCAGCGCCACCATGGGCACCGGGCATTTCTGTGTTCCGGATCAGTTGATCGACTACAGCTGGGGGCGCGTACAGACGTACTTCGAGGGCGATCTGCAGCAGGTCACCCATATCGATTTTACCGAGCCCTATGCTGCCGATCTGCGTGCCGAACTGCTGCAAGCGCTACAGGCCGAAGGCTGCGACTTCAGCGCCGCCGGAGTTTACGCCTGCACCCAGGGGCCACGGCTGGAGACCGCTGCGGAAATCCTCCGGCTTGAACGCGATGGCTGTGACATTGTCGGCATGACCGGTATGCCCGAGGCAGCGCTGGCGCGGGAATTGGGCTTGCCCTATGCCTGCCTGGCCCTGGTGGTCAACCCGGCCGCGGGGAAGGCGGCCGGGCCAATCAGCCTGGCAGATATGGAAGTAGTCATGCACCACGGCATGACAACCGCACGCAAGGTGCTGGGCCGTGTACTGGCAGGCCGATCATAGGGCGGGCTTCAGCCCACCCGGGATTCGCCAGCGGGTTCTGGTGGGCTGAAGCCCGCCCTATAAACCCTATAAAATCGGCCCACAACAACTTACGGCTACTACTGCGGGCTGACGCGAACCAGCAGGCCGAGGCTGCCGTGGTCGATGTAGGTCAGTTTGCCCGGTAGCAGGCGGGTTGACTGTTTGAGCTGCTCACTGCCGGTGAGCACACCCTCGGCATCAATCTGGTTGATCCACAAATTTGCCTCGAGATCAATCGATGGGTTCTCGCTGAGGGTCAGCACACCTTCGATCGGGTAGTGACCGAACATCTGGTTACCGGCAGTCAGGGCGACCTTTACCGGGGCCGGGCCCAGTTCCTGGGCCCAGGCCTGGTGCAGCAGAACCTTGTAGCCATTGGCCGGAATCAACTTGGCAGCGGCATCGTTAAGGGCGGTGCTGCGCTGGCTTTCGGCGGTTACCGGCTGGCTTCCCATTGCCCAGTCTTCCGGTGCCAGCTGGCTGGCTGGAATCACTTCGCCGGCCTGGCGGAAAAACAGGACTTCGACCTGATAGGGGCCGGCCATGGCCAATGGTGCAAACAAGGCAAGCAGCAGGGGCAGGGTGCGGAGCAGTCGCATGGGTCATTCCTTCAGGCAGATTGGGGAGTCAGGCGCTCGAGCAGCGCCTCCAGTGTATTGAAACGTTCTTCCGGGCGCTCCATCGGCACGGAAAATTTGAACAGCGTAGCGCCTTCGAACTTGTAGCGTTTGGGTTGGCTCTGGATCAGTTTGATCAGGGTCAGCGGGTCGACACAGGTATTGGCGGCAAATTCGATGCGTCCACCCTGCGGGCCGGCGTCGATCTTGAGGATGCCGAGCTGTTCTGCCTGCAGTTTGAGCAGGGTAATGCGAATCAGGTTCTTGACCGGTTCCGGTAGCAGGCCGAAACGATCAATCATTTCCACCTGCAATTCCTTCAGTCCGTCTGCATCCGCGGCATTGGCGATGCGCTTGTAGAGGATCAGCCGTGCATGTACATCCGGCAGGTAATCATCCGGAATCAGCGCCGGCAGACGCAGGCTGATTTCCGGGCCGCCACCCAATGGCTGGTCGAGGTTGGGCTGCTCGCCCTTGCGGATGGCTTTCACCGCGCGCTCGAGCATTTCCATGTAGAGAGTAAAGCCGACGGCCTGGATCTGTCCGCTCTGGCCGTCGCCGAGCAGCTCGCCGGCGCCGCGGATCTCCAGGTCATGGGTCGCCAGCACGAAGCCGGCACCGAGATCCTGGGCATTGCTGATGGCCTCCAGGCGCTTCTGCGCATCGTCGGTCAGCTGCTTGCGTGGCGGCGTCAGCAGGTAGGCATAAGCCTGGTGGTGGCTACGGCCGACACGCCCGCGCAACTGGTGCAGCTGGGCCAGGCCGAACTTGTCGGCGCGCTCGATGATGATGGTGTTGGCGCTGGGCACGTCGATGCCGGTTTCGATAATGGTCGAGGCGATCAGCACGTTGAAGCGCTTGTGGTAGAAATCGCTCATCACCTGTTCCAGATCACGCTCGCGCATCTGCCCGTGGCCGATGCCGATACGTGCCTCGGGCACCAGTTCGGCCAGATCGGCGGCGCACTTCTCGATGGTTTTCACATCGTTGTGCAGGTAATACACCTGGCCGCCACGCAGCAATTCGCGCAGCAGGGCTTCCTTGATGGTCGGTTTGTTCTGCTCCATGACGAAGGTGCGCACCGACAGCCGGCGGGCTGGCGGGGTGGCGATGATCGACAGGTCGCGCATGCCCGACACGGCCATGTTCAGCGTGCGCGGGATCGGCGTGGCGGTCAGCGTGAGGATATCCACCTCGCTGCGCAGGGCCTTCATCTGCTCCTTCTGGCGCACGCCGAAACGGTGCTCCTCGTCGATGATGGCCAGCCCGAGGTTGGCGAATTTCACGTCATCCTGCAGCAGTTTGTGGGTGCCAATGACGATGTCGATCTTGCCTTCGGCGAGCAACTGCACGGCCTCGCTGACTTCTTTGGCCGATTTGAAGCGGCTCATCACCTCGACCTTTACCGGCCAGTCGGCAAAGCGGTCGCGGAAGCTGTTGTAGTGCTGCTGGGCGAGCAGGGTGGTCGGCACCAGCACCGCCACCTGACGGCCGCCATGCACGGCAATGAAGGCCGCACGCATGGCTACTTCGGTCTTGCCGAAGCCCACGTCACCGCAGATCAGGCGGTCCATCGGTCTGGGCGAGAGCATGTCGTCGCGTACTGCATCGATGGCAACCTGCTGGTCCGGGGTTTCCTCGAAGGGGAAACCGGCGCAGAAAGTCGCGTAGTCCACCGTCGGGTCCTGGAACGCATAACCTTCGCGGGCGGCGCGGCGGGCGTAGATGTCGAGCAATTCGGCGGCGACATCGCGTACCTGCTCGGCGGCCTTGCGCTTGGCCTTCTGCCAGGTTTCCGATCCGAGCCGGTGCAGCGGTGCCAGGGCATCGTCGCTGCCGGTGTAGCGGGCAATCAGGTGCAGGCTGGCTACCGGCACGTAGAGCTTGGCTTCCTCGGCGTATTGCAGGGCGAGGAACTCGGCGGCCTGACCGTCGAACTCCATGGTTACCAGGCCCAGATAGCGGCCTACTCCGTGGTCGATATGCACCACTGGCGAGCCTTCGCGCAGTTCGGTGAGATTCTTGATCACGTTTTCGCCGCCATCGCGCGACTTCTCGCGGCGGCGGCGTTGCATCACGCGCTGGCCGAACAGCGGGCTTTCGGCGATCAGCGCGATGTCATCGAGCAACAGGCCATCGTCCAGCGGCGCGATGGTGATGCCCAGGCGTTCCTTGCCAACCGTAAAGTCAGTCCAGCCGGCGACCTCCAGCGGCTTCAGCTTGAGCCGGGCGAGCAACTCCAGCAGCACTTCACGGCGGCCGGCGGATTCGGCGCAGAACAGGATGCGCCCGGGATAGCTTTCGATGAAGCGGCGCAAGGCAGCCAGCGGTTCGCCGGCCTTGGACTGGATGGCCAGATCGGGCAGTGGCTGCGCCGCGAAACGCTCGCGGCCGACGCCAGTTTCGATGTCTTCCTGGCTGACCACCACTCGCGGCCAGTTTTTCAGCCGGGCAAAGCAGTCTTCCACCGGCAGAAACAGGTCGGCAGGCGGCAACAGCGGGCGTTCCGGGTCCACCCGACGGTCTTCGTAGCGGTTGCGCACGTCTTTCCAGAAGTGCTCTGCCGCCTGTTCGATACCGGGCAGGGAGAACACCTGGGTGTCCTGCGGCAGGTAATCGAACAGCGTGGCGGATTCCTCGAAGAACAGTGGCAGGTAGTACTCGATGCCGGCCGGGGTGATGCCGGTGGACAGGTCCTGATAGATCGGGCAACGGCGAAAATCCACGTCAAAGCGCTCGCGGAAGCGCCCGCGGAAATCCGTTACCGACTTCTTGTCCAGCGGGAACTCGCGGGCCGGCAACAGGCGGATCGACTCGACCTTGTCGATCGAGCGCTGGGTTTCCGGGTCGAAGGTGCGCAGGGTCTCGATTTCATCGTCGAACAGATCAATGCGGTACGGTTGCTCGCTACCCATCGGGAACAGGTCGACCAGCGCGCCGCGCACGGCAAATTCGCCATGCTCATACACCGTGTCGACACAACGGTAGCCGGCAGCTTCCAGACGCATGCGCATGCCATCGACGTTGAGTTTCTGCCCGGCATCCAGCACCAGGCTGGACCCGAGCAGAAAGCTGGTCGGTGCCAGACGGTGCAGGGCAGTGGTGATAGGCACCACCAGCACGCCGTGCTGCAGTTCGGGCAGGCGGTAGAGTGCGGCAATGCGCTGGGAGATGATGTCCTGATGCGGCGAGAAAATGTCGTAGGGCAGGGTTTCCCAGTCCGGAAAGTGCAACACCGCCAGCTCCGGTGCAAAAAACCCGAGTTCTTCCTGCAGACGCTCGGCACTCTGGCTATCGGCCGTCAGCAGCAGGGTGAAGCGCGCGCTGCTGCTACTGGCCGCTTCGGCTATCGCCAGGCTGAGGGCCGCACCGGGCAGGTTGCCCCAGTGCTGTTTGCCGCTGGCGGCGGGAAGTTTCGGAAGGCGCAATACGGACACAGGCGGCAAGGCTCGCTGGGAAAGGACTGGATCTGCAATCAGGCCGGCAATTGTAACGAGGCGGGGCGGCATCAGGCGAGCGTTGAACGCCACAGCAGTCATTTATCAGGCAGTAATAACACTCTGAATACGGAAAATCCGTCGGCTGTGCGACCTTGGTAGATTGCCGGCCGGCGGCGGTGACGGCATAATGTAGCCCCTTTTTTCAACCCCTACCTGTGGAAGGAACTGTCCCGTGAATCAGAAGTCAGACCAGTGTCTTCGTGAGTGGATCGACCGCGAATCTGTTGCAGAATCGATGATTCCGATGATTGGCCAGCTCTACCGCAACAATCAGGTCGTCACCTCGATCTATGGTCGCGGCCTGATCAATCGTTCGGTTATCGGCATTCTCAAGGCGCACCGCTTTGCCCGTCATCGTCTGGTTGGCGTGACCGAGCTGGGTGTGCACGAGACTTATCCGGTACTCAAGGCCATCACCGAACTGGATCTGGGCGCCGCATCTGTCGATCTGGGCAAGCTGGCGGTCAAATTCAAGCTGGAAGGCAACGGCCGCACGATCGACCAGTTCGTCCGCGAAGAGCTGGCACCGGTGATTGGTCAGCGCAGCAGCAACGGGCACAAGGGCACCGACGTCGTGCTCTATGGCTTTGGCCGGATTGGCCGCCTGCTGGCGCGCATTCTGGTACAGAAAACCGGTGGCGGTGAAGGTTTGCGCCTGCGTGCCATCGTCGTACGCAAGGGTGCCGACAAGGATCTGGTCAAGCGCGCCAGCCTGTTGCGCCGCGACTCGGTACATGGCCCATTCGACGGCACCATCACCATCGACGAAGCCAACAACACCATCACGGCCAATGGCAACCTGATTCAGGTCATCTACTCCAACGATCCGGCGACGGTCGATTACACCCAGTACGGTATCGAGAACGCCTTGCTGGTCGACAACACCGGCAAATGGCGTGATGCCGAAGGTCTGGGCCAGCATCTGGCGCGTCCGGGCATCGACCGCGTGGTGCTGACTGCCCCGGGCAAGGGCGACATGAAAAACATCGTGCATGGCATCAACCATGGCGATATCACTGCAGATGACAAGATCATCTCCGCCGCTTCCTGCACAACCAACGCCATCGTGCCGGTGCTCAAGGCGATCAATGACCGCTTCGGCATCGTTAACGGCCACGTGGAAACCGTGCACTCGTACACCAACGACCAGAACCTGATCGACAACTTCCACAAGGGCGATCGTCGTGGCCGTTCGGCACCGCTGAACATGGTGATCACCGAGACCGGTGCTGCCACCGCTGCAGCCAAGGCGCTGCCGGTGCTGAAAGGCAAGCTGACCGGCAACGCCATTCGTGTGCCGACGCCGAACGTGTCGATGGCCATTCTCAACCTCAATCTGGAGAAGGCCACCACCCGCGAGGAGGTCAACGAGTACCTGCGGCAGATGGCCATGCACTCCGAGCTGCAGAAGCAGATCGACTACGTTTGTTCGCTGGAAGTGGTTTCCACCGACTTCGTCGGCTCGCGGCATGCCGGCGTGGTCGATGCCGAAGCCACCATCTGCAATGACAACCGCGTCGTGCTCTACGTCTGGTACGACAATGAGTTCGGCTACAGCTGCCAGGTAGTGCGGGTCATGGAAGATATGGCCGGGGTCAACCCGCCGGCTTTCCCGCGCTAAGCGCCGGGTAGGTAAACAGAACGGGAGCCAGTGGCTCCCGTTTTTATTTGGATTGCCCAGGCGTTGTCGATTAGCCGGCAAGTACCTCGGCCACCCGTTTACGCAGGGCTGGAAGCAGTTCTTCCTCGAACCAGGGATTGCGCCTGAGCCACAGGTTGTTGCGCGGGCTGGGATGCGGCAGGGGTACCGTATGTGGCCAGTGCCGGCGCCAGGCGCTGACGATGTCAGTGACTGACGTGCCCGCCCCCGGCAGGTGATACGCCTGTGCGTATTGGCCAATCACCAGTGTCAGCTCGATATTGCCCAGCTGCGCCATTAACGCGCGGCGCCAGGCTGTTGCGCATTCGGGTCGTGGTGGCAGGTCGCCGGATTTGCCCGTGCCCGGATAGCAGAAGCCCATCGGCACAATGGCAACTTTGCTGGCGTCGTAGAACTGCTCGCGGGAAATGCCCAGCCAGCTGCGCAAGCGCTCGCCGCTGGCGTCGTTGAACGGAATGCCGGTTTCATGCACCTTGCGCCCCGGCGCCTGGCCGGCAATCAGGATACGTGCCGACGCAGCCGCCTGTAGCACCGGCCGTGGGCCCAATGGCAGCTGCCCGGCGCAGAGATTGCAGGCGCGTACATCAGCCAGCAGGCTGGTCAGGCCGGGCATCGGTGATCGCCTTGTCAGCTGCTCTGTGCATGGCCCAGCCAATCAGCGGGAACTGAATCCAGAAGGAGACATAGAACAGGCTCAGATACCAGTAACGAAACACGAAAGTCAGGTCGTCACCGCCGATCAAAACGATGTAGACATAGTCGTAAATGAACAAGGGCAGGGTTAGATACAGCGCCAGAAAACATGCATTCAACAGGTGTTGCGGGTTGCTGAACTTGCCCAGGATGAAGGCACCCAGCGGGAAGTACAGCACGGTCACGAGGAGGCAGATGCCGACTTTTGCGCCGAACGGCCAGCTCTGATAGTAGTCGGGCAGGCCGATCAGCAAAAACGCCAGCCAGGTGAAGAAACTCATCAGCAACAGGTTAAAGTGTGCTTTCAGGCTGGGCATCAGCTATCCCCGGGGTTCGAGTAGCCCGAGACAAACGGCTGTATGGCACCCGTGTCAGCGGCATAGACATGCCGTTCGAGGTTGCCGATATCGGCACCATAAATATGGATGCTGACCGTCGGGAGGTCGCTCAGGGCGTTGGATACCCGGTGGATATCGCCGACGCGCGGCGAAACCAGGTCGATGTCGCCTGGAAGCAAGCGGTGTCTGCCGCTGGCGCTTAACCGGCCGCTTGCCGGATCACGCTCGAATTCCTCGCAGATCTCGGCGCCGCGCAGTACGCCGATCATGCCCCAGACGGTGTGGTCGTGAATCGGGCTGACCTGTCCCGGCCCCCAGACAAAACTGACCACGCTGAAGCGTTGTTGCGGATCGCAATGCAGCAGGTACTGCTGATAGCGCTGCGCGCTGGCCCTGGTGAACTCTGCAGGCAGCCAGTCATCCTGGCTGACCAGTTCGGACAGGAGCTGCTTGCCCTGCGAGAAAAGGCGCGGCTCGTCGCAGTCAGGCTGCTCAATCAGCTGCGTGAATGCCTGTATGAAGTCATCAAACCTGACCATGGCTGCTCCTGTAGCAAAGCATTGGCGTGAACGCTTGCGCATGGAAATTGCGCTTGCAAGAGGTGATGCTACCTGATCGATCCACTCCTGTGCGCTAGCCGCAAGTACTTGCCCCGTTGCTGCAGGCGTTAGCGGCGAAACTCATCCAGGGCTTGGATAGCGGCATTGGCCTTTTCTGCCTGAACGAAAATATGATCGTGATAATAGGCAGCGATCACATTGGCGCTGATGCCTTTCGCGGCCAGCTTGGTTGCCACTGCAGCCGTCAGGCCAACGGCATCGAGGCTTGAGTGAACCGTCAGGGTGATCGCCTTGAATACCGACTCGAACGGCAGGTTGCCGGCCAGCGCGGCGGCTTTGCTGATGACCAGTGTCAGGCCTTCGGCTTCACGAAAACAGGCCAGCGGTGCCAGTTGCTGAAAGTCGCCGTACTCACCCTGCACCGTGCAGAACACGTATTCATCCGGCAACAGCGCAGGCGAAATCGCTGCCAGCAATTTGTCCAGATCGGTTTCGCCAGTCATGAGTTTCTCCTTGTGGTTGAAGCATGGCTGCTTGCGCCGGTTCTGGATGGCTGCGGGCTTGCGCGGCAAGTAAGGCCAGGCGTTGGCTAAAGCCCGCGGGAGGAAATAATCGGCGCAGCAATTCTGGCTAATGCCTCCCCCAGCACCAGGTGCTGTTCAGCATCCAGATGCACGCCATCCACGGTGCTTGCCGTAATGACTGTATTTGCATCGAAGAAGTGACAGTCCAGAGCCAGGCTGACTTCTTCGTAAGCGACTGCCAGTCCGGCACACTTTGAATCGGCACCGGCAAACTTTGGCGCGATGGGTCCCTTTGGCTCGCCGATAACCGGTGGTGCAACAATCAAAACAGGCGGGGAGGGCATGCCCGGCTCTATCGGGGCGCCACGAATAGCGGCCACCAGCGCCGCGATGCCCTGTGCGGAGTGCCAGGCATTGTGCTGGTGCATGGATTGAAAATCGTTGGTACCAAGCATGAGTACGACCAGGGCCAGCGGGGATTGCGCTTCCACCTGCTGGGCCAGTCCTGTCAGGCCGTTTCTGCCCGGCTTGTAGGGGTCTTCCCAGACCGTCCGGCGACCATTCAGGCAGTCTTCAATGACACGAACCTTGCAGGTTGAAGCACACAGGGATGCCTCGAAGACGCCGGGCCAGCGCTGGTCGAAGGGCAAACGCTGGCGGGTTGCGGGAATAATGCCCCAGGACAGGGAGTCGGAATAAACCAGAATCTGCTGCATATGAACTCCGGGTATTCGGTGTCGCGATTATCGGCCTGATCAGGAAGCTGCTGCCTTGCAGCGCTCTGCTGATTACGCAGAGCCTTCAAGGTGCCGGGGGCCAGGCATGGTTTTATTCATTGCATTTCTTTGCGCTCGGTAATGCATTCATGCGAGCCCACTGCAAATTCCCGGCAAATCAGCGGGCGAACCGCATAGATAGTGCAACGCAAAGTCTCACGATCCAGGGCGGCGCACCAGCCGTCCGCCAGACGGTCCATGACCTCGCCGCCCCATTTATCCGTCTTGATGTATTTGGCCGGCACGCCGGTTTCCGAAATCAGCATGACTTCAAGGCGACAACAGCAGGCCTGGCATGTTGTGCAGGATATTTTTGGCGCAGATAACTCCGTGGTTTTGATCAGCATGGGGTGGTGTCTGGGTGATTAACCGGTTTGTGAAAAGGATCAGAAATAGCTTTTTATTTCCGGATGAGAACCCGCAAACACAGCGGACCATGGGCGCACAGGAAAGGGCGAAAAATCTTCAACTGTGCGCTGGCGGCTGGCTAAGCAAACTTGCTCCTGAACATAAAATAAACCGCGCCAACCAGGCAGATGCCTGCCCATAAATAATCCAGTTTAAGCGGCTCTTTCAGATACATGACAGAAAACGGGACAAACACCGTCAACGTAATGACTTCCTGGATTATTTTTAACTGGCCGACCGACAATACGCTAAAGCCAATCCGGTTGGCCGGAACCTGGAACAGGTATTCAAACAATGCAATGCCCCAGCTGACCAGAGCGGCAATAATCCATGGCTTGTTATTCAGTTCTTTAAGGTGTGCGTACCAGGCAAAGGTCATAAAGACATTGCTGCAAACCAGTAATGAAATGGATATTAAGATCGGGTGCATATTTGTCCTGAGTATGCATAACGTTCGAGCTTTGCTGTCGATCCGGCAGAGTATTGTTATGCCGCGTCTAGATTAAGTCGCTGCACACCAGCTAGCTTGAGCGTCTTTCTGGCAACCCAGAGGTCATATGCATCTTGCATTGCCAGCCAGCTTTCCGGTGAGCGTCCCACCGCTTTAGACAACCGCAGAGCCATTTCAGGACTAATGCCACTTTGCTGCTTGAGAATGCGGTTAAGGGTTGAAGCCGCCACGTTCAGGTGCTCTGCAAGCGACCGGCAACTGACGCCGAAAGGCTCCATGTAGGTTGCCAGAATAAATTCGCCTGGGTGGGGGGGATTGTGCATGGCCATTAGTGATAGTCCTCATAGGTGACGATATAAGCGTTGCCGTCGATGAACTCGAAGGTGACGCGCCAGTTGCCGTTGACCGTAATTGACCAGCTGCCTTGACGAGCGCCTTTCAACGGATGCAGGCGATAACCCGGGATGTCCATGTCTTCAATGCTCGTGGCAGTATTCAGCGCAGCAAGTTGCATACGCAGCTTGTTCGCATGAGCAGACTGAATGCCGCGCGTAGTGCCAGAGTTGAAAAACTCCTCCAGCCCCTTGTGCTTGAATGACTTGATCATGTCGCCAAGTGTAGCGTGTTGCGCAACACTGTCAATTCGTGGCCGGCCGCATCAGGTCTGAAGCAGCGGCCGTCGGCTGCTCAAAGTGCTCTCGGGCAGATGCATTCTCGATAGTCAGGTTGTTGCTGGATATTTGAATTGCGGGGGTGTTAACTTTTTCTGTTTGCAGTCGCCCCGCCAAACCTGGAGTTTCTTCGGCCGCTTTATTGATATGGCAATTGGTCGACAAAACTATGCATTACCGGACTATCAAGCGGGGTGGTGTGCAGCCCTCCTGAATGCGCCCACAGTAAACACCTGCATCAAGGGTCTGGTGCAGTGTTACCTTCGGCAGCATCTGCCCTGTTTTGGCTGAGGTATGGCACCCATGAAAATCTTTATCACCGGCGCTTCGGGTTTTGTTGGCGGGGCGGCTACCCGGCATCTGGTCGGGGTGGGGCATGAGGTCTATGCCATGTCGCGCTCGGCCAGCAGCGATGCGGTAATCAGGGCATTGGGTGGCGAACCGGTGCGTTGTGATCTGCAGTCGGTCAGCGCGGAGCATCTGCAAGGCTGCGCGGTGGTGATTCATGCTGCCGCCTTTGTCGCTGCCTGGGGCGAGGTAGATGCCTGGGAGCGCGCCAATGTCGACGGCACCCGGCAGATGCTAGAGGCGGCGCGGGCGGCTGGCGTGCAGCGGTTTATCCATATCGGCACCGAAGCGGCACTGGTCAGGGGGCAGGACCTGCAGCAGGTCGATGAAAGCTATCCGCTGGCTTTCGACAGCCCGTATCCGTACTGCTGGACCAAGGCCCGTGCGGAGCAGGCGGTGCGTGAGGCCAATGACCCTGCCGGCGGTTTTGTCACGCTGGTGTTGCGTCCGCGGTTTATCTGGGGCCCCGGCGATGCCACCTTGTTGCCGATCATTCTGCAGATGGCGAGGGCCGGCCGCTGGACCTGGATAGACAAGGGCAGGGCGCTGACCTCGACCACCTATATCGGCAATCTGGTGCAGGCCATCGAGCTGGCGCTGACGGCGGGCAAACCCGGTGAGGCGTATTTCATCCTCGATGAGGGCGAGCGCAGTCTGCGCCAGATCATCACGGCGATGGCGGCAGCGGCGGGCGTGAGCCTGGGCGACAAGTCGATTCCGGGCTGGCTGGCGGCCGCCATCGGCGCAAGCAGCGAGTGGCTGTGGCGGACCTTCGCGCTCAAGGGCGAGCCACCGCTGACCCGTCATGCTGCCATGGTGATGACGCGCGAGTGCACGCTGATCGGTGACAAGGCCCGGGCCGAGCTGGGTTATGTACCGCCATTCAGCGTCGAGCAGGGTTTGCAGCAGTTGCGTGACAGTCTGGCGGGTTAGGGATTTGCTGGTGCGGGGTACTTCAGCCGCACGATACGGTCGCCGGTGAACGATCCCAGATACAGATCGCCGCCCACCTGACGGGCTACGGTGGCCGCGCCCATGGGGGCGCCGCCATGCTCGAGGATCACTTCGCTGTGCATGCTCTGCGGATCGATACGGATGATGGAAAACGGCAGGCTGCAGGTCGCGCCCGGCTTGTCGAAACAGGCCGAGAGTTCGCTGAGCGAACCGTTGTGAGCGGCAACGAGGAGCATGCCCTGAGCGTCCCAAGCCAGATTGTCGGCGTGACTGACAGCCGCGCTGCCGAGTTTTTTGCCGCTGATGCGGTCGAGTTTGCGCACTTCGTCACCGAAATACAGATTGGCAAATACCGTCTGCTCGTCGGGGCTGATCTCGACACCGTTGACATAGGCGCCGTGGCTCTCCGCGAGCGTACGGAAGCCGCTGGCCGGCTGCCACTCGAAGACATAGCCGGTATCCATGCCGAGGATGCCCTTGAGCATGGCGCTGTTGATGCCGAACAGTTCCGGCGCCTGCTTGTCATACATGTTGCTGGCGATGAAGCCACCATTTTTCAGCAGGGCAACATCGTTGACGAAGACCCGGTCAGGCGCAACCACGCAACCGCGCCAATCCAGGCGCGGGCCCTGATCATCGCTGAGCAGTTCGAACATCTCGATGCTCTCCCGTCCGCCGTGGTTGACCACGGCCAGTTGCCAGCGCTGGTCGTCCCGTTGGCGCAAGGCAATGCCGTGGGGCGCCAGTGTCTGGACCGGGTTGCCGGGGCAGTCAGTCGCGCCCCAGTTGTCCTCTGCCGGCGCTGCCTTGCTGTCGTTCGGGAATGCCTGCGTGAGGGTTTGCGTGCGGGTATCGAAAAAGACCAGTGAACCCCGGTTCGCCTCGCGGAAGTCCCTTCCCATCTGGCTGATCAGCAGGGTCTGAGCATCGGCCAGCAGGACGATGTCTTCGGGGTTGTGGAACTGGCAGATCGGCTGCATGCCGTCTTTGGCCACGCAGTCGTCGATCGGCGTGGTGGTATCGCTACAGGCACTCAGCGTGAGCAGCAGGCTGGCGCTGGCGAGGACTTGCAGTTGACGGCTCATCAGGCGGCTCCGCTGAGTTCGATGGTGGAAAAGCCGGCTACCAGCAGCACTTCGACCAGCACGCTGACGAGAATCGCCGGACCGGCGCGGCGCGCCTGAAAATCGGCCAGCCCGAGTACGGCCAGCAGGCTGCAGACGATGATTGTGCCAAGGCTGAGTGCCGAGCGCAGTTCGGATGCGGGGGCATTGCTGGCGAGAAAGAAGATCGCCGACAGACCAAGGTAGACCGCACCGATGCGCCGCCCCAGCAGCAACGCCGCGACGTTCGGCTCGATGCGCCAGCGGCGCAGGAGCAAGCGGCCGAAGAACAGCCAGCCTGTGGCCAGAATCAGGGTGGCGCCAGCGGCGGCTAGTGCCACGTGAGCAAATAGCATGGTTTTTCCCGTGAGAGGTTGTTCCGGATACTGCTGGAAATCAGTCTATTGCAGCTGCTGGCGTATAAGATAGTCGCAGAACCGTCGGCGCGGGCAGGCTACAGGCGTCCGGGCGCAGGGATGGGCTCGCCATTACAGGACATGGGGTAAAGCCATGCAGGAACCGTTGCTTCATGAGGGTGCGCTCAAGCGCAGCCTGCAAAACCGCCATATCCAGCTGATTGCCCTCGGTGGGGCGATTGGTACCGGTTTGTTTCTCGGTTCGGCCGGTGTGCTGAAATCGGCTGGTCCGTCGATGATTCTGGGCTACGCGATTGCCGGCTGCATTGCTTTCCTGATCATGCGCCAGCTCGGTGAAATGATCGTCGAGGAGCCGGTCGCCGGTTCCTTCAGCCATTTTGCGCACAATTACTGGGGCAGGTTTGCCGGCTTTCTCTCGGGCTGGAACTACTGGGCGCTGTACCTGCTGGTGGGCATGGCAGAACTGACGGCAGTCGGCAAATACGTGCAATTCTGGTGGCCCGAGGTGCCCTCCTGGGTTACTGCGGCCAGCTTTTTCGTGTTGATCAATCTGATCAATCTGACCAGTGCGCGCTGGTTTGGCGAAACCGAATTCTGGTTTGCGCTGATCAAGGTGATTACGATTCTCGGCATGATCATCCTCGGCATGCTGTTGCTGGCGACCGGCAGCGGCGGCCCGCAGGCGGGTGTCAGCAATCTGTGGAGCCATGGCGGTTTCTTCCCCAACGGGCTGCAAGGGCTGATTATGGTGCTGGCGATCATCATGTTTTCCTTTGGCGGGCTGGAGCTGGTGGGGATCACTGCGGCCGAGGCGGAAAACCCGCGCAAGGTGATTCCGCAGGCGATCAATCAGGTGGTCTTCCGCATCCTGATTTTCTATGTCGGCGCACTCAGTGTGTTGCTCATGCTGTATCCGTGGAACCTGCTGCTGGAGTCGATCAACAGCGCCGGCGATCCTTACAGCGGCAGTCCTTTCGTGC
Source organism: Pseudomonas pohangensis (assembly GCF_900105995.1). Classification (NCBI taxonomy): domain Bacteria; kingdom Pseudomonadati; phylum Pseudomonadota; class Gammaproteobacteria; order Pseudomonadales; family Pseudomonadaceae; genus Pseudomonas; species Pseudomonas pohangensis. The sequence goes on along the minus strand of NZ_LT629785.1, from coordinate 2,353,672 downwards.
TGGTGTTTTCCCTGCTCGGGCGGGATGTGGCAGCCAATCTGCTGAACTTCGTGGTGCTGACCGCCGCGTTATCTGTTTATAACAGCGGCGTCTACTGCAATAGCCGGATGCTTTACGGCCTGGCCGAGCAGGGCGATGCGCCGCGGGTGTTTACCACGGTCAACCGGCGTGGCGTACCGGTGCTGGCAATTGGCGTTTCGGCGCTGATGACCTTGCTCTGCGTGCTGATCAACTATCTGGCGCCGGGGCAGGCCCTGGAGGTGTTGATGTCGCTGGCTGTGGCGGCCCTGCTGATCAACTGGACGATGATCAGCCTGACCCATCTGAAGTTCCGTGTGGCCATGCGCGCCCGCGCTATCGAGCCGGGCTTCAAGGCTTTCTGGTACCCCCTGGGCAACTATCTGTGTCTGCTGTTTGTCGCCGGGATCGCCCTGATCATGCTCAATATGCCGGGAATCCGGGTGTCCATCCTGTTATTGCCGGTGTGGATTGGTCTGATCTGGCTGTGCTTCCGGCTCAAGCAGCGCAGTGCATGAAGGGCTGGGCTGGCCCGGATGTGGCTGACAGGCAGGCTGGGCTTTAGCCCACCGCACGCCGACGCCATGGTATTGGTGGGCTGCAGCCCGCCCTGCGGCCACCCTGCAATCGCTACCAATAAAAAACGCCGCAAGCACCGACCTGCTGGTCGATAGTTGCGGCGCCCTGGTTCGAAGCAGCGGTTGCTGTTACTTGGCGGCTTCCGTTGCGGCTGCCGGAGCATCAGTCATTTCGATCTTGGCCTTGGCCTTGAGTTCTTCAACCTGGGTCTTCAGCTTCTGTTGTTGCACGGATTCAGCCAGATGCGGCTTGACCTCGTCGAATGGCGGCGCCTGGATTGGGCGTGAGTCTTCCAGCTGGATGACGTGATAGCCGAACTCGGTCTTCACCGGTGCTTCGCTGATCTGGCCTTTCTGCAGCTTGGCAGCGGCGTCACCGAACTCGGGCACCATGCTGTGCAGGTCAAACCAGCCCAGATCGCCGCCATTGTTTTTGGAACCGGTATCGAGGGATTTTTCCTCGGCCAGCTTGGCGAAGTCATCCGGGTTTTTCTTCAGCTGGTCGATGATCTGCTGGGCCTGGGCTTCGCTCTCGACCAGGATGTGGCGTGCCTTGTACTCGGTGCCGGTAATGCCGGCCTTGATGCGCTCGTATTCGGCCTTGAGTTCGTCGTCACTGGGCTTCTGGTTGTCCAGGTAGTCCTGTATGTAAGCGTTGGACAGTACGGACAGCCGGATGACGTTCATCTGCTCGGTTACCGCGGGTGACTTGTCCAGACCTTTCTTGAGCGCTTCTTCGGCGATCAATGTCTGCATGATCAGCTGATTGGTGATGGCGGCCCGGGCTTCCGGGGTGTCGGTCGGGCTTTGACCGGCTTCCTGGGTAGCGATCAGATCAATGGTGGCTTTGCTGATCGGGGTGCCATTGACGGTTGCGACAATTTCGACACTTTCGACCGGGGTGGCAGCGGCCGTGGTTGCATCCTGATCGGCGTTGCAGCCGCCGAGCATCAGCAACGAGGCGGCGCCGGCCAGGAATAACGGAGACTTGAGCAGTTGCATCGGGCTTTCCTTGGGTTAGGGGGTGGGTGTGCGGAAGGCGCCAAGATTACATCAATTGTGTATTGGTGCGTGCCGGGACGCGGCAATATCAACTCGCGAAAGCCTGATTCTGTGGGGGGTTTTGCGCAGATCGCGGGTGAGTTCTTGTTTCAGATCACCTCGGGGGATGGCTAAAGTTGTAGTGTTTTATGCAGTGCTTTGGGTGATAAATCCACTCTGCGGGGTGGTGGTTGGTGATTAAAGCCTTTTATACTCAACAGGTTGTGAAATTCAGGTGAGATGTACTGGTTTGAATCCGGTCAGCCTGCCGGCATAGGGGAAACGAATGATCAGAATAAAAAACGGACTGGATTTGCCCATAACCGGGTCGCCAGTGCAGGAAGTTACTGCGGCCCGTCCGCCCCGTAGCGTTGCCCTGCTGGGTAATGACTACAACGGGCTGAAACCCACGATGGCCGTGCAAGTAGGTGACCGGGTCAAGTTGGGGCAGGTGGTGTTTTCCGACAAGCGTAATCCCGGGGTGCATTTCACCGCACCTGCTGCCGGAGTTGTCAGCGCCATCAATCGTGGTCAGCAGCGTGTGCTGCAATCACTGGTAATTGATCTTGAAGGTGATGAAGAACTCACCTTCGCGCAGTATCCGGCCGCCCAGTTGGCGAGTCTGGATGCCCAGCTGGTGCGTGACAATCTGCAGCAGTCCGGTCTCTGGACAGCCCTGCGCAGCCGTCCGTTCAGCAAGATTCCGGCGGTGGATGCCACGCCCAGTTCGATCTTCGTCACTGCTATTGATACGCACCCGCTGGCTGCCGATCCGGCATTGCTGATTGCCGGGCATGCGGAAGATTTCGCCAACGGGCTACAAGTCCTGACCCGCCTGGCCAAGGTGTTCCTGTGCAAGGCCGAGGGTGCAAGCCTGCCCGGCGAGCAGTTGCCGCAGGTGCAGGAAGCTGCTTTCAGCGGTCCGCACCCTGCCGGTCTGGCCGGGACGCATATGCATTTTCTGGATCCGGTGAGTGCCAGCAAAAGTGCCTGGAACATCGGCTATCAGGATGTCATCGCCATCGGCAAGCTGTTTGTCAGCGGCCGCCTGTGGGTTGAGCGGGTGGTGGCACTGGGCGGTCCGGTGGTCGAGAAGCCACGCCTGTTGCGCACGCGTCTGGGGGCAAACCTGGAAGAGCTGACCGCCGGTGAACTGGTCCCCGGCTACAGTCGGGTGATCTCCGGTTCGGTGCTCGGCGGGCGTACCGCACGTGGTGCCTATGCCTATCTGGGGCGCTACCACCAGCAGGTATCCTGCCTGCACGAAGGTGACGAGCGTCAGCTCCTGCATTACCTGCGCCCCGGTGTAGACAAGCACTCGGTGCTCAATATCTTCATCTCGCGCCTGTCCGGCGGCAAGAAGTTCGCGCTGGATACCAGCACCAACGGCAGCGCCCGCGCGATGGTGCCGGTTGGCGCCTACGAGCAAGTCATGCCACTGGACATTCTGCCTACGCAGTTGTTGCGTTATCTGATCGTCGGCGACACGGAGATGGCGCAGAAGCTCGGTTGCCTGGAGCTGGATGAGGAAGACCTGGCGCTGTGCACCTATGTCTGTCCCGGCAAGTATGAATACGGCCCGATCCTGCGGGATAACCTCACGCTCATCGAAAAGGAGGGCTGACTGATGGCATTACGCAAGTTCCTGGACAGCATCGAGCATAATTTCGACAAGGGCGGCCGCTTTGAAAAGTGGTATGCCCTTTATGAAGCGGTAGACACCTTTTTCTATCGTCCCGGCAGCGTGACCAAGACCACTGCGCATGTGCGCGACGGCATTGATCTCAAGCGCATCATGATCACTGTCTGGCTGTGCACCTTTCCGGCAATGTTCTTCGGTATGTGGAACGTCGGCTATCAGGCCAACATGATCTTTGCCGCAAGCCCTGATCTGCTGGCGCAACAGGAAGGCTGGCGTTTTGGCCTGATCGGCATGTTCGCCGGTTTTGATCCGCACAGCCTGTGGGATAACTTCATCCAGGGTGCTGCCTACTTTCTGCCGGTGTATCTGACCGCTTTCATCGTTGGCGGCTTCTGGGAAGTGCTGTTTGCCTCGATCCGCAAGCACGAGGTCAACGAAGGCTTCTTCGTCACCTCGGTGCTGTTCGCGCTGATTGTGCCGCCGAGTGTGCCGCTCTGGCAGGTGGCGCTGGGTATCAGCTTTGGCGTGGTGATCGGCAAGGAAGTTTTCGGCGGTACCGGCAAGAACTTCCTCAACCCGGCACTGGTCGGGCGGGCTTTCATGTTCTTTGCCTATCCGGCGCAGATGAGCGGCGATGCCGTCTGGACTTCGGTGGATGGCTTTGCCGGCGCAACCGCGCTGAGTACGGCAGCTGCTGGCGGGATTGATCAGGTCATGGCTGGCGGCCTGACCTGGTGGGATTCCTTTATCGGCATCGAGCCAGGTTCCATGGGCGAAACCAGCGTGCTGGCGATCTTTATCGGTGGTGCCGTATTGCTGCTGAGCAAGATCGCCTCATGGCGCATCGTGGCTGGCGTGATGCTCGGCATGATCGGTCTGAGCGTGCTGTTCAATGCCATCGGCTCGACGACCAACCCGATGTTTGCCATGCCCTGGTACTGGCATCTGGTGCTCGGTGGTTTTGCTTTCGGCATGATCTTCATGGCCACGGACCCGGTGTCGGCCTCCATGACCAATACCGGCAAGTGGATTTTTGGCGCATTGATCGGCGTGATGGTGGTGTTGATCCGTGTGGTCAACCCGGCGTTTCCCGAGGGCATGATGCTGGCGATCCTGTTTGCCAACCTGTGCGCTCCGCTGATCGACCATTTTGTCGTACAGGCGAACATCAAGCGGAGGCTGGCACGCAATGTCTAATCAACAGGAATCCACACTGCGCACCCTGGTGGTAGCGCTGGTTGTTTGTCTGGTCTGCTCGATCTTTGTCGCCGGTGCTGCCGTGGCTCTGAAACCGGTGCAGCTGGAAAACCGTCTGCTGGACAAGCAGCGCAGCATTCTGGCAATTGCCGGGCTGGGCGAAAGCGGCATGTCGGCCAAGCAGATCAAGGCACTCTATGATGAGCGCATCACCGCCAAGGTGGTCGATCTGAGTACGGGTCAGTACAGCGATGCGCAGGACGCCCGGATCTACGATCAACTCAAGGCGGCCAAGGATCCGAAGCTCTCTGAAGCGGTTCCGGCCGAGGCGGACATTGCTTCGATCAAGCGCCGTGAGCGATTCGCCACGGTGTATCTGGTCGAGGATCAGGGCAAGCTGGAGAAGGTGATTCTGCCGGTGCGCGGTTATGGCCTGTGGTCGACCCTGTACGGTTTCATCGCCCTGGAAGGCGATCTGAATACCGTGGTCGGTTTCGGTTTCTACCAGCACGGCGAAACGCCGGGGCTGGGTGGCGAAGTGGATAACCCGAAGTGGAAAGGTCTGTGGAAAGGCAAGACCCTGTTTGATGGCAACGGCGAGCTGGCCGTGGACATCATCAAGGGCGGTGTTGATCCGCAGAGCCCGAAAGCCGTGCATCAGGTTGATGCGCTGGCTGGCGCTACCCTGACCAGCAAGGGTGTCAACAACCTGCTGCATTTCTGGCTTGGCGAGAACGGTTTCGGCCCGTTCCTCGCAAAACTGCATAAAGGGGAGGCTTGATCATGGCACAACCCACTATCAAGGAAGTTCTGCTCAACCCGATCTTCCATAACAACCCCATCGGCCTGCAGATACTCGGTATCTGCTCGGCGCTGGCAGTAACCTCCAACCTCAAGACCGCACTGGTCATGTCGGTGGCGCTGACCCTGGTGACCGGGTTCTCCAACCTGTTCATCTCGATGATCCGCAAGCAGATCCCGAGTTCGATCCGCATGATCGTGCAAATGGTGATCATCGCCTCGCTGGTGATCGTGGTTGATCAGCTGCTCAAGGCCTTTGCCTTCAGTCTGTCCAAACAGCTGTCGGTGTTTGTCGGCCTGATCATCACCAACTGTATCGTGATGGGTCGGGCGGAAGCCTTCGCCATGGCCAACCCGCCGGTCGTATCGTTCTTCGACGGTATCGGCAACGGTCTGGGCTACAGCGCGATGCTGATTGTGCTGGGTATCGTTCGCGAACTGTTCGGCGCCGGCAAGCTGCTTGGTTACACCATTCTGCCGACCGTCAATGACGGTGGCTGGTACCAGCCCAACGGTCTGTTGCTGTTGCCGCCTTCGGCATTCTTCCTGATCGGCCTGATCATCTGGGCGTTGCGCAGCTGGAAAACCGAGCAGAAAGAGGCAGCGGACTTCAAGATGGCGCCGCATGTCAGTAACAAGGAGGCCTACTGATGGAACATTACGTCAGCCTTTTCGTGAAGGCCGTGTTCGTCGAGAACATGGCGCTGGCCTTCTTTCTTGGCATGTGTACCTTCATTGCCATTTCCAAGAAAGTCGAGACAGCCATTGGTCTGGGTATTGCCGTGGTGGTGGTGCAGACCATTACCGTGCCGGCCAACAACCTGATTTTCACCTACCTGCTCAAGGATGGCGCACTGGCCTGGGCCGGGCTGCCGGAGGTCGACCTGTCGTTCCTCGGCCTGCTCAGCTATATCGGCGTGATTGCGGCCATCGTGCAGATCCTCGAGATGCTGCTGGATAAGTACGTGCCTGCGCTGTACAACGCGCTGGGTGTGTTTTTGCCACTGATCACGGTGAACTGCGCCATCATGGGCGGCACGCTGTTCATGGTCGAGCGCGATTACAACCTCAGTGAAAGCGTGGTTTACGGCGTCGGCTCCGGTTTCTCCTGGGCGCTGGCGATTGCCCTGCTGGCCGGTATCCGCGAGAAACTGAAGTACAGCGATGTGCCCGAAGGCCTGCAGGGTCTGGGTATTACCTTCATCACTATTGGTCTGATGTCGTTGGGCTTCATGTCCTTCTCCGGCGTCCAGTTGTAAGGGGATGACATGCTGAATTTCGAGATTTTCCTGGCCATAGGCATGTTCACCGGCATCGTACTGGCGCTGGTGCTGATCATTCTGGCGGCGCGCGCCAAGCTGGTTTCCAGCGGCGACGTGAACATTGTCATCAACGGTGAACGCACCATCACGGTTCCGGCGGGCGGCAAGCTGCTGCAGACGCTGGCGTCGAACAACGTGTTCCTGTCCTCGGCTTGCGGCGGCGGCGGTACCTGCGCCCAGTGCAAGTGCATTATCGAAAGTGGCGGCGGCGAAATGCTGCCCACCGAAGAATCGCACTTCACCAAACGTGAAGCCAAGGCCGGCTGGCGCTTGTCCTGTCAGGCGCCGGTCAAGCAGGACATGCACATCGAAGTACCGGAAGAAGTGTTCGGCGTAAAGAAGTGGGAGTGCACGGTGGAATCCAACCCCAACGTGGCCACGTTCATTAAGGAGCTGACCCTGCGTTTGCCCGAGGGTGAAAACGTGGATTTCCGCGCCGGTGGTTATGTGCAGCTGGAGTGCCCGCCGCACCACGTCAAGTACAAGGACTTTGACATCCAGCCCGAGTACCGCGGCGACTGGGACAAGTTCAACCAGTGGAAGTACGAGTCCAAGGTCGAGGAAACGGTCATTCGTGCCTATTCCATGGCCAACTACCCGGAAGAGCAGGGCATCGTCAAATTCAACATCCGTATCGCTTCGCCACCTCCGGGCAAGGATCATCTGCCGGCCGGGCAGATGTCCTCCTGGGTGTTCAGCCTGAAACCGGGTGACAAGGTCACTGTCTACGGGCCGTTTGGCGAGTTCTTCGCCAAGGACACCGACGCCGAGATGATCTTCATTGGCGGTGGTGCCGGTATGGCGCCGATGCGCTCGCATATCTTCGACCAGCTCAAGCGTCTGGGTTCCAAGCGCAAGATCAGCTTCTGGTACGGCGCGCGCTCGCTGCGCGAGGCGTTCTATGTCGAGGAATATGACCAGTTGCAGGCGGACAACCCGAATTTCGAATGGCATCTGGCTTTGTCGGATCCGCAGCCGGAAGACAACTGGACCGGGCTGAAAGGATTTATCCACAACGTACTGCTGGAAAATTATCTGAAGGACCATCCGGCTCCGGAAGATTGTGAGTTCTACATGTGCGGTCCGCCCATGATGAACGCGGCCGTTATCAAGATGCTGCTTGACATGGGTGTCGAGCAAGAGAACATCCTGCTGGATGATTTTGGTGGCTAAAACACTGCTGCTCACTTTGGCGGGACTGCTGTTGGCTGGTTGTGGCCAAACAATCGAACAGCTTGCGGGACCGACCATGGGCAGCACCTACTCGGTGAAGTATGTGCCGGGTGCCACAACACCGGCACCCGCCGCAGTCCAGGCGCAAGTGGATACCATCCTTGCGGAAATCGATCAGCAACTGTCCACCTATCGTGCCGATTCGCTGGTCTCCGGCTTCAACCGCTTGCCGGCTGGTGCTTGTGCGCCAATGCCGGAAGCGGTGCTGGAACTGGTCAGAACCGGCGAGCAGCTTGCGCTTGAGAGTAACGGTGCGTTTGACCTTACCATCGAGCCGCTGATCGAGCTCTGGGGCTTTGGCGCCCAGTCCAGGGGCGAGCAGGTACCGACTGCCGAACAAATTACCGCAGCCCGGGCGCAGGTTGGCCATCAGCATCTGCAAATCAGGGATCAGCAACTGTGCAAGGATCAGGCAGTCCAGCTGGATTTCAACAGCATCGGTGCCGGCTATGCGGTAGACCGGGTCAGCGCGATGCTCGAGGGGCAGGGCGTTACCGACTATCTGGTGGAAATTACCGGTGAACTGAAGGCGCTGGGTCGCAAACCGGATGGGTCTTCCTGGCATATCGCCATTGAAGAACCGCACGAGGGGCAACAGGTCGCCGCCCGGGTGCTGGAGCTAGATGGTCTGGGGGTATCGACTTCGGGCGATTACCGTAATTATTTTGAACAGGCGGGCAAGCGCTATTCTCATAGTATCGATGCGCGCAACGGTTCGCCGATCAGCCATCGTCTGGCTTCGGTGACTGTGGTGGATGCATCGGCGCTGCGCGCCGACGGATTATCGACCGTGCTCATGCTGCTTGGACCCGAACAGGGCTTCGAGCTGGCACAACAAGCGGGCATAGCGGCGTTGTTTATCAGCCATACCGGACAGGGCTTTGCCAGCCGGGCAAGCCCGGCGTTCGATGCACGCTTTCCCACAGGAGAACAACCATGACCTGGCTACTGGTGTTTCTGATCATGTTGCTGGTGGTGCTGGGTATGGCCGTCGGTGTGATATTCGGGCGTAAACCGATTGCCGGCTCTTGTGGCGGCATCGCCAATCTGGGCATCGAGAAGGAATGCTCGATCTGCGGCGGCAGCCGCGAGAAGTGCGAGGAAGTTAATAGCGACAAAGCCTCCGCCACTGGAAAAGCGCCACTGGCCTACGATGCGACCAAACGCTAATAGCCAGGCAATGGGCTTGCGGCTAGGTTGGGCGGTGTTGTTGTGTAGCGCGAGCGGCAAAACAGAATTCTGAACTGTCATGGTCTCCAGATACCATGACCCTTTGCGCCAGCGCTGGCTGGCGCTGCGGTTGGTACTCAAGGAGCAAGTATGGCGGTCTTCAACTATGACGTGGTTGTGCTGGGTTCCGGCCCTGCAGGTGAAGGCGCGGCGATCAACGCGGCGAAGGCCGGACGCCGGGTGGCGATGGTCGACAGCCGCGCACAGGTAGGTGGTAACTGCACCCACCTCGGCACCATTCCGTCAAAGGCACTGCGCCACTCCGTGCGGCAGATCATGCAGTACAACAAGAACCCGCTGTTCCGTCAGATTGGCGAACCACGCTGGTTTTCCTTTCCGGACGTACTCAAAAGTGCCGAGCGGGTGATTGCCAAGCAGGTGACTTCACGCACCAGCTTTTATGCGCGCAACCGCATTGATACCTACTTTGGCACCGCCAGCTTTGCCGATGACCATTCGGTGCGGGTGGTCTGCCTGAATGGCATGCTGGATACGCTGGTGGCCAAGCAGTTCATCATCGCCACCGGTTCGCGTCCGTACCGGCCACACGATGTCGATTTCAATCACCCGCGGGTGTATGACAGCGACACCATTCTGACCCTCAGCCATACACCGCGACGGCTGATTGTCTACGGAGCAGGGGTGATCGGCTGTGAATATGCCTCTATTTTCAGCGGCCTGGGGGTGATGGTCGACCTGATCGACAACCGCGATCAACTGCTCAACTTCCTTGATGACGAGATCTCCGATGCGCTGAGTTATCACCTGCGCTCGAGCAACGTGATCATCCGCCACAACGAGGAGTATGAACGCATCGAGGGGATAGACAATGGTGTGATTCTGCATCTGAAATCAGGCAAGAAGCTGCGTGCCGATGCCTTGCTCTGGTGCAACGGGCGCACCGGCAATACCGACAAGCTGGCCCTGGAAAATGTCGGCCTGAGCGCCAATGGTCGCGGCCAGTTGCAGGTGGATGAAAGCTACCGTACCGAGGTGTCGAACATCTATGCGGCGGGCGATGTGATCGGCTGGCCGAGTCTGGCCAGCGCGGCCTATGACCAGGGCCGTTCGGCAGCGGGCAGTATTGTCGAGAATGACAGTTCGCGCTTTATCAACGATGTACCGACTGGTATTTACACTATTCCGGAAATCAGTTCGCTGGGTAAAACCGAACGCGAGCTGACCATGGAGCAAGTGCCTTATGAGGTCGGCAAGGCTTCTTTCCGGGGCATGGCGCGGGCACAGATTGCTGTTGAACCGGTGGGGATGCTGAAAATCCTCTTTCACCGCGAGACCCTGCAGATTCTCGGCGTGCACTGCTTCGGCTATCAGGCTTCGGAGATCGTGCATATCGGTCAGGCGATCATGAATCAGCCGGGTGAAGCCAATACCATCAAGTACTTCATCAACACCACCTTCAACTACCCGACCATGGCCGAAGCCTATCGGGTCGCCGCTTTTGACGGTCTGAACCGGCTGTTCTGATCTGTTCTGGGGTATCCGTCAGGGCTGAACCAGGGTCTTGCGGGCCAGCCCGGGAAAGTCGGTAATGATGCTGTCGGCTCCGAAGTCAGCCAGCCTGCGCATCAGTGCGGGCTCGTTGACCGTCCATACGGATACGTGCAAGCCCTGCTTCTGCGCTTTGAGCAGGCGTTCCGGGGTGCACAGTGTCCAGTTCAGGGCGAGCAGGTCGCAGTTGTAGTGCCGGGCGATTTTCAGCGGGTCGAGCCAGGCATATTCGGCGATCAATCCGCATGAAAGCTCCGGCGTCAGCCGGTTCAGTGCGCGCAACACCTCTCTGGAGCTGGAGGTCACGCAGACCTTGTCCTGCAGGCCGTAGCGCTCCACCAGTGCCTTGATCGCCAGCACGCTGCGGGCGGCGCGCGTGCGTGAGGCGCTTTTCACTTCCAGTTGCCAGTGCTCGAACGGGCATTGCTCGAACAGCTCGGCCAGGCGCGGAATCGGGCAGGGGTGCGGCCAGCCCGGTCCGCCACCGCGGGCATCGAATTGCACCAGCTCTGTCGCATCATGCTGGGCTACCCGGCCGCGGTGCCGGGTGGTGCGTTTGAGGGTGGGGTCATGAATCACCATCAGTTCACCGTCGCGGGACAGATGCAGATCCAGCTCGCAACGGCGCACATCGTGCTCCAGGCAGCGCTGGAAACTGGCGAGGGTATTTTCCGGTGCTTCGCCCTTGGCACCGCGGTGGCCGTAGATCAGTGTCATGGTTGTGCCTGCTCCGGTCTGGAGGTCGGGTATCTGGGTTGATGATTGCGTACGCTGGTAATCACCCTGTCATTTTCGAAATAGACCGAAAAGTCCCGGTAGTCCCAACGGGTCATTCTGGGCGACCCCACTGGCGGGTGCTCGACGTCGGGCAGGCCGAAACGTTCCAGCACACTGCTGCGGGATGTACCGTTGACGGGCATTTGCAGCGTGGAACTGCCTTGCTGGCCAAGCGGAATAATGATGTTTTCGGCATTGACGGATGCCGCCAGAAACAGCAGAAGCAGCACTGCAGGACGCATCTTGAACCCCCGGAAAGCCACAGTCTGGGTGTATTGCATACCTGTCTTCACGGCCCCGCATGCGGCTAAATTCCAGTGCGGGGCGGAGCCTGATACGGTAGTATGCGCAGCCATTGTTGGTGTCCTGTGTCGATCTGCCAGGCCTTTTGCAGCGCGGCTTCTGGAGTGTAAGGCGACTGGCCGGACGCCGCCACAAGGTTGTTTTTCTTTGCGAATCCATTTCTAAATGTTCAGACCCCTGTCCGTATTCATTGGCATGCGCTACACCCGTGCCAAACGCCGCAGCCATTTCATCTCGTTCATCTCGCTGACCTCCATGCTCGGTCTGGCACTCGGGGTGATGGTGATGATCCTGGTGCTGTCGGTGATGAACGGATTCGATCGTGAATTGCGCACACGCATTCTCGGCATGGTGCCGCAAGCCGCCGTGCAGTCGTTCAACCCGATCAAGGACTGGCATGGGCTGGCAGAAAAGCTTGGCCAGCATCCCCATGTGCAGGCGGTAGCGCCCTTTGTGCAGACCCAGGGCATGCTCAGCCATGATGACCAGGTATTGCCGGTGATGGTTGACGGCATAGATCCGGCCGAGGAAGACAAGGTCTCGGTAATCGGCAACTATTTTCGTGAAGGCAGTCTGCAAAGTCTCAAGCCGGGCGAATTCGGCATGATTCTGGGCACCCTGGCGGCCGAGCGTCTGGGGGTAACGGTCGGCGACAAGGTGACCTTTATCGCACCGGATGTGGTGGTGACGCCTGCCGGTCTGTTTCCGCGGATGAAGCGCTTCACCGTGGTCGGCCTGTTCAAGGTCGGAGCGGGCGAGCTGGATGCCGGGCTGGCGCTGGTCAATATCAGCGATGCGGCGCGCCTGCAGCGCTGGCAGGCCAGTGATGTACAAGGTCTGCGGCTGAAGCTGGATGACCTGTTCCAGGCGCCCAGGGTAGCCTGGGAGCTGGGCCGCGAGCTGCAGGATCAGGATCTGTTTACCCGTGACTGGACCCGCTCCCACGGCAACCTGTATCGCGCCATTGGCATGCAGAAGGCGATGATCGGTCTGTTGCTGCTGCTGATCGTGGCGGTGGCTGCCTTCAACATCATCTCCACGCTGGTCATGGTGGTGAATGACAAGCGCTCGGATATTGCGATTCTGCGTACTCTCGGTATGACGCCCCGGCAGATCATGGCTACCTTCATGGTCCAGGGCAGCATTATCGGCGTGGTCGGCACGCTGACCGGTGCGCTGCTGGGGATTCTGGCGGCATTGAATGTCAGTGCGGCGGTTGACTGGCTGGAATCACTGCTGGGCACGCGCTTTCTCAATGAAGATGTGTACTTCATCAGCTACCTGCCATCGCAACTGCTGCCGGGTGACCTGATCATGGTCTGTTGTGCCGCCTTGCTGCTGAGTTTTCTTGCCACCCTGTATCCGGCCTGGCGTGCGGCACGCACCCAGCCCGCGGAGGCTTTGCGTTATGAGTGAAACAGCCGTCCTCAGTTGCCGCAATCTGGGCAAGCGTTATGAAGAGGGTCCGCAGTCGGTCGAAGTGCTGGCCGGCGTGAAGCTGGAGTTGCTGGCCGGTGAGCGGGTGGCGATTGTCGGCAGCTCCGGCTCGGGCAAAAGCACCTTGCTCAATCTGCTCGGCGGCCTGGATAACCCGACCCAGGGCAGTGTCTGGCTGGATGGTCAGGATCTGGCCAAGCTCAACGAAAAGGAACGCGGCCTGTTGCGCAATCGTGCGCTGGGCTTCGTCTATCAGTTCCACCACCTGCTGCCGGAGTTCAGTGCGCTGGAAAATGTCTGCCTGCCGTTGCTGATCGGCAGCACGCCGATTCCACAGGCCCGGGAGATGGCTGCAGCCCTGCTCAAACGCGTCGGTCTTGACCATCGCCTGCAGCACAAGCCGTCCGAGCTGTCCGGCGGTGAGCGGCAGCGGGTGGCGATCGCCCGTGCGCTGATCAATCAGCCCAAACTGGTCATGCTCGATGAGCCCACCGGCAACCTTGACCAGCACACGGCACGGGGCATTCAGGAACTCATGCTGGAACTCAGCGACTCGTTGAATACGGCCTTTCTGGTGGTTACCCACGAGCCGCGTCTGGCCGAACAGATGGACCGCATCCTGCGTCTGGATCAGGGTCGGCTGGTGGCGGCATGAGGTGTCCATGTACCGTCCGCTGAGCATTTTCATCGGCACCCGCTATACCCGGGCCAAGCGCCGCAACCAGTTCATCTCGTTCATCTCGATGACCTCGATGATCGGCATGGGCCTCGGTGTGCTGGCAATGATTGTGGTGCTCTCGGTGATGAACGGCCTGCAGGACGAGATGCGCACCCGCATTCTCGGCATGATTCCGCACGCCACCCTGTCCAGTAGCGAGCCGTTGCTGGATTGGCCGCAACTGGCACAGCAGGCGCTGAAAAACCCGCAGGTGCTGGCTGCCGCACCGCATACCGAGATCCAGGGCATGTTGTCACGTCGTGGCGTGATGCAGCCGGTACTGGTCAGTGGCGTGCTGCCCGCGGCCGAAGAGAAGGTCTCGATTCTTGCCGAACACATGCAGCGCGGCAGTCTGGCTGCCCTCAAGGCCGGCGAATTCGGCATCCTGCTCGGTGAAAACACTGCCCGGCGCTTTGGTGTGCAGCTGGGTGACAAGGTTTCCCTGATCGTGCCGGAAGCCACCAAGGGGTCGGTGGTAATTACCCCGCGCCTGCAGTCCTTTACCGTGGTGGGGGTGTTCAAGGTCGGTGCGGATCTGGACGGCTCGCTGGCGCTGATTCACGTGGCCGATGCGGCGCAGCTCAAGCACTGGCCGGCCGGGCAGGTACAGAGTGTGCGCCTGACCCTGGAGGATCTGTATCAGGCCCCGCGGGTGTCTGCACAGATTGCTGCCGGTCTGGGCCAGGGCTTTACTGCCACCGACTGGACCAAGACCCAGGGCAGCCTGTTCCAGGCCATGCAGATGGAAAAAACCATGATTGCCCTGTTGCTGCTGCTGATCATCGCAGTGGCGGCATTCAACATCATTTCCACACTGATCATGGTGGTGGCCGACAAACGTACCGATATCGCCATCCTGCGAACCCTGGGCATGACGCCGGGGCAGGTGATGGCGATCTTCATGGTGCAGGGCTCGGTGATCGGGCTGGTCGGCGTACTGCTGGGCGGCGTGCTGGGAGTGGTGCTGGCGGCCAACCTGACGCCGTGGGTCAGTGCGCTGGAGAGTCTGCTCGGTGCGCGGATTTTCAGCGGCGACCTGTATTACATCAGTTACCTGCCGTCCAAGCTGGAAATCACCGACGTATTGCTGGTGTGCTCGGCCGGCTTGCTGCTGAGCTTTCTGGCGACCATCTTCCCGGCTTGGCGCGCCTCGCGCACGGCACCGGCCGAAGCCATGCGCTACGAATAACGCAGAGTACTGGCAAAAGCGTCCGCAACAGCCATAGTTGTGCCGGAGAAACGGATTTCTCGGGGTTACTGTCAATGCGCACCGGATTGCTTGCACTCGCCGCAGGGCTTCTGCTTCTGCGCTTTCTACCGGCCTTGCCGCCTGCCTGGTTGTTGCTGCTGCCCGTTGCGGGCTTGATGCTGCTGCCGTTCCGCAGTTACCCACTGGCATTCTTTCTGTTCGGTTTCAGCTGGGCCTGCCTGTCGGCGCAGGCTGCGCTGGACGAGCGTCTGGCGCCGGCGCTGGATGGCCGCACCCTCTGGCTGGAAGGGCAAATCGTTGGTCTGCCGGAGCAGGCAGACGGTGCGCAGCGCTTTCAGCTGGAAGCGGTCAGCAGCAGGCGCCATGCGCTGCCAGAACGGCTGCGGCTGGGCTGGTATGGCGCTCCGCAAGTGCATGCAGGGGAACGCTGGCGGCTGGCGGTCAAGCTCAAACGCCCGCGTGGTCTGGTCAATCCGCACGCTTTTGATTACGAGGCCTGGCTGCTGGCACAACGTATCGGCGCCACCGGTACGGTCAAGGCCGGTCATCTGCTGCAGCCGGCAAGTGGTGCAGCCAGCTGGCGAGATGCGCTGCGAGCGCGTCTGCTGCAGAGCCCTGCGCAGGGCCGGTCCGGCACCATCGCGGCGCTGGTGCTGGGTGATGATACGGGGCTGTCAGCGGCCGACTGGCGCGTTTTGCAGGACACCGGCACGGTGCATCTGCTGGTGATTTCCGGCCAGCACATCGTACTGCTGGCGGGCCTGTTGTATGCGCTGGTGGCAGGTCTGGCGCGCCTGGGATGGTGGCCACAGCGGTTGCCCTGGCTGCCCTGTGCCTGCGCACTGGCGTTTGCCGGGGCGCTTGGCTATGGCTTGCTGGCCGGTTTCGAGGTGCCGGTGCGACGTGCCTGCGTGATGCTGGCGGTAGTGTTGCTCTGGCGCCTGCGCTTTCGTCATCTGGGCGTGTGGACGCCCTTGCTGCTGGCGCTCAATGCCGTGTTGCTGGTTGAGCCCCTGGCCAGTCTGCAGGCCGGTTTCTGGCTGTCCTTTGTCGCCGTGGCCTTGCTGGCGCTGGTCTTCAGCGGCCGTCTGGGACGCTGGACATGGTGGCAGAGCTGGTGGCGCGCGCAGTGGGCGATGACGCTCGGACTGTTCCCCGTGCTGCTGGCACTGAACCTGCCGGTCAGTTTCAGTGCGCCGCTGGCCAACCTGCTGGCGGTGCCCTGGGTCAGCGTGCTGGTAGTGCCGCTGGCTTTGCTGGGCACCTTGCTGCTGCCCTTGCCATGGATTGGCGATGCCTTGCTCTGGCTGGCCGGAGGCTTGCTGGTGGTGCTGTTTGAAGTACTTGGCAAGCTGGCCAGCCTCTGGCCCGCCTGGGTTTTATCCGCGCCACCGCTGTGGGCCTGGCTGTCGGGTGTTGCCGGGGCGCTGGTGTTGCTGTTGCCGGCAGGAGTTCCGCTGCGCGGACTGGGTCTGGCGCTGTTGCTGCCGATGCTGTGGCCGCCATTGCAGCATCCCTTGCCGGGGCAGGCCAGGGTGCTGGTGCTGGATGTGGGGCAGGGTTCGGCAGTTCTGGTGCAGACAGCCGAACATGCGCTTTTGTACGATGCCGGCCCGCGCAATGGCGGTTTTGATCAGGGCGCACGTACTGTGTTGCCCGTGCTGCGGCATCTGGGGGTCAACCGGCTCGATCAGTTGTTGCTCAGCCATGCCGACAGCGATCACAGCGGCGGGGCGGAAGCTGTCTTCAGCGGTATGCCGGTAAGCGCTGTGTTCAGCGGCGAGGCGACAGAATTGCCCCTGATGCTTGGCGCCCGACCCTGTGCCGAAGACGCGAGCTGGTCCTGGGATGGTGTCGAGTTTCGTTTGTGGCGCTGGCAGCAGGCGCCGGAAGGCAATCCTGCATCGTGCATCCTGCGTGTTTCGGCTGGCGGCGAGAGTGTACTGCTGACCGGCGATATCGATCAGGCCGCCGAGCTGGCGCTGCTGCAATCGGGCTGGCCGCTGCGCAGTGACTGGCTGCTGGCGCCGCACCACGGCAGCCGCAGCTCCTCTTCGCTGGCGTTTCTCAAGGCGGTACAGGCCCATGCCGTGGTGATTTCGCGCGGCAACCATAACCCCTATGGCCATCCGCATCCGCAAATACTGGCGCGCTACCGCCAGCAGCAACTGCAGATTCATGACACGGTCGAAGACGGTGCGCTGTGGATCGAGCTGGGAAGCCGGGATGCAGCACACGGAATGCGCAATGAGGCACGTTTCTGGCGGGAAAAATGAGCAGCAGGCGGGTCTGCGCGGGCCTGTCCCTATGCTAGAGTGGCGCGAAAATTCACAAAGGGATGCGCTACCGTGTGGGAACTGGTCAAGTCGGGCGGCTGGATTATGCTGCCAATCATACTGAGTTCCATTGCAGCTGCCGGCATTGTTGCCGAGCGGCTGTGGACCCTGCGCGCCAGCCGGGTGATGCCGCCGCATCTGCTCGGCCAGGTCTGGCTGCTGATCAAGGAAAACAAGCTCAACGCGCAACGGCTCAAGGAGTTGCGCGGCTCATCACCGCTGGGTGAAGTGCTGGCCGCCGGTCTGGCCAACTCCAGGCATGGCCGGGAGATCATGAAGGAGTGCATCCAGGAGGCTGCCGCGCGGGTCATCCACGAGATGGAGCGTTACCTGAATGCGCTGGGGACCATTGCCGCGATGGCGCCGATGCTGGGTTTGCTCGGTACGGTACTGGGCATGATCCAGATCTTCAGTGCGTTCATGGGCGCGAACATGGCCAATGCCTCGGTACTCGCCGGTGGTATCGCCACGGCGCTGATTACCACGGCAGCCGGTCTGATCGTGGCCATCCCGGCACTGTTTTTCCATCGTTTTCTGCAGCGCCGGATCGACGAGCTGGTGGTCGGCATGGAGCAGGAAGCGATCAGGCTGGTGGAAGTGGTGCAGGGCGATCGCGATGTGGATATGAGCAATCAGCCAGAGCAGGCAGCTGCCAAGATGGTCAAGAACGACGTGCGTAAAGCAGGCAGGAAGGCGTGAAGTTCCGGCGCAAGGAGCGGGACAATGTGGATATCCCGCTGGTATCCCTGATCGACGTGGTGTTTATCCTGCTGCTGTTCTTCGTCGTCACCACCACCTTCACCCGCGAAACCCAGTTGAAGGTCGAGTTGCCCGAAGCCGTCAGCGGCACCCCGCCCGAAGCCAGTGAAGTCAAACAGATGGAAATCATCATCGGTGCCGACAGCAGCTACGTGCTCAATGGCCAGTCGCTGGTGAAGTCGGATCTGGCGACCCTGATGGCGGCCCTGCAAAAGGAGTCCGAGGGTGACAACAGTCTGCCGCTGACGCTCAGTGCCGATGGCAAGGCGCCGCATCAGGCCGTCATCACGGCAATGGATGCCGCCGGCAAGCTGGGCTTTTCCCATTTGCGCATTACCACGGTCGAGCAACCGGCGGCAGCGGCAAGGCCCTGACCGTGTCGATTGCCGAGCGCATGCTGCAGGCCTGGTACCGCGGTCATCCGTGGCTGATCCTGTTGCGTCCGCTGGAGTGGCTGTATCGCTGGGTGGTCGGGCGCCGGCGCCGGGCTTTTCTGGCCGGACAGGGCGATATCTATCGTGCTCCGGTGCCGGTTATCGTGGTCGGCAACATCACCCTCGGTGGTACCGGCAAGACCCCGCTGATTCTCTGGCTGATCGAGCATTGCCGCAAACGTGGCCTGCGTGTGGGCGTGGTCAGTCGTGGTTACGGCGCGCAGCCGCCTGATTTTCCCTGGCGGGTGCTGGCGCAGCACACGGCGGCCAGCAGTGGCGACGAACCGTTGCTGATCGTGCAGCGTACCGGTGTGCCGCTGATGATCGACCCGGATCGTGGGCGTGCCGTTCGCGCCTTGCTCGACAGCGAGCCGCTGGACCTGATCCTCAGTGATGACGGCTTGCAACACTACCGCCTGGCGCGTGATCTGGAACTGGTACTGGTGGATGCAGCGCGCGGCCTGGGTAATGGCCACTGCCTGCCGGCCGGGCCGTTGCGCGAACCGGCCGAACGGCTGCAGAGCGTGGATGCCGTACTCTACAACGGCGCAGTTAGCGATACGCCAAGCAGCTATGCCATGCAATTGCAGCCGGTGACGCTGGTTAATCTGCTCAGTGGCCAGCGGGTTGCCCTGAGCCACTTTCCGGCCGGCCAGGCCATGCATGCACTGGCCGGCATCGGCAATCCGCAGCGTTTCTTCAACACCCTTGAAGGGTTAAACTGGCGGCCGCTGGTACACGCCTTCGCCGATCATGCGCATTACACAGCCGAGCTGCTGCGCTTCGAGCCGGCCCTGCCGCTGCTGATGACGGAAAAGGACGCAGTGAAATGCCGGGCTTTTGCCCAGCCCGACTGGTGGTATCTGGCGGTCGATGCGCAGCTGTCACCGGCCTTCGAGGCCTGGCTGGATGGCCGCCTGCAGTGCTTGCTGGCGGATTCGGCGAAACTGCCCGCAGAATGATCACTCCGCTCGCTGGCATACGCCGGCGGGTCACTTTCAAGGAAGCTGTCATGGACCCGAAACTACTCGATATTCTGGCTTGCCCGCTGTGCAAGGGCCCGCTCAAGCTTAGTGCGGACAAGTCCGAACTGATCTGCAAGAACGATGCATTGGCGTTTCCGGTTCGCGAAGGTATTCCGGTGATGCTCGAAGGTGAAGCCCGCACCCTGAGCGTCGATGAGCGTCTCGATCAATGAGCCATGCTTTTACCGTGGTTATCCCGGCGCGTTTTGCCTCGACGCGCCTGCCCGGCAAGCCGCTGCAGGAAATTGCCGGCAAGCCGATGATCCAGCATGTCTGGCAGCAGGCGTGCAAAAGCAGCGCACAGCAGGTGGTGGTGGCCACCGATGACCCGCGCATCGTCGAGGCCTGCGAGGCCTTTGGGGCACAGGTGCTGTTGACCCGCGTCGATCACAACTCGGGCACCGATCGCCTGGCGGAAGTGGCTACCCAGCTGGGGCTGGCGGCTGATGCCATCGTGGTCAATGTGCAGGGCGATGAACCGCTGATACCTCCGGCCATCATCGATCAGGTGGCGGCCAATCTGGCTGGTCATCCCGAGGCCGGTATCGCCACGCTGGCAGAACCGATCGAGGATGCCGCAGCGCTGTTCAATCCCAATGTGGTCAAGGTATCCAGCGATATTCACGGGCTGGCACTGACTTTCAGTCGGGCGCCGTTACCCTGGGCGCGTGATGCCTTTGCCCGGGAGCGGAATGTTCTACCTGCAGGCGTGCCTTACCGTCGGCATATCGGGATCTATGCCTACCGCGCCGGTTTTCTGCATGACTTCGTGGCCTGGGGCCCTTGCCAGCTGGAGGATACCGAATGTCTGGAGCAGCTGCGTGCGCTCTGGCACGGGGTACGCATTCATGTTGCCGATGCCCTGCAGTCGCCACCTGCCGGGGTCGATACCGCAGAAGATCTGGAGCGCGTACGGCGCTTGCTGGGCGCCTGAGATGATAGTGGGCGGGAGTTGCTGATGCGCGTGCTGTTCGTGTGCCTGGGCAACATCTGCAGATCACCCACCGCCGAGGGGGTGTTGCGCCGCAAGCTGCTTGCCGCCGGACTGCAGCAGCAGGTCGAGGTTGACTCGGCGGGTACCGGCGACTGGCATGTGGGCAAGGCGCCTGACCCGCGAACGCGGCAGGCCGCCCGTGCCCGTGGCTATGACCTGGATGCACTGCGTGCGCGCCAGGTTGAACCGGCAGACTTCAGGCGCTTTGACCTGATTCTGGCAATGGACAAGAGCAATCTGGCGGACCTGCAAAGCCTGTGTCCGTTGGGTGCGGGGGCCGAGGTTGATCTTTTTCTGCGCCGCTATGATCTGGCTGTGAGCGAGGTGCCGGACCCCTATTACGGCGCTGGAGATGGTTTCGAGCAGGTGCTGGATCTGATCGAGCAGGCCTGTGATGGCCTGTTGCTGGAAATCAGGAGTCGCCTGTGAGTCTGCAGCTGCAAGAACACGTCTCGCTCAAACCCTATAACAGCTTCGGCGTGGAAGTCTCTGCGCGCTGGTTTGCCGAAGCCCGCAGCGATGCCGAAGTGCGGTCGGCTCTGGTTGAGGCGCAACGGCTGGCTTTGCCCGTGCTGGTGATTGGCGGGGGCAGCAACCTGTTGCTGACACAGGATGTCGAAGCGCTGGTGTTGCGCATGGCCAGTCGCGGCGTGCGCGTGCTGGGTGAGCGCAATGGCCAGGTATTGATCGAGGCCGAGGCCGGTGAGCCCTGGCATCCATTCGTGCTGTGGACGCTGGAGCAAGGGCTGCAGGGCCTGGAGAATCTCAGTCTGATTCCCGGAACGGTCGGCGCCGCACCGATGCAGAACATTGGCGCCTATGGTGTGGAAATCAAGGATTGTTTTGCCGGCTTGACTGCCCTCGATCGGCAGACCGGCGAGTTGCAGGAATTTTCCCTGGAGCAATGCCGGTTCGCCTACCGGGACAGCCGGTTCAAGCGTGAGCCCGGGCGCTGGCTGATCCTGCGGGTGCGCTTTGCCCTGGTGCACAGCGGCGCGCTACAGCTGGATTATGGCCCGCTGCGGCAACGTCTGGCGGAAATGGGTATTAGCAGTCCAACGGCGGCGGATGTCAGTCAGGCAGTTTGCAGTGTCCGTCGCGAAAAACTGCCAGACCCGGCACAACTCGGCAACGCCGGCAGCTTTTTCAAGAATCCGCTGGTGACGCAAGAACTGGCCGGGCAGATTCGCGCAGAGTATCCCGATCTGGTGGCTTATCCCGCCGCAGCAGGGCAGGTCAAACTGGCCGCCGGCTGGCTGATCGACAAGGCTGGCTGGAAAGGCTTTCGTGACGGCGATGCCGGCGTGCATCGCTTGCAAGCACTGGTGCTGGTCAATTATGGCGCAGCCACGGGCGAGCAGATTCTCGCTCTGGCCCGGCGCATTCAGGCAGATATTTTCCAGCGCTTTGGCGTTGAACTGGAGATGGAGCCGAATCTGCTTTAGGGCAGCTTTTGTTCAGCTCCAGCCGAGGGTCAGGCCGGCGAGTATCAGGTAACGGCCGGTTTTGGCCAGGCTCACCAGCAGGGTGAAGCGCCAGAAGGGTTCGTGCAGTACACCGGCAATCACCGTCAGCGGGTCACCAATGATGGGCATCCAGCTCAATAACAGCGACCAGTGTCCGTAGCGCCGGTAGGATTGTTCGGCCTTGTGCAATTGCGCGGGACTGGCGGGAAACCAGCGCCGGTCCTGAAAGTTAGCCAGATAGCGACCCAGCAACCAGTTGAGCATGGAGCCCAGTACATTGGCGCTGCTGGCAATGGCGAGCAGCAGCCAGACCGCCTGACGATCATGCAGCAGCAGGCCGGCCAGCAGTGCTTCTGATTGCAGCGGCAGGATGGTTGCGGCAGCAAAGGCGCTGATAAACAGGCCGAGGTAGGCGGAGATTTCCAGCAATCAGGACGGCTCTTGTGACCAGGGGGCAAAGACGGATTGCAGTATTACCGCCCGGGCTTTATTAGTCATGCAATGCCGACTGCTATTGTGCTGCCAGCGCTGTCTATCGGGAGACTAACCTTTGAAGTTGTTCAGTTGTGGTGCAGCAGATGGCCGTCTGGTGATCTATTTTCACGGCGCACCGGGCGCGCCGGAAGAGTGTTCGCTGTTTGACCACTACGCTCAGGCTGACGGTTTGACTGTTGTCAGTCTGGATCGCTTTGCTGCCGAAGCTTCGCTGCAAGGTGAAGGGTATTTTCGCGCACTGGCCAGCGAGATACTCGCCTGTGCTGGCACTGGCCAGGTGCATTTCGTCGGCTTTTCGATTGGAGCCTTTGTCGCCCTGCAGACGACCCGACACATGCAGGGTCGGGTTGCCAGTCTGGACCTGATTTCTGCAGCGGCACCGCTGCAGGTCGGCAATTTCCTGCCGGACATGGCCGGCCAACAGGTCTTCCTGCTGGCCGGCAAATGGCCGCTGCTGTTTCGCCTGCTTTCCACCTGGCAAGGCTGGCTGGCGCGCTTTGCTCCCGGATTGTTATTCAGGATGCTGTTTGCCTCAGCGCAGGCAGCTGATCGCCAGTTGCTGGCAAGTTCGCAGTTTCGCCAGCAATGCATAGTGCAGTTACGTCACTGTTTTGTTGGCCAGCTGCCCGGTTACCTGCGAGATGTGCAGTCTTATGTGCAGCCCTGGTCGGCCGGCCTTGGTGCAATCAAGACGCCAACCCGTATCTGGCATGGTGCCGAGGACAACTGGTCGCCCACTGCCATGGCCGGGTATCTGGGTGCTGCCTTGCCGGGTTGTGAGCAGGTAACCATCCTGCCCGGACTGTCCCACTACTCCTGCCTGCAACAGGTGGTTCCCGAAGTCTGCGCTGCGATTGGTGCTGCTCGAGGCTGACGACCAGTATTGTGTTTCCGGCAGAAAGCAGAAGGCCCGTCACTTGACGGGCCTTCGCTTGTTGCTGGAGCAGATCAGACTTGTGGCTTGGCGTCTGCCTCATCCGCTTTTTCTTCGCTGGCCGGGGTTGCCGGCTCGCTGTCGAGTTCCAGCGCGGTCTGCTCGACAACCGGGCTGACACCAGGTTCCGCTTCGGTCTGCGTCTCTGCTGCAGGAGTTGCTTGTGCAGGCTCGGCATGCGACTCGCTTGCGGGCTCGGCAGCTTCCTCGGCTACAACGGTTTCAGGGGCGGCGGGGGCCGCCTCTGCCAGTGCAGCAGCCTCGCGTGCCAGACGCTCGGCTTCCAGGCGCTGGCGCCGGCGCTCACGTGGATCGTTCAGCGCACGCCCGGTATCCGGATCGATTGCAGATGCAGCTGGTTGAGTGGCAGCTGCCGCTTCAACGACAGGTGTAACTTCCGCGGTAACCGGCGTGATCACTTCAGCTGCAACGGCAGCCTCGACGGGTGGCTCGGCGGGCGCTTCAACAGCAGCAACTTCGGCAACCTCTGGCTTAACAGCTTCGCTTGCTGGCGCAGTGTTCACCGCGCTTTCGCTGACTTCTGCCGGTTCAGCTGCGTTTTGGCCATCGTCAGCCAGAACGGCATCAGCGACAGCGCCGGTGACGACTGTGGTAACGACGGCGGCAGCAGGCTCGTTAGCTTCGGCTACCGGTGCCTTGGCATCATCTTCAGGGCCTTCTACACCGGCCTCGCGCTGGCGATCACGGCGGTTGCTGCGCCGACGTTGACCGCGCGAGCGACGACGTGGGCGATCGCCTTCTGCACCGTCAGTAGCTTCGGTGGCTTCATCCTGCAGCAGTTCTTCGTTTGGCAACTCGTCCTGGGTTGCGGCTGCAGCCTGCTCGGGACGGGCCTCGCGCAGTTCGCGTGGCGGACGTTCGCCGCGCTCACGGCGTGGTGCCTGTGCCTGTTGCCCTTCTGCTGCCGGGCTTTCTTCGCGTGGTTCGCGTGGCTCACGCAGTTCGCGTGGTTGCCGCTCTTCACGTGGCGCGCGGGGCTCACGGGCCTCGCGTGGCGGACGCTCGGCGCGCTCGCGACGTGGCTCCTGCGCTTCCTTGGCTTCACGGGCAGGGCGCTCTTCGCGAGGCTTGCGCTCTTCATCACGATTGCGGCCTTCGTTGCGGTTGTCGCGACGACGTCCCTGCTGGCGCTCGCCACGCGGGCGATCTCCGCGCGGGGCGCGTTCACGGCTTGGCTTTTCCGCGGCTACCGGCTGGGCTGCTTCTTCCTGCTTTCCGGCAAACAGACTGACCAGCGATTTGATCATGCCCTTGAACAGGCTGGCTTCAGGCTTGTGCGCCGGAGCGAGCGGGGCGGCCGCAGTCGCGGCGGGTGCCGGACGCTCAGGGGCGACAGTTTTGACGGCCGCTTCCTGACGTACCAGTGTGCGTGTGGCGCTGGCCGGTTGAGCCTCTTCCACTTCGCTCGGGGTCATTTCATAGCTGGACTGGCCGGTCTGAACTTCCGGGCTGTCGTCGCGCAGGCGCTGCACTTCGAAGTGCGGGGTTTCCATATGGTCATTCGGCAGGATGACGATACGCGCACGGGTCCGCAGTTCGATCTTGGTGATGTTGTTGCGCTTCTCGTTGAGCAGGAAGGCGGCAACCGGAATCGGCACCTGGGCACGAACCTCGGCAGTGCGATCCTTCAGTGCTTCTTCTTCGATCAGGCGCAGAATCGCCAGCGACAGCGACTCGACATCGCGGATGATGCCCTGACCGGAGCAGCGCGGGCAGACGATACCGCTGCTTTCGCCCAGCGATGGACGCAGGCGCTGACGGGACATTTCCAGCAAGCCGAAGCGCGATATGCGGCCGACCTGGATGCGCGCACGATCGGCTTCCAGGCACTCACGCACGCGATCTTCCACGGCGCGCTGGTTCTTTGGCGGGGTCATGTCGATGAAGTCGATGACGATCAGGCCGCCGATATCACGCAGGCGCAGTTGCCGGGCAATTTCTTCAGCCGCTTCGAGGTTGGTATTGAGTGCGGTTTCCTCGATGTCGCCGCCGCGGGTGGCGCGCGCCGAGTTGATGTCGATGGACACCAGGGCTTCGGTCGGGTCGATGACGATGGAGCCGCCGGAAGGCAGTTGGACAACGCGCTGGAAGGCGGTTTCGATCTGGCTTTCGATCTGGAAACGATTGAACAGCGGCACGCTGTCTTCGTAGAGCTTGATCTTGCTGGCGTACTGCGGCATCACCTGATTGATGAAGCTCAGGGCTTCTTCCTGGGCTTCGACGCTATCGACCAGCACTTCACCGATATCCTGGCGCAGATAGTCACGGATAGCGCGGATGATCACGTTGGATTCCTGATAGATCAGGAACGGCGCCTTCTGCTCCTGGGAGGCTTCCTTGATGGCTTTCCACAGTTGGGTAAGGTAATCCAGGTCCCACTGCATTTCTTCGCTGGAGCGACCCAGGCCGGCGGTACGTACGATCAGGCCCATGTCGGCGGGGACGTCGAGACCGTTCAGCGCTTCGCGCAATTCGTTGCGTTCTTCGCCTTCGATGCGGCGAGAGATACCGCCGGCGCGCGGGTTGTTCGGCATCAGCACCAGATAACGACCGGCCAGGCTGATAAAGGTGGTCAGGGCTGCGCCCTTGTTGCCACGTTCTTCTTTCTCGACCTGGACGATGACTTCCTGACCTTCCCTGAGCACGTCCTTGATATTGACGCGGCCTTCGGGAGCCTTGGAGAAGTATTCGCGGGAGATTTCCTTGAGGGGCAGGAAGCCGTGACGCTCGGAGCCGAAGTCGACGAAAGCCGCTTCGAGGCTGGGTTCTACGCGGGTAATCTTGCCTTTGTAGATGTTGGATTTTTTCTGCTCGCGGGCGCCGGATTCGATATCCAGGTCATAGAGCTTCTGGCCATCTACCAGAGCAACACGCAACTCTTCGGGTTGAGTCGCGTTAATCAGCATTCTTTTCATGTTGTACCAATGGTTTCCGGGGCTGCCGGAAACGGCGGTTGGCACACACGACTTTCGCGGTCGGTGTCAGGTGCGCAGCAGAAGTGGCATGCCACTTCCGGGTCTAGCGAGAGGCGGCCTCCAGGGCCGGTTCGCGACAGCAGCTCCTGCAATCTGTTGCACACAAAACAGTTGTACAAACAGAAGCAAAATCAGTCAGGAGGAGGAATCAACGGTCGGTAGCGGACGAGATAAAGCGTCTTGATAAAGCCTGTGCTACGCAGTCCGACAGTTGTGCATCTCCACCCTACACGTATCCATTGAAAATCGGGTGCCGCTCGCAGAATCCGTAGCGGGTTACATTTATCGCAATCACTCCGTTGAGTGTCGCGCGTCATTGCTTAAGGCTGGTTTTCCGGAATTTCGCGACAGTTCGGCGGATTTTCCGTGGGACGGCCAGGCGTCCTGAATGGCTTGCAGGTGGCGGGGGCAGTACGATTGGCACATATCCGCGAACCTGGCTGCTTTTGGCAGCGCATCGGAATATAGCAGTAATCATTAAGTGCTTCAATTACCTAAAAATTGTTATCATCGGCGGATGAATAATCCCGATGCTCCGATCACCGGTGTGCAGTTACTCGAAGTCGCTCCGGAGCTTGCCGGGCAGCGTATCGACAACTTTTTGCGCACCCAGCTCAAAGGCGTACCCAAGACCCTGATTTACCGGATTTTGCGTAAAGGCGAAGTGCGTGTGAACAAGGGGCGGATCAAGCCCGAATACAAACTGCAGGCCGGTGACGTGGTGCGTGTGCCGCCCTTGCGCCTGGCCGAGCGTGACGCCCCCGAGCCGCTGGCGCAGGGGTTGCTGGCGCGTCTGGAGGCCGCGATTGTTTTCGAAGACAAAGCCCTGATTGTGCTCAACAAGCCTGCCGGGATTGCCGTGCACGGTGGCAGCGGGCTGAATTACGGGGTTATCGAGGCTTTTCGGCAGCTGCGCCCGGACGCCAAGGAAATCGAACTGGTTCATCGTCTGGATCGGGATACGTCCGGCCTGTTGATGATCGCCAAAAAGCGCAGCATGTTGCGCCATCTGCATGAGGCTTTGCGCGGCGACGGTGTCGACAAGCGCTATCTGGCGCTGGTGCGCGGCAGCTGGCCGACAGCAAAGAAGCAGGTCAATGCACCGTTGTTGAAAAACAACCTGCGTTCGGGTGAGCGCATGGTCGAGGTGAACGTTGAAGGCAAGGAAGCGTTGACCACCTTTCGGGTGCTGCGCCGTTTTGGCGATTTCGCCACGCTGGTCGAAGCCAGCCCGATTACCGGGCGCACCCACCAGATTCGTGTGCATGCCAAGCATGCAGGGCATTCGATTGCCGGTGACAGTAAGTACGGTGACGAAGAGTTCACCCGCGAAATCCGTGAGCTGGGCGGCAAGCGTCTGTTTCTGCATGCGCACTCGTTGCGGGTCAAGCTGCCGGACGGCGAAATGCTGAGTGTTGAGGCACCGGTGGACGAGATCTGGGCGCGTACCCTGGAGCGTCTGGGTGCGTGACTATCAGCTGCTGATTTTTGACTGGGATGGTACGCTGGTTGACTCGATCGGGCGAATCGTCACTTCGCTGCGGCATGCAGCGGATGTTTGCGGCCTGCCGCAACTGGATGAAACGCGCCTGAAGGGTATTATCGGCCTGGGTATGGCCGAGGCGATTGACAGCCTTTATCCCGGTTTGCGCGAGTCTGTGCTGGCTGAACATTTTCGTGGCGCCTATGGCGAGCATTATCTGGCGCTGGAAAGACAGCCATCGACACTTTTTCCGGGTGTGCTTGAGGCGCTGGAGGCGTTTCGTGAAGATGGCTATCAGCTCGCAGTGGCCACCGGAAAGAGTCGCCGTGGTTTGCACAAGGTACTTGAAGGGCGTGGCTGGCTGGATTTTTTTGATGTAACCCGCTGTGCTGACGAAACCGCCAGCAAGCCGGATCCGTTGATGTTGCACGAGATTCTTGCGCATTGCCGGAAGCGTCCGGAGCAAGCGCTGATGGTTGGCGATTCCTTGTTTGATCTGCAGATGGCACGGCGGGCGAAGGTCTGTAGCGTGGCGGTGGGCCACGGCGCCCAACCGCTGGAGCTGTTGCAGGCGGAGTCGCCGGATCTGGCGATCAATCATTTTGACGAGTTGCGTGCCTGGCTGGGCCGGGGCGCGGAATAACCTTGAAGAGGGTTTTGTATGTCCGATGACAAAAGCTGGCAGTTGCTGGAGAAGGCGGTTCTTGCAGGTGTGCAGGAGCAGCGGCGGGCGCGGCGTTGGGGGATTTTCTTCAAGATACTGACCTTTGCGTATCTTTTTATTGCCCTTGCGCTGTTTTCGCCGGTGATGGATTTCCAGAAGCAGGCGGCGCGCAGTGAGAATCATACGGCGCTGATCGAAATTCGCGGCATGATTGCCGACAAGGAGGAGGCCAGCGCAGACAACATCATCACCAGCCTGCGTGCCGCCTTCGAAGACCCTAAAACAAAGGGTGTGGTGTTACGCATCAACAGTCCTGGCGGCAGTCCGGTGCAGTCATCCTATGTGTTTAACGAGATACGCCGCCTGCGTGGCGAGCATCCCGGGATCAAGGTTTATGCAGTAATTACCGACCTGGGTGCGTCGGGTGCGTACTACATTGCCAGTGCGGCGGATCAGATCTACGCAGACAAGAGCAGCCTGGTGGGCTCCATCGGAGTTACAGCCTCCGGTTTCGGCTTTGTCGGGGTCATGGAAAAGCTGGGCGTTGATCGACGCATCTACACCTCGGGCCAGCACAAGGCGTTTCTCGATCCGTTTCAGCCGCAAAAAGAAGATGAAACAGTCTTTTGGCAGGGTGTTCTCGATACCACTCACAAGCAATTCATTGCCAGCGTAAAGCTGGGCAGGGGCGACCGTCTCAAGGTGGAGGGCCATCCCGAGTTGTTTAGTGGCTTGATCTGGTCTGGTGAGCAGGCATTAGAGCTGGGTCTGATTGACGCTTATGGCAACGCCAGTCAGGTTGCACGTGATGTGATTGGCGAGAAGGAAATGGTCGATTACACCGTTCAGGACAATCCGTTTGACCGTTTTGCCAAGCGTATTGGTGCCAGTGTTGCGGAAAATATGGCTATCTGGATGGGCTTTCAGGGGCCGGCACTGCGCTGATCGGTAACACCGGCGGGCGTCAGGGGATTTTTATCCCTTCCTTGTCAAGCATATCGACCAGTCTGATCAGGGGTAATCCGATCAGGCTGGTTGCATCGCTGCCTTCGGTGCCACGGAACAGGCTGACGCCCAGCCCTTCCGCTTTGAAGCTGCCGGCACAGTCGAAAGGTTGTTCTGCTTCCAGATAGCGGCGGATCTGTGATTCGTCCAGTTCGCGAAAATGCACGGTAAAGGGTATGCAGTCGACCTGGCAGTGGCCGGTCTGGCTGTTCAGCAGGGCCAGCCCGGTAAGAAAGGTCACGCTGCGGCCGCTGGCTGCATGTAATTGAGCGGTTGCCCGTTGCAGCGTGTGTGGCTTGCCGAGAATCTCCTCGCCGAGTACCGCTACCTGGTCTGAGCCGATAATCAGATGCTGCTGATGGCTGGTTGCCACGGCCATGGCCTTTTCTTGCGCCAGGCGGGTTACCAGTTGGCTGGCATTTTCGTTCGATTGTCTTTGCTCATCAATTTCCGGGCTGCAGCAAGTGAAAGGCTGGTTAAGGCGCTGCAGCAGTTCGCGGCGGTAAGCAGAGCTGGAAGCAAGGACAAGCGGCAGCATCGGTATTTCCTGTCGGTTCGTTCTGCAAGCCAGTCTGCCGGCATGCAAGGTTGGAATTTGTTTTGACAGCAAAGGGGCACATCCATAGAATACCGCGCCTATGTTGAAAGGCCCTATTCCACCTCAGGTTGATCCACGCAAGCTGGCTGATCGGGCTGCTACCCTGGAGGGTGAGTTGCCTTTCAGTAGTTTGCCGCGTTTCAGTGAGCAACTGGAAGAGCGTACCGGTGTCGTTCGCGCGAAGTTCGTTTTCGAGCGGGAAGAGCGCAGGGTCGCAGTGATTCGTTGCGAGCTTGATGCCGAGGTCAAGATGGTTTGCCAGCGTTGTCTTGAGCTGGCGGTATTGCCTGTTCATGTTGAAAGCGCTTTTCAGATAATCAGGGAAGGCGCATCGGACAGTGCGGTAGCAAAAGGTTATGAAGCACTTGAAGTTGGTGAAGAGTTGCTGGATTTGCTGACGTTGGCGGAAGACGAGCTGTTGCTCGCATTGCCCATCGTACCTCTTCACGACAGAGAAAATTGCCAGCAGTTGGCGGGCTTTGATGAGTCTGATCAGCCGCAGGACGAGGTTAAGCGGTCCAACCCGTTCGATGTACTGGCACAGTTAAAGCGTGACCCAAACGTTTAGGAGTTAATCAGTTATGGCTGTTCAGCAGAACAAAAAATCCCGCTCTGCCCGTGATATGCGTCGTTCGCACGATGCTCTCGAGGCTAACGCTCTGTCGGTTGAGAAAACCACCGGTGAAGTTCACCTGCGTCACCATGTATCGCCAGAAGGCGTATACCGTGGTCGCAAAGTGATTGACAAGGGCGCTGACGAGTAATCCTTGTCCGCTCCAGTCATCGCGATTGATGCAATGGGCGGGGACCTTGGTCCCCGCTGCATTGTTCCGGCCAGTATTGCCTGTCTGGCTGAGTTCCCCTCGTTACATCTGGTCCTCGTCGGCCAATCCTCCCTGCTTGAAGAATTGATTGCCGGCATGCCTGCGGTTGATCGTTCGCGCCTGAAAATCGAAAACGCCGACGAGATCATTGGCATGGACGAGCGTCCAGCACAGGCGTTGCGCAGCAAGCCTGATTCGTCAATGCGTGTTGCCCTGGAGCTGGTACGCAGCGGTCGCGCCAATGCCTGCGTCAGCGCAGGCAATACCGGCGCGCTCATGGCGTTGTCACGCTATTTGCTCAAGACTCTGCCTGGTATTGACCGTCCGGCAATGATCAGCGCCATTCCATCGGCTAACGGTTTTTGCCACCTGCTTGACCTGGGTGCCAATGTTGATTGCTCTGCGGAACATCTTTACCAGTTTGCAGTTATGGGCTCGGTAGCCGTCGAGGCTTTGGGTGTCCCCAACCCGCGAGTAGCCCTGCTCAATGTCGGTACCGAGGACATCAAGGGTAACCAGCAGGTCAAATTGGCCGCTGCAATGCTCCAGCAGGCATCAGGGCTGAACTATATCGGCTATGTCGAAGGCGACGGGCTTTACCGCGGAAAGGCGGATGTTGTGGTCTGCGATGGCTTTGTTGGCAACGTTCTGTTGAAGTCCAGCGAAGGCTTGGCGGCAATGATTGCCGAGCGTGTCGAGACACTGTTTTCGGAAAGTATCGGCTCACGAATGGTCGGCGGGCTCGCCTTGCCGTTTCTGAAACGTCTGCATAAGGACCTGGCTCCGGAAACCCATAACGGTGCTAGCCTGCTGGGACTGCAGGGTATTGTGATCAAGAGTCATGGTGCTGCCGATCAGGACAGTTTTCAGAGTGCCATCAGGCTGGCATTGGTGGAGGTTCGTGAAAATCTGCCGGAAAAACTGCATGGCAGGCTTGAGGAACTGTTGTAAAACTTGTGACGCCTGCTGCTAAAAGTCCATCCAAGGCTCAGTTTCTTGCTTCTGCTGGCTTTGCAGGGCAATTTGGCAGATAACCCGCTCACCAGGAGATGTATTTGATGTCCACCTCCACCGCATTTGTTTTTCCCGGACAAGGCTCCCAGTCCCTTGGCATGCTGGCCGAGCAAGGTGAAAAGCAGCCATTGATTGTGGAATGCTTCAGTGAGGCTTCCGCAGCCCTTGGCTATGACCTGTGGGCTTTGACCCAGCAGGGTCCGGAAGAGCTTCTCAATCAAACCGACAAAACCCAGCCAGCAATACTGGCGGCTTCCGTTGCCCTTTGGCGTCTGTGGCTGGCTGAAGGTGGCGCTGTGCCTGCCTATGTTGCAGGGCACAGCCTTGGCGAGTACTCGGCTCTGGTGGCCGCAGGCAGTCTAGGTTTTGCTGATGCATTGCGTCTGGTAGAGCTGCGAGGCCAGTTGATGCAGCAGGCTGTACCGGCCGGGCAAGGCGGCATGGCGGCCATTCTTGGGCTGGAAGATGCGGATGTCGCGACGGCTTGTGCCGAAGCGGCACAGGATGAAGTTGTCAGCGCGGTCAACTTCAATGCCCCCGGCCAGGTGGTTATTGCCGGCTCTGCAGCAGCTGTTGAGCGCGCTATCGAAGCTTGCAAGGCACGTGGAGCAAAGCGTGCAATGTCGCTGCCGGTCAGTGTGCCTTCGCATTGTGCCTTGATGAAGCCGGCAGCCGAACGCTTTGCCGTCTCGCTGGAGGCAATTGCCTGGCAGCCTCCCAAGGTTCCTTTGGTGCAGAATGTAAGTGCCTCGATTGTGGCGGATCTGGCTACCCTCAAGAGCGACCTGCTGGCGCAGCTTTACAGCCCGGTTCGCTGGGTTGAGTCGATGGTGTGCCTGTCCGGTCAGGGCGTTACCAATCTGGTTGAATGCGGGCCTGGCAAGGTGCTTGGCGGTCTGAACAAGCGCTGTGTCAAAGGTATAAACACATACAGTCTGGAAACCCCGGATGCTTTTGCTGCCACGTTGGCAGCATTGGCCTGAAAAGGAGATAACCCATGAGTCTGCAAGGTAAGGTTGCACTGGTTACCGGAGCCACTCGAGGAATTGGCCAGGCGATAGCGCTGGAGCTGGGACGTCAGGGCGCAGTTGTTATTGGCACTGCCACTTCACCTTCCGGAGCTGAAAAAATTGCCGAAACGCTCAAGGAAAATGGCATTCAGGGTGCCGGTCTGGTACTGGATGTAGGAAGTAGCGAATCGGTCGCAACAACGCTGGAGCATATACAACAGCATCTGGGGCAGCCGTTGATTCTGGTGAACAACGCCGGCATTACCCGTGACAACCTGATGATGCGCATGAAGGACGACGAGTGGTTTGATGTGGTCAATACCAACCTGAACAGCCTGTTCAGGCTATCCAAGGCGGTACTGCGCGGCATGACCAAGGCACGCTGGGGCCGAATTATCAATATCGGTTCGGTGGTAGGTGCAATGGGCAACGGTGGTCAGGCCAACTATGCTGCCTCCAAGGCCGGTCTGGAAGGTTTTGGCCGTGCGCTGGCCCGGGAAGTAGGTTCGCGCGCCATTACGGTGAATGCTGTGGCGCCCGGCTTTATCGATACCGACATGACCCGTGAACTGCCCGAAGCACAACGCGAAGCGTTGCTGGCGCAGATCCCGTTGGGGAGGCTCGGGCAGGCTGAAGAAATTGCAAAAGTGGTCGCTTTTCTCGCTTCTGATGGCGCTGCCTATGTAACTGGCGCTACCATTCCGGTTAACGGCGGCATGTACATGAGTTGAATCTGGCGGATAGCTTTGGACTGTCATACATTTGATAACCATGTTTCCGTTATAAAAAAGCAATTGGTTTATAGTCATACGATTGAAGAGAAAGAGGGTCGAAACACCTTCTGGCTTGAAAAGCGCAAATCCATGTCTATACACTTAACACATCATTGCGGTTCCGGTTTTATCCATAGGAGTGAAAACAACGTATGAGTACCATCGAAGAGCGCGTCAAGAAAATCGTTGCCGAGCAGCTGGGCGTCAAGGAAGAAGAAGTCACCAACAGTGCTTCCTTCGTTGAAGATCTGGGTGCCGACTCGCTTGACACCGTTGAGCTGGTGATGGCTCTGGAAGAAGAGTTCGAGACCGAAATCCCGGACGACAAAGCAGAGAAGATTACTACTGTTCAGGAAGCTATCGATTACATCAACGCTCACGGGTAATCCTGTAGTCGTCGATTTCTGATCTGCAAAAGCCGCACGTCTGATGAAGCCGTGCGGCTTTTCTTTAGCTGTAGAACAAAAAGAGGATGTTGCTGTGTCCCGAAGACGTGTCGTTGTCACCGGTCTTGGCATGTTGTCTCCATTGGGTGTTGATGTGGCCAGTTCATGGCAGGGGGTTCTTGACGGGCGCAGCGGTATCGGCCTGATAGAACATGTTGACCTGTCTGCCCATGGCACCCGTTTTGGCGGTTCGGTCAGGGGTTTCGACGTCGAGCAATATCTGTCTGTCAAAGAAGCCCGCAAGCTTGATATGTTCATTCAGTACGGGCTTGCTGCCGGTTTTCAGGCGGTTCGTGATTCGGGACTGGAAATTACCGATGCCAATCGCGAGCGTGTCGGTGTGGCCTTGGGCTCCGGTATCGGCGGCCTTACCAACATCGAGAACAATGCGGTTGTGCTCAACCAGCAAGGGCCCCGGCGTATCTCGCCGTTCCTGGTGCCCGGCTCGATCATCAACATGATTTCCGGCTTTCTTTCGATTCATCTGGGTGTGCAGGGCCCGAACTATGCCATTGCCACTGCCTGTACCACGGGCACCCACTGCATAGGTATGGCAGCGCGCAATATCGCTTACGGCGAAGCCGATGTGATGATTGCCGGTGGCTCGGAGATGGCGACTTGCGGCCTGGGCATTGGCGGTTTTGGCGCAGCACGTGCGTTGTCCACCCGCAATGATGATCCTCAAGCTGCCAGTCGGCCTTGGGACAAGGGTCGCGATGGCTTTGTCCTTTCGGATGGGGCAGGTGCCCTGGTGCTTGAAGAGCTGGAGCATGCCAAGGCCCGTGGTGCCACCATCTATGCCGAGCTGGTTGGCTTTGGCATGAGCGGTGATGCCTATCATATGACTTCGCCACCGGCGGATGGTGCAGGCGCTGCGCGCTGTATGGCCAATGCCGTGCGCGATTCCGGGCTCAATCCCGAGCAAATTCACTACATCAACGCCCACGGTACCTCTACCCCGGCAGGAGACATTGCCGAGGCTACGGCGGTGAAGAGCGTGTTTGGCGATCATGCCTACAAGCTGGCGGTAAGCTCAACCAAGTCGATGACTGGCCACTTGCTCGGAGCGGCGGGTGCTGTTGAGGCTATCTTCAGTGTATTGGCGATTCGCGATCAGGTCGCGCCACCGACCATCAACCTGCAGGATCCGGATGAAGGTTGTGATCTGGACTTTGTAGCGCATCAGGCCAAACCCATGACCATTGATGCCGTGCTGTCCAACTCCTTCGGGTTCGGTGGTACCAACGGTTCGCTGGTATTCAGACGGTTTGCTGGTTGATGCCATGCTGGGTCAACGGCGTACCAGCCGAAGGGGTTCCGGTACGGGATCGCGGGCTGGCTTATGGTGATGGCCTTTTCGAAACCATAAGCGTCAGGCAGGGCCGGGCGCGTTTGCTGGATCGCCATCTGCAACGGCTTCAACTTGGTTGTCAGCGCTTGCAGATACCGCTGGGGATCGATTCGCTGCGAGCGGAAATATCCAGCTTTGCCATGCAAGTCGGCGATGGGGTGGCCAAACTGATTGTCACCCGTGGCAGTGGCATGCGCGGCTACGCCTTTCCACAGCCGCAGCAAGCCCTCCGGATTTTGCAGGGTTCACCATTGCCGGATTATCCGGCAGCGCATGCAGAGCAGGGTGTGAAGCTGTTTTCCTGCGCAACGCGGCTGGCCGAACAGCCCTTGCTGGCTGGCATCAAACACCTTAATCGTCTGGAGCAAGTCCTTGCCCGGGCAGAGTGGCAGGACCCGGGCTATGCCGAGGGGCTGATGCAGGACCACTCGGGCAGAGTGATCGAGGGCGTTTCCAGTAACCTGTTCATGGTCGACGCTGGTCAGTTGCTGACTCCTGCTCTGCAGCGCTGCGGGGTTGCCGGCGTGATGCGTGCAGAAATCATCGAACAGTCAGAACGTCTGGGTATCACCTGTGCAGTGCGAGATATAGGTCTTGCAGAGCTGATGGAAGCCGATGAGGTTTTTCTTTGCAACAGCCTCTTTGGCATCTGGCCGGTACGAGAGCTGGCAGGGCGTGTTTGGGAACGCGGTGAGTTGACGCGCATTTTGCAAAATAATCTGCATGATTTGCTGGGCGGCTGAACGATGATGCGCAAATTACTGTTGTTACTGCAGACCGGATTACTGTTGGCAGGCTTGCTTCTGCTCGCCTGCATCTGGTTGCAGCGGCAGGCACTGCAGCAGCCGTTACAGATCAGCGGCGAGTATCTGCTCGACGTTTCTCCCGGCGCCACACCCGGCGGTTTGTTGAATCGGCTTGAAACCGAGCAGGTTTTGACTGGTGCCTTCTGGTTGCGTCAGTACTGGCGCTTCAATCTTGACGAAATATCCCTGCACAGTGGCGAGTATCGGCTGCTCAAAGGCATGACGGCTCGGGACCTGCTGAGTCTGTGGCAGCGCGCCGAAGTGGTGCAGTACAGCGTGGCGTTTATCGAGGGGTGGAATTTTCGCCAGTTGCGCGCTGCGTTGGCTCAACAAGAGAAGCTCGAGCAAACCCTGACTGAACTCAGTGACCAGCAGGTGATGGCGGCGGTTGGTTGGCCGGATGCGCATCCCGAAGGCTGGTTTTTCCCTGATACGTACAAGTATGTGCGCGGCATGCGAGACGTCGATCTGCTGGAGCAGGCGGCCAGGCGCCAGCAACAGGTTCTGGCCGAAGAGTGGCAGGAGCGCGCGCCGGATTTGCCATACAGCGATCCCTATGAGGCGCTGATAATGGCCTCCCTGATCGAAAAAGAGACCGGTGTAGGCGCTGAGCGCGAGCAGATTTCCGGTGTTTTTGTGCGGCGCTTGCGGCTGAATATGCTGCTACAGACGGATCCGACGGTCATTTATGGGCTGGGTGAACGCTACAAGGGCAACCTTACGCGGGCCAATCTGCGTGAGGCGAGTGCCTATAACACCTACCTGAACCCGGGACTGCCACCCACTCCCATTGCGCTCGCCGGTCGCGAGGCCATCCACGCGGCTTTGCACCCGGCTGATGGGGAATCCCTGTATTTTGTCGCCCGCGGGGATGGCAGCCATGTATTCTCGAAAACCCTGAGCGAACACAATAAAGCCGTGCGTGAATATCAACTCAAACGCAGAGCGGATTACCGATCCAGTCCGGCGCCAAAATCAACCAAGGAAACCCAGTGAGCGGTCTGTTTATTACCCTGGAAGGGCCGGAAGGCGCTGGCAAAAGCACCAATCGTGAGTATCTGGCTGAATGCCTGCGGGCACGTGGTATCGAAGTGTTGCTCACCCGTGAACCCGGAGGTACCCCTCTGGCAGAACGCATTCGCGAATTGCTGCTGGCACCTTCAGACGAGCCCATGTGCGCTGATGCCGAGTTGCTGTTGATGTTTGCTGCCCGCGCCCAGCATCTGCAGGCGGTGATCCGACCGGCCTTGCGCAAGGGCTCGGTGGTCTTGTGTGATCGTTTTACCGATGCGACCTACGCCTATCAGGGCGGCGGCAGAGGGGTGTCGTTCGAGCGTATCGGGATTCTTGAGGATTTCGTTCAGGGGGCATTGCGCCCGGATCTGACGCTGGTTTTTGATTTGCCGGTTGAGGTCGGCTTGAGCCGGGCTGCCACGCGAGGCCGGCTGGACCGTTTTGAACAGGAAGGGCGCGGATTTTTCGAGGCGGTACGCAATACCTATCTGCAGCGTGCCGCCGCCGCACCCTCGCGCTACCGGGTGATCGATGCAGGTCAGGACCTGGCACGGGTGCAACAGGCACTGGATCAGCTGTTGCCCGAGTTGCTGGAGCGTTGCCTTGCTTGATATTTATCCATGGCAGCAGACGCTCTGGCAGCAACTGGTGTCGCGCCAGCAACATGCCCATGCCTATCTGCTGCAAGGTCCTTCCGGTATCGGCAAGCGGGTGCTTGCCGATCAGCTGGCGGCACGCCTGCTATGCCTGCAGCCACAGGCGCTTTCTGCTTGCGGGGATTGCAAGTCCTGCCACTTGCTGGCGGCTGGCTCCCATCCGGATCTCTACGTGTTGCAGCCTGAAGAGGTGGATAAGGCGATCAAGGTTGATCAGGTGCGCGAACTGGTCGATTTTGTGGTGCAGACCGCCCATCTTGCAGGTCGCAAAGTGGTGGTGCTCGAACCTGCCGAAGCAATGAACCCGAATTCGGCCAACGCCCTGTTGAAAAGCCTGGAAGAGCCAGCTGGCAATACGGTGATGTTGTTGATCAGCCATCAGCCCAGCCGCTTGCTGCCTACCATCAAAAGTCGTTGCGTCCAGCAGAACTGTCCTTTGCCCGGCGAGGCACAAAGCCTGGCCTGGATACAGGAGAAACATCCGCAGCTAAGCAGTCAGCAAGCCTTCGAGCTGCTTGCCCTGGCCGGTGGCTCGCCGCTGACGGCTTTACGCTTGTTCGATCTGGATGTGGTCGGTTTGCGTGCAAAAGTGGTCGAGGGCATCAAGAAGCTGCTCAAGCAGCAGGTTTCGCCCAGTCAGCTGGCTGAAAGCTGGAATGCGGTTCCGTTGCCGTTGCTGTTTGACTGGTTTTGCGACTGGTCACAGGTATTGCTGCGCTATCAGCTCACCGCCGATCAGGCTGAGCTGGGTCTGGAAGATATGCGTGCGGTCTTGCAATACCTCGCCGAGAAGGCGGCGCAGTCGAAAGTGCTGGTGCTGCAGGATTGGTTGCTGTTGCAGCGGCAAAAGGTCATAGGTCGCGCCAACCTCAATCGGAATCTGTTGCTCGAGGCATTGCTCGTGCAGTGGGCAAGCCTCCCTCGTCCGAGCTAGAATCAGACGCTGAATAACTTAGTCGGGAAGGTTGCATGAGCCAGTCACCTAACATGAGTCCGCGTAGCGGCATGTTGTCTCTGACCATCAAGGACAAATCGGTGCTCTATGCGGCCTATATGCCTTTTATCAGAAATGGCGGTTTGTTCATTCCAACCAATAAAAACTACAAGCTGGGCGATGAAGTGTTCATGCTGCTCAGCCTGATGGAGGAGCCGGAGAAAATTCCGGTTGCCGGCAAGGTTGTCTGGATTACGCCGAAAGGTGCCCAGGGCAGCCGCGCTGCCGGGGTGGGGGTGCAGTTCAATGATGGCGACCCGACTGCCCGCAACAAGATAGAAACCTATCTGGCCGGCGCCCTGAAGTCGGATCGACCTACCCATACGATGTAATGTGTAATCCAGTTCTCTTGGCCGGCTTGTGTCCGGCTATTCAACCCTGTCTAGTGAAAGCATGCTGATCGACTCCCACTGCCATCTCGATCGCCTTGACCTGTCAGCCCATGAAGGGTCGCTGGACAAGGCCCTTGCGGCGGCCAGAGCGCGGGGCGTCGAGCGATTTCTCTGTATCGGTGTCAGTACCGCTAACGCTGCAGCGGTCAAGTCGCTAGCCGAGCGTTATACCGATGTGTATTGCACCATCGGTGTGCACCCGCTGGATACCGCAACGGATACTGTTCCGGCTCTGAGCTGGTTGCTGGAAGAGTTGAATCACCCGCGCGTGGTCGCCATCGGTGAAACAGGTCTGGACTACCACTACCAGCCGGAAGCGGCACAGCTGCAGCAGGAATCCTTTCGCCTGCATCTGGAAGCGGCGCAGATCACTGGAAAACCGGTCATTGTGCATACCCGCGAAGCGCGGGCTGATACGCTTGGAATGTTGCGGGAAGCCGACTTGCCGCAGGCGGGGGTGTTGCACTGTTTCACCGAGGATTGGCCCACTGCAGCCGCTGCGCTGGATATGGGCTTTTACATATCGCTGTCGGGCATTGTCACCTTTCGCAACGCCGACTCGCTGCGCGACGTGGCCAGGCGCGTTCCGGCCGACCGCTTGCTGGTGGAAACCGATGCCCCTTATCTCGCCCCTGTGCCGCATCGTGGCAAATCGAACCTGCCTGAATATGTTCGCGATGTGGCGGAATTTATTGCCCAGCTGAGGGGTGTCAGTTACGAGACGATTACTAGCCAGACGGGAGCCAATTTTCAGCGTTTATTCCCGCTCACGGTATCTGGAGGCTGACGCCTGGACAAAAAAAAACCCGGACTCAGGGGGGAATCCGGGCAATACCATTAGGAGTAACACAAAGGTACACAATCCACGGTACCTGATACCAGCGGAGCGCTTGGGGGGGAGCACTACACGCCGGTAACTGAAAGTATTGTTCAGTTCCAGTGAACTTCCAGCCGGGCCAGCACTAATTTTTAAACGTATTTGGAATACCCGAGGGGCTGTTGAGCACTCATGCCCAAAGCATCTGGCTTCGTGCCTGGTTCCCCGTATTGCGCCTTCATCTTCACGGGGGCCGCCGTGTGTAGCGCTACGTTGAGCCAACTCCGTCGCTAACCTGCTGATAATGTTGGGTTGCTTGAGTGATTCGTGCAATTTGGTACTGAATCGGGATAATAGGAGGTCTTGCTATTTACCGTGCAGTACAGCCATGCAGACAGAACCCCGCAAAATCAGAGAATTTCGCCGCCGAGAGCAGGAAATTCTCGATACTTCGCTCAAGCTGTTTCTTGAGGAAGGTGAAGACAGCGTCACGGTCGAAATGATCGCCGATGCAGTGGGCATCGGGAAAGGCACCATATACAAGCATTTCAAGTCCAAATCGGAAATCTATTTGCGACTGATGCTGGACTATGAGCGTGACTTGAATGCGCTATTGCAGGCAGTGGACTATGACCGCGACAAGGATGCTCTTTCGCGCGCGTACTTCGAATACCGCATGCGGGATCCCAAGCGTTACCGGTTGTTCTCCAGACTTGAAGAAAAGGTTGTCAAGGTAAACCAGTTACCGACCATGATTGCCGAGTTGCACGCGATCCGTGCCTCCAACCTGAACTACCTGAACCAGCTTGTGAAAGGCCGGATTGCCGAAGGGAAACTGGAGGACGTACCGCCCAATTTTCATGTGCTTGCGGCATGGGCGCTGGTGCATGGTGCGGTGGGCCTGTATCACTCGCCGTTCTGGAGTGAGCAGATGGAAGATCAGGAGCGATTCTTCCAGTTCCTCATGGACATCGGCGTGCGCATGGGTAACCGGCGCAAACGTGACAGCGAGCAACCCGCAAGCTGAGTCATGGTGTCCGGTGTGGGCCAGGCGCTTCGCCAGTGTTGCGTGTCGGCCCGTGAGCCGCTCTGCACCGGCCGGTGCGTGCTGACATCTGGCAGCCGTTAGTCCAGCGTCCGGATTATCAGGACTTGGCGTCTGAACATCTTTCCTGTTG
Organism: Pseudomonas pohangensis; assembly: GCF_900105995.1. Taxonomy (NCBI): domain Bacteria; kingdom Pseudomonadati; phylum Pseudomonadota; class Gammaproteobacteria; order Pseudomonadales; family Pseudomonadaceae; genus Pseudomonas; species Pseudomonas pohangensis. The sequence goes on along the minus strand of NZ_LT629785.1, from coordinate 2,312,192 downwards.
GAGGGGACCATGGCCAACCCGGTATTTCCCATTGACTACATTGAGCCGGTATTTCGCCCGCCGAGCGAAGCCCATTCACTGATTCTTCCCGTGACCAACGGTTGTTCGTGGAACAAATGCACTTTCTGCGAAAATGTACACTGCCGAGCAGAAGCGCTTTCGTGCCCGCGCTGAAGCCGATGTGCTGGAAGAAATCCGTCGATGCGGCGAGCGCTTGATTGTGCAACGGGTATTTCTCGCCGATGGCGATGCGCTGGTGCTGCCAACCCATCGATTGTTGACCATTCTGCGGGCCATCCGCGAACAGCTGCCGGAGGTAACCAGGGTTTCGAGCTATTGTTTACCACGCAACTTGCGCAAGAAATCTGTAGAGGAGCTCAAGGAGCTTGCCGATGCCGGCTTGCAGATGGTCTATGTCGGCGCAGAGTCGGGCGATGATGAGGTGCTGAGCAGGGTCAACAAGGGGGAGACTTTCGACTCGACCCTGAGTGCCCTGGACAAACTCGGGGCGGCAGGCATAACCCGCTCGGTGATGATCCTCAACGGGCTCGGTGGCAAACGTTTGAGTGAACAGCATGCGGATAATTCGGCACGCCTGATGAATGCTGCCCAGCCGGAGTTTCTGTCCACGCTGGTGGTCAGTTTTCCGGGCGGATCCGAGCGGTTTCGCCAGTCGTTTGCCGATTTCGAAGAGCTGGACCAGCATTCGCTATTCCTGGAGGTTGAGCGAATGCTGCAAGGGCTTGAACTGAAAGACACGGTTTTCCGCAGCGACCATGCGTCGAACTATCTGGTGCTCAAGGGCAACCTTGGCGCGGACAAGGCACAGATGCTCGGGCAGGTGCGTCGTGCCATAGAGCAGCCACAGCTGGCGGGGTTGCGGCAGGAGTGGCAGCGGGGCTTATGACGGAGGAAACTGCAGAATGACTGATATAGGCAAGGTAGGCGATCTGCTGGGTCAAATTCCCAGGAGCAAGGAAAAGGGCTTGCCGCCGGTACATCTGTGGAATCCGGAGTGCTGCGGCGATATCGATATGCGGATTGCGCGTGACGGTACCTGGTATTACATGGGTACGCCGATCGGGCGAAAGCCGATGGTAAAACTGTTTTCCACCATCATCCGGCGTGATGGCGATGACTACTTTCTGGTCACTCCCGTGGAAAAGTGCGGTATTACCGTCGATGACGCACCGTTTGTTGCCGTTACGCTGTCGGTTGAAGGGGAGGGGCAGGAACAGCTGCTGACCTTCACCACCAATGTCGATGACCGGGTGGTTGCCGGGGCAGAGCACCCGCTCAGGGTCGAGACAGACCCGCTAACGGGTGAGCCAGCGCCCTATCTGCATGTGCGGGTTAATCTTGAGGCCCTGATCCATCGGAACGTGTTCTACCAGCTGGTCGATATGGCTGTCACCGAGACCCGGGATGGTCGGGATTGGCTGGGTGTCTGGAGCGGTGGACAGTTCTTCCCGATCGGGTTGTCTCCGGAGTAAATCGGGGGAATTAAAAAAGGCTCCCGGGGGAGCCTTTTTTATTGTTACCGGATCACATGTTGGGGTAGTTCGGGCCGCCAGTGCCTTCCGGGGCTACCCAGGTGATGTTCTGTGATGGGTCCTTGATATCACAGGTTTTGCAGTGCACGCAGTTCTGCGCATTGATCTGGAATTTTTTCTCGCCATCTTCATTGACGACAATTTCATAGACGCCCGCCGGGCAATAGCGCTGGGCCGGTTCGTCGTAGAGTGGCAGATTGCGCTCCAGCGGAATATTGGCATCGGTCAGGCGCAGGTGACAGGGCTGCTCTTCTTCGTGGTTGGTGTTGGAGAGGAACACCGAAGACAGCTTGTCGAAGCTGAGCTTGCCGTCCGGCTTCGGGTAGTCGATGCGTGTGCATTCGGCTGCCGGCTTCAGGTGGGCGTAGTCCGGGGTCAGATCGTGCAGGGTGAAGGGAATCTTGCCGCCAAAAATGTTCTGGTCAACAAAGTTGAACGCGCCACCAAAAAACACGCCGAGCTTGTGGATGGCCGGGCCGAAGTTGCGGCTGCGGAACAGTTCGTCGTAGAGCCAGCTGGATTTGAACGCATCGACATAGCCGGTCAGCTGGTCACCGCCCTCCTTGCCGGCCAGCAGCGCGTCGGCAGCGGCATCGGCAGCGAGCATGCCGGACTTCATGGCGGTATGGCTGCCCTTGATCTTGGCAAAGTTCAGCGTGCCGAGGTCACAGCCAACCAGAGCGCCGCCCGGGAAGACCATCTTCGGCAGGGAGTTCAGGCCGCCTTTGCAAATGGCACGTGCGCCATAGGACACGCGCTTGCCGCCTTCCAGGTATTGGGCAACCACCGGGTGGTGCTTGTAACGCTGGAATTCGTCGAACGGCGAAAGGAAAGCGTTGCTGTAGGACAGATCCACGATCAGGCCGATCACGACCTGATTGTTCTCAATGTGGTAGAGGAAAGATCCGCCGGTGTTTTCACTATCGGTCAGCGACAAAGGCCAGCCGGCCGTGTGAATGACCAGGCCTTCTTCGTGTTTGGCCGGATCGATGTCCCAGATCTCCTTGATGCCAATGCCGTAGTGCTGGGCATCTGCTTCGGAGTCCAGGTTGTACTTCTTGATCAGTTGCTTGCCAAGGTGGCCGCGGCAGCCTTCGGCAAACAGCGTGTACTTGGCGCGCAATTCCATACCGGGCGTGTAATAGCCTTCTTTGGGATTGCCCTCGCGGTCCACACCCAGGTCACCGGTGATGATGCCGCGCACAACGCCATTATCATCGATCAGGGCTTCCTGAGCGGCAAAGCCCGGGTAGATTTCCACACCCAGATTTTCCGCCTGCTGAGCCAGCCAGCGGCAGAAATTTCCCAGGGAAATAATGTAGTTGCCTTCGTTGTGCATGGTTTTTGGCACAAAGAAGTTTGGAATCTTGCTGGCTTTATCCTTGTCCTTGAGCAAATAGATATCGTCGCGCTTGACCGCGGTGTTCAGTGGCGCGCCGAGTTCTTTCCAGTTCGGGAACAGCTCGTTCAGCGCGCGAGGTTCGAAAACGGCACCCGAGAGGATATGTGCGCCGACTTCGGAGCCTTTTTCCACGACGCAGACGCTGATTTCCTTGCCAGCTTCGGCGGCCCTTTGTTTCAGGCGGCATGCGGCAGACAAGCCGGATGGTCCGGCACCAACGATAACAACGTCGAATTCCATGTATTCGCGTTCCACAGACGATCTCCTGCTCAGGACTTGTACTTTTTCACTAGGGGTAAGTGGACCTGTCTAATGCAGGACGGCTCGATTCTAATGTGCATGCTTGGTCAGTACAATCCAAACGTTCGTTTGAATTTTTGCGCAAGCCATGTGCCGCAGGGCGCTGCGGGTAACTGCAGAACGGCCAATGTATTGACCCTGCAAAAGGTTGCGGTCAAGATAGGCGCCCGTTTCACCTCTGCCACAATGGCTGGCATATGTGTTCTGCGGATCAGCGGAGCGGCCAAGCTGGACTTGGCGACATCTTTATTCACCGGAAAGTGCCGAGGAATTCATGAAGGTTCTTGTAGCTGTCAAACGAGTTGTTGACTACAACGTCAAGGTTCGCGTCAAGGCGGATAACTCCGGCGTTGATCTGGCCAACGTCAAGATGTCGATGAACCCATTCTGCGAAATTGCCGTAGAAGAGGCTGTTCGTCTGAAGGAAAAGGGCGTTGCCACCGAGATCGTCGTGGTCAGCATCGGCCCGACCACTGCGCAGGAGCAATTGCGTACCGCATTGGCTCTGGGCGCAGACCGCGCGATTCTGGTCGAGTCCGCCGAAGAGTTGAATTCGCTGGCCGTGGCCAAACTGCTCAAGGCAGTGGTCGACAAGGAGCAACCGCAACTGGTGGTTCTTGGCAAGCAGTCGATTGACAGCGATAACAACCAGACCGGCCAGATGCTGGCGGCATTGAGCGGTTACGCGCAGGGTACTTTTGCCTCCAAGGTGGAAGTGGCCGGCGACAAGGTCAATGTCACCCGGGAAATCGATGGTGGTCTGCAGACTGTTGCATTGAACCTGCCGGCAATCGTGACGACGGATTTGCGTCTCAACGAGCCGCGTTATGCATCGTTGCCAAACATCATGAAAGCCAAGAAGAAGCCACTGGAAGTGCTGACCCCGGACGCACTGGGTGTTGCTACTGCCTCGACTCTGAAGACCCTGAAAGTGGAAGCGCCGGCTGCTCGCAGCGCTGGCATCAAGGTCAAGTCGGTGGCTGAACTGGTCGAGAAACTCAAGAACGAGGCGAAGGTAATCTAAATGACTATCCTGGTAATCGCTGAACACACTAATGCCGCCCTTGCGCCAGCCACCCTGAATACCGTGGCCGCTGCACAGAAGATCGGTGGTGACATTCACGTACTGGTTGCCGGTGCTGCTTGCGCTGCTGCTGCCGAAGCTGCCTCCAAGGTAGCCGGTGTAGCCAAGGTATTGCTGGCTGAGAACGCAGCTTACGCTCACCAGTTGCCGGAAAACGTTGCTCCGCTGGTCGCGGAGCTGGGCAAAGGTTGCAGCCACATTCTGGCCGCAGCCACTTCCAACGGTAAGAACATCCTGCCACGCGTTGCTGCGCTGCTGGATGTCGACCAGATTTCCGAAATCATCAGCGTAGAAAGCGCCGACACCTTCAAGCGTCCGATCTACGCCGGTAACGCCATTGCTACCGTGCAGTCCTCGGCTGCGGTCAAGGTGATCACTGTGCGTGCTACAGGCTTTGATGCCGTTGCCGCTGAAGGTGGTTCGGCTGCAGTTGAAGCTGTCAGCGGTGCCGCTGATGCCGGCAAGTCGAGCTTTGTCGGCGAAGAGCTGGCCAAGTCGGACCGGCCTGAGCTGACCGCTGCCAAGATCGTCGTTTCTGGCGGACGCGGCATGCAGAATGGCGATAACTTCAAGCTGCTCTACACCCTGGCTGACAAGATTGGTGCCGCGGTTGGCGCATCGCGTGCTGCCGTGGATGCGGGCTTTGTACCGAATGACATGCAGGTCGGTCAGACCGGCAAGATCGTTGCTCCTCAGCTGTATATCGCCGTCGGTATTTCCGGCGCGATCCAGCATCTGGCAGGGATGAAGGACTCGAAAGTCATTGTTGCGATCAACAAGGATGAAGAGGCCCCGATCTTCCAGGTTGCAGACTACGGTCTGGTCGCTGATCTGTTTGACGCAGTACCGGAGCTGGAAACGCTGGTTTAAGCGTTTCTGCTTCAACAAAAAGCCCGCTGAACAGCGGGCTTTTTGCTATCACCGCATTGATTTGCGGAGTTTTCGCAATTCTGTACTGATTGAGAGAGTCCATGGTTCTGCGTTCGCTGGTTTTCCTTGTGTTGATGGGCGTGCTGGCCGTAGAGGCGAGCGCTGCGCCCAGCTGCGAAAAACTGATAGCCACGGGTAATCCCGACTATCCCCCCTATCTGTGGCGTGATCCGGCGAATACCCGGAAGCTGATCGGCGCTGATGCTGATTTACTCAAGCAGATCGGCGAGCAGATTGGTGTAAAGATTGAAGTTATCTACGCCGGTACTCAGGCTGAGGCCGAGGAAGATGTGCGCGCCGGCCGGGCCGATCTGTTGCTGGCAACCCGCAAGAATCTGCCACAGCTTGAACAGATGGATTATGTGCATCCGGCCATGCACAGGACCTACACCCGGGTCTGGATGCAAAAGGCCCGGTCGTTTCCCTATGCTGGCTGGGATGACCTGCTGGGCCGTTCCGGCGAAACAACTCCGGCTACCGCATTGAGCCCGGAGTTCGACAGTTTTGCCCGCCAGAGCCTGATGTTGCAGCCGGCGCAGGGATTGGCCAAGGCTTTCCAGAAGCTCCTGTTGGGGCGTATCGATTATGTGCTGGCAGAGGGTTATCCGGGACAGTTGGTGGCCGCTCAGCTGGGTATCAGCGAACAGCTGGATGCAAGTGGTCCTGCAGTTTCCGGCACGCAGTTGTATCTGGCGCTCTCACACAATTCGGCCTGTAACGATGTGGAGCTGCGCGGACAACTGGCCAGAAAAATGACAGAATTGGTTGATTCCGCTGCTCCGGAAGCTTTGTTGAAGAGCAACGTGCAGCGCTGGCAGGCACAGCAGGTACCTGTCGAGGCAATTCTGAAAGATTAGGATAATTCCGTGAACAATCCCCTTTTGCTTTGCACCCTTGCCGGACTGGCCATGACCGGTTGCGCTAACGCACCGGCGCCAAACGCCCAGTTGCAATTGACCGAGCAAGTTGTAGCCCAGGCCGCTTCGGTGGGTGCGGACAATCAGTTGGCGGAGATGAAACTGGCACAGGACAAGCTGGCGCTGGCGCAGAAGAATATGGGTGAGCAGGATTACAAGCGTGCACGGATGCTGGCCGAACAGGCCGAGCTGGATGCGCGGCTGGCCGAGAGCAAGGTGCTGGTAGCCAAGAGTGAGGCACAACTGGCCGAGTTGCGCAGCAAGATTGCCGGGTTGCGCGAACAGCTGGGGGCTCAGCAATGATGCGTAATCTGCTGCTGATTGGCGGTCTTGGGCTTCTGCTGCTGACAGGTTGCAGCAGCCAGCAGGGTAGCGAGAAGGCGCTTGCGGAGGCCAGAAGCCGTTACCAGCAGATCGAGCATGATCCCCAGGTGCTGCGCAGCGCACCCAAGGACGTGGTGCGTGCCGGAGAGACGCTGGCACGCGCAGAGACGCTGGCTACCTACTGGGGCACTTCTGCCGACGTGGCCCATTTCGCCTATTTGAGTCAGCGCTATAGCGAGATTTCCGAGCAGGAAAGCCGTCTGCTACTGCTGCAGGAGAAACAGGTAAAACTGGAGAGGCAGTTGCAGAACCTGCAGCTGATCCTGCGTGAAGACAAGCTGTTGACTTTGCAACAGCGCAAGGACTGGGCAGCAGAGCAGTTGGTCAGTCTCGACAGCAACGAAACCGATCGCGGCCTGGTGATGACCCTCGGCGATGTACTGTTTTCCGGTGGCAGTGCCAACCTGACACCGGCGGCCAATCGCACCGTATTGAAACTGGTGCAATTCCTTCAGCTCAATCCGCGCCGGGTTATCCGTATTGAAGGTTACAGCGACAGTAATGGCGAAGAAGCGGATAATCTGGAATTGTCCCGTCAGCGGGCGCAGTCGGTTGCCGATGTGCTGATTGATCTGGGCGTGGATTCGCAGCGGATGGTCGTGGATGGCTATGGTGAAAACTATCCGATTGCTGACAATGCCTCCACGCGTGGCCGCGCACAGAATCGCCGGGTGGAAATTGTCTTTTCAGGTCAAGACGGGCAAATGCCGCCGGCCCGCTGACCGCAATAGCGGTTAGCCGGCACCTACTGCATGCCGGCTGCAGCATGGGGTCAGTCAGATGAATATGCGTATCCTGCCAGTTGTGCTCGGCTTTCTGCTGAGTGCTTGCGGGGATGATCCGCCACCCGCTCAGCCGGTGGTTGAGGTGCCACCGGTACTTGAACCCGCAATGCCTATGGCCGTCCCGGAGTCGTTGCCTGAGCAACCACGCAAAGTGGAGAAAAAGGTGGCTTTGCCGGAAAGCTCTTCCAGCGAACCGTTGCCCTCGGTAGACCTGCGTTTGCCCCCGGAGTTGGTGAAAGAGCTGCGTTTTGACGGTCCGCTGGACGAGGAGCAGGACGCGCCTTTGCTACCGCCGCTGTTTGGGGATAAAGCCGAGAAAGAGAGTCGCTTCAGGCTTGATGGAAGTCTGTTTACCAATGAAAATCTGCTGGATGGCGGGCCCTCGGTGAAGGCCATTGATGGTGCTGAAGTGCAACTTGAGTACAAGAACTGATACCACCGGGATTGATGACGATAATCAGCCGGCCGTATTGACTGAAAGTTGCTTCGCCAGGACCGCGTTGCCCGGCTGCTACGCGGTCTTTCCCGGTGTGGGTGATAGTCTGTCTGTTCGGCCTGAGGCTTCCGGCCAGCGAGGAGTGTTCTGATGTACAAGCCGCTACAATTTATCGCTACTCGCTGTATGGCTGTCCTGCTGCTGATGTTTCCCCTGCTGGGCTTTTCGGCGGAGTTTCTCGATGAAGAAATTGACAAGGGAATACCACCGGCAACGCTGAAAGTGGCTAATCGTGCGGTCATGGTGTTCCGCGCCGAACTGCTGGGCGAAACACCTGAACGACGCGCAGCGCGGGCCTACGCGGTGATCAATGAGGTGCTCGAAAGCGGCGATGCTGTCGAGGTCAAACTGGACCCTATCCAGAACGGCTACATCATCCTGATAGATAATCGCCGTGCGTTCTTCGTCACACCCATGGATGTGGATACGCAAAGTCTGCAAACGGTGGCAGAGGCGGCCAATGAAGCAGCCGAAAATTTGCGTCTGGTGGTCGCCGAAACCCAGGAAAGCCGTGACCTGCGGCAGATGCTGAATGCTTCGGCCTTTTCCACGGCGGCGACGCTGATTTTTGTCGGGTTGATCCGGCTTATCTACTTTTTACGTAGCAAAGTGGCGCAAGTGCTGCCGGGACTCATGCAGCGCCAGGTCAAAGCGCTGAAGCTGGGGGGCACCCAGGTGGTGGATGTGCATCACCTGTTCCCGGTGGTGAGCAAAGTACTGCAGGTCCTGCGCTGGCTGTTCATTCTCTTGCTGACCTATGAGTGGCTCAGTTTTGTCCTGATTCAGTTTCCCTACACCCGTCCCTGGGGCGAGAGCCTTAGTGGGTATCTGCTGGAAGTCGCCACGTACCTGTTCCGTGGCACCGTCAATGCCGTACCCGGGCTTATCATCGCACTGGCGATTTTCTTTCTGGCGCGCGGCTTTAGTGGTTTCATTCAAGGCTTGCTCAGGCGTCTGGCCGCGCCAAGCAGAAGTGAGCGCTGGCTGAATCTGGAAACCCTGTCGCCAACGCAGCGCCTGGTTTCGATTGCCATCTGGCTGTTTGCGCTGGCCATGGCCTATCCCTACCTGCCGGGTGCCGGCACCGATGCGTTCAAGGGACTGTCGGTACTGGTCGGCCTGATGGTTTCACTGGGTGCTTCGAGTGTGATTGGTCAGGCCGCTTCCGGCCTGATTCTGACCTATACCCGCACCTTGCGTGCCGGCGAGTATGTGCGGATCGGTGAGCATGAAGGCACGGTGACGAATCTCGGCATATTTACCACACGCATCCGCACCGGACTTGGCGAGGTGCTGACCATTCCCAACTCGATGATTACCGGCACCGTGACCAAAAACTACTCGCGGGCGGTGGTGGGTACAGGCTATGTGGTGGATGCCGTTGTAACCATCGGCTATGACACCCCCTGGCGCCAGGTGGAAGCCATGCTGATTGAAGCGGCAAAGCGCACCGAAGGCATTCTCAACAATCCTCACCCGCAGGTTTTCCAGACGGCGCTGACCGATTTTTATCCCGAGTACCGGCTGGTTGCCCAGGCTATTCCCAGCCAGCCGCAGCCGCGCGCAGAGTTGCTGACTGCGCTGCATGCGAATATCCAGGATGTGTTCAATGAATACGGTGTGCAGATCATGTCTCCGCACTACGTCGCCGATCCGCAGCAGGCCAAGCTGGTGATGAAGGAAAACTGGTATGCCGCACCGGCCAAGCCAGAGCCGGTGAAAGAATAATGGGTTGTGCGCTCAGGGCTTGTCGCTGACTAGCCCCTGCGGCTAGTCAACGAACAGATCGGTCATCAGGTTGCCGCCTTCGGGGTCGAAGCGGTACTGCGCAAACTCGTTTTGTCCCTGCTCACGCAGAATCTCCTCATCAATCAGCAGGCGACCGCTGATGCTGCGCTCCAGGCTGTTGAGGATGGCGTAGGCCGCATCGGCCATGATTGCCGGCGTGCGGGCATGCTTGAAGGCTTGCTGGCCGCCCAGTTCGAATTCGATGGCAGCGGTGGCAATCACCGTCTTCGGCCATAGTGCATTGACGCTGATGCCGTACTTCTTGAACTCTTCGTGCATACCCAGGGTAAGCATGCTCATGCCGTACTTGGTGGTGGTGTAGGGCGCGTAGCCGGCAAACCACTTGGGGTCGAGATTCAGCGGTGGCGACAGGCTGAGGATATGGCCCTTGCTCAGTTTGAGATAGGGCAGGGCAGCCTGGCTGCAGACCATCACGGCGCGGGTGTTGATCTGGAACATCAGGTCAAAGCGCTTGGGATCGAGCTTCTCGATACCGACCAGCTTGATCGCGCCGGCGTTGTTGATCAGCGCATCGATGCCGCCAAAGTGTTCGGCCGCTTGCGCCATGGCTACTTTGACTGCCGCTTCGTCGCGCACATCCAGTTGAATCGCCAGTGCCTTGCCACCGGCGGCTGCCACTTCGGCGGCGACCGAATGAATGGTGCCGGGCAGCTTGGGATGGGCTTCGGCGCTTTTCGCCGCGATGACGATATTGGCACCGTCGCGGGCGGCGCGCAGGGCGATTTCACGACCGATGCCGCGGCTGGCGCCAGTGATAAACAGGGTTTTGCCGTTGAGAGGCATAGCAGGCTCCAATGTAGTGTGGCTTTGCAGGACTGGCTGGTTCCCACGCGGAGCGTGGAAACGATCATCTCGGGTCGCGTTCAGTCAGGCCTCGGCGGCTTCGATTTCGACCAGCACCTGGCGGTTTTTCACCTGATCGCCCTGGCTGATGGCGATGCGTTTGATCACGCCATCGACGCCGGCCTTGATCGGGTGCTCCATCTTCATCGCTTCCAGCACCACCAGTAGCTGACCTTTGCTCACGGTGGCGCCGTTTGCCACCAGCACCTCGACAATCGCGCCATCCATCGGTGCCTTGAGGGTGCCCGAGCTGGCGCCGGCCAGGCCGCTGGCCGGCTCGTGGGTGACATCCAGCAGTTCCAGATTGCCGCGCTGGCCATACAACCATAGCCGATCCTGTTGCCGGGCATAGGCGATGCGCCGGCGAATGCCATTAAGCTCCAGGACCAGCCAGCGCTCGTCGCTGCCGAGCAGCTGCAGGCGGGTTTCTTCGCCGCCGCTGCGGGCCAGTAGTTGTGGTTGGCTTCCGGCGATCAGCACTTCCAGTTCGACGCCGAGTTTCTGTTCGCCGTGTTTGAACATGAAACGCCAGGGCGCGTTGCCGGCGTTACGCCAGCCGGCCAGTTCGCTTTGATGGGCGCGGGCATTGGCCGAGCTCTGGTAGCGCAGGGCGGCGGCAATTGCCAGCTCGGCAGGCGCTGGCGACTGCGGGCTCAGGCTCGGATCGTCGGCAAAGTGCTCGGGAATGAACGCGGTGGTGGCGTTGCCGGCGGCAAACTCGGGGTGGGCCAGCAGGTTGGCCAGAAAGCGCTGGTTGCCATTCACCCCCAGCAGCACGCATTCCTCCACCGCGCGGACCAGCTTGCGCCGGGCTTCGTCGCGGGTGGCGCCGTAGGCAATCACCTTGGCCAGCATGGGGTCGTAAAACGGGCTGACCTCCTGGCCTTCAAGCAGGCCGTGGTCGATGCGCACGCCTTCCAGCAGCTCCGGCTCCCAGCGCAGTACGCGGCCGGTTTGCGGCAGGAAGTTATTTGCCGCATCTTCGGCGTACAGCCGTACTTCCATGGCATGGCCAGTCAGCCGGATTTCTTCCTGCCTGAGCGGCAAGGGCAGGCCGGCGGCGGCGCGCAGCTGCCAGGCAACCAGATCCTGGCCGGTGATCAGCTCGGTAACCGGGTGTTCCACCTGTAGACGGGTGTTCATTTCCAGAAAGAAGAACTCGCCGCTCTGGTCGAGCAAGAACTCCACGGTGCCGGCGCCGACATAATTCACCGAGGCCGCCGCTTTGACGGCGGCTTCACCCATTGCCTTGCGCAGCGCGGGCGTCATCACCGGGCAGGGTGCTTCTTCCACCACCTTCTGGTGCCGCCGCTGTACCGAACAGTCACGCTCGCCCAGATAGACGATATTGCCGTGTTGATCGCCGAATACCTGGATTTCCACATGGCGCGGTTTGATCACCGCCCGTTCCAGAATCAGCTCGCCGGAACCGAAGGCATTCTGCGCCTCGGAGCGGGCGGTACGGATCTGCGCCAGCAACTCGGCAGATTCATGCACCAGACGCATGCCGCGACCGCCGCCGCCGGCGCTGGCCTTGATCATCAGCGGGTAACCGATGCGTTCGGCTTCGCTGCCGAGGCTGTCATCGTCCTGCGCTTCGCCTTCGTAGCCGGGAATACAGGGTACGCCGGCATCGAGCATGGCGATTTTTGACAGGCGCTTGCTGCCCATCAGGTGGATGGCTTCAACGGTCGGGCCGATAAACACGATATTGGCCGCTGCACAGGCACGGGCGAAGTCAGCGTTTTCCGAGAGAAAGCCGTAGCCGGGGTGAATCGCATCGGCGCCGGTCTTTTGCGCGGCGGCGATGATGTTGTCGATCACCAGGTACGACTGGTTGACCTGCGCCGGCCCAATGCAAACCGCTTCGTCAGCGATTTGCACGTGGCGGGCACCCGCGTCGGCTGCGGAGTACACCGCCACAGTGCGGTAGCCCAGTTCTTTGGCCGTGCGCATGACCCGGCAGGCAATTTCGCCGCGGTTGGCGATCAGAATCTTGTTGAAGGCGGGCATTTGGCTGCTCCTGCTGGTCGATCTAAGGTCTGGTCGGTGCTCACGTAGGAGCGGGCTTGCCCGCGATAAGCGTTAATGGCTTCGCGGCCAAGGCCGCTCCTACAGGTTGTGAGGATCATTGTGCCCAGCTGGGTGCGCGTTTTTGCACGAAGGCCATGGTGCCTTCCGCGCCTTCGGTACCGGTTACGGCGGCAGCGAATTGCCCAGCGGCTTTATCCAACAAGGGGCCTAGGGCTTCAGTTTCAGTGGCCAGCAACAATGCCTTGGTTTGCGCATTGGCTTGCGGCGCGCACTGGCGAATTTGTCCCAGTACTTCCTGCAACCGTGCCTCGATGGCTGCGCTGTCGGTCTCGCTGAAGTGCACCAGTCCGAGGCGTTCGGCCTCGCTGCCATTGAAGCGCGCCGCTGTCAGCGCCAGCCGCCGGGCCTGGGTCAGTCCGATGCGCTTGACCACGAACGGTGCGATCTGCGCGGGAATAATGCCCAGAGTGGTTTCCGGCAAGCCGAATCGGGCTTCGCTGCTGGCGATGGCAATGTCCGAGACACAGGCCAGGCCAAAGCCGCCCCCCAGTACCGCGCCTTCCAGTAAAGCGACCAGCACCTGCGGGCAGTTCTGCGCCTGCTCCAGCATGGCGCCAAAGGCGCGGTTGAGTTGGCGGTAAGCATCTGCCCCGGCACTGCGCGCGCCGGCCATATCCTTGATGTCGCCACCGGCGCAGAAATGCCCGCCGGCTCCGCGCAACACCAGGGCGCGCACGCCGGGATCCTCTTTCACGCTGTCGAGCACTGCACTTAGCTCATGCACCATTTGCAGGCTCATGGCGTTGCGGCAGTCCGGGCGATTGAGGGTAATGTGCAGCACGCCGGCTTCAGGCTTGAGCAGTAAGGTTTCGCAGTCAGGTAGCGACATCTTTTAATTCCATCTGACGTAGGGTGGGCTTCAGCCCACCGTCGTGATCGTGGGACGCAGAGCATCCCGTCATGGGTTCCCACGCGGAGCGTGGGCACCATCGATCAGCTTTTCTTTTTGCCCGGCAGTGTGCCCATCAGCTTGCAGATAATGCCGAGCATGATTTCGTCGGCACCGCCGCCAATCGATACCAGGCGCACGTCGCGGAAGGAACGCGACACCGGGTTGTCCCACATGAAACCCATGCCGCCCCAGTACTGCAGGCAGCTGTCGCTGACTTCGCGACCGAGGCGGCCGGCCTTGAGCTTGGCCATCGAGGCCAGCTTGGTCACGTCCTTGCCCTTTACGTACATTTCCACGGCCTGATAGACCAGCGCGCGCAGGGCTTCGATCTCGGTTTGCAGCTCGGCCAGGCGGAAGTGGATGACCTGATTGTCGATCAGCGCATTGCCGAAGGTTTTACGCTCCTTGCAGTACTCGATGGTACTGTCGACGCAGTACTCCAGGCCCTTGATGATGTTGGCTGCGCCGAACAGACGCTCTTCCTGGAACTGCAGCATCTGCATCATGAACCCGGCGCCTTCATGGCCGACGCGGTTGCGCTGGGGCACGCGCACGTTGTCGAAAAACACCTGGGCGGTCTCCGAACTGCGCATGCCGAGCTTGTCCAGGTGCGGGCTGAGGGTGATGCCGGGGCTGTTCATCGGCACCACGATCATGCTCTTGTTGACGTGCGGCTTGTCGTCGCTGGTATTGGCCAGCAGGCACATGAAATCGGCCGATGGCGAGTTGGTGATCCACATCTTGCTGCCGTTGATCACGTAGTCGTCGCCGTCTTTCCTGGCGTGGGTTTTCAACCCGGCGACGTCGGAGCCCGCACCGACTTCGGAGACGCCGATACAGCCGACCATGTCACCGGCAATCGCCGGACGCAGAAACTCTTCACGCAGCTCATCAGAACCGAAGCGGGCGATGGCCGGGGTGCACATGTCGGTCTGCACGCCGATGGCCATGGGCACACCGCCGCAATGGATGGTGCCGAACTCTTCCGCCGCGACGATCGAGTAGCTGTAGTCCAGACCCATACCGCCGAATTTCTCCGGCTTGGAAATGCCGAGCAGGCCCAGATCGCCGGCCTTCTTGAAGACTTCATGGATCGGGAAGGTGCCGGCTTTTTCCCACTCGTCGACATGCGGGTTGATTTCCTTGTCGACAAAGTTGCGGACGGTGCGGCGCAGTTCTTCGTGTTCCTGGGTAAAGATCATTTGAATAACTCCTAAGGTTTTACAGGCGGGCTACGCCAAAGCTGTTGGATTTAAGGGGGCGCACCTCGGCTTCGGCGCACAGGTCGAGCAACAGGCCCAGAATCGGGCGGGTGTCGCGCGGATCGATCAGGCCGTCGTCCCACAGGTTGGCGGTGCAGTGCAGCGCGGTTGACTGGCTGTCGAGCTTCTGCGCGGTGACAGTTTCCAGCATGTCGAGCATCTTCGGGTCGGCGGTCTGGCCCAGCTTCAGGTGCTTTTCCTCGGTGACGATGCGCAGCACCTTGCCGGCCTGGGCGCCGCCCATGACCGAGGTTTTGCTGTTGGGCCAGGCGAAGATAAAGCGCGGGTCGAGGCCACGGCCGCACATGGCATAGTTGCCGGCGCCGTAGGAGCCGCCAACCACTATGGTCAGCTTGGGCACCGTGGCGTTGGCCACCGCCTGGATCATCTTCGAACCGTGCTTGATCACCCCCTGCTGTTCCGACTCGGTACCGACCATAAAGCCGGTGGTATTGTGGAAGAACAGAATCGGCGTATTGCTCTGCTCACAGAGCTGGATGAACTGCGCCGCCTTGGCCGCGCCCTGGGGGGTGATCGGGCCGTTGTTGCCGATAAAGCCGCAGGCATTGCCTTCGATGCGCAAGTGGCCGCAGACCGTCTGGTTGTCGAACTCGTTCTTGAAGTCGAGAAACTGCGAGCCGTCGGCAATGCGCGCAATGATTTCGCGCACGTCGTAGGGCTTCTTGGCATCGTTGGGTACCAGCCCGAGCAGATCGTCTGCCGGGTACAGCGGGGCGGCGAAGCTGGGCTTGCTGCGTACCGGCAACTGCGCGTTCCACGGCAGTTGCGCGAGAATCTCGCGGGCGATACGCACACCATCGGCATCGTTTTCCGCCAGGTATTCGGCGGTGCCGGCGATCTGCGCGTGCATCTCGGCGCCGCCCAGTTGTTCGTCGGTGGCGATTTCACCGGTGGCGGCTTTCAGCAGCGGCGGGCCGGCGAGGAACATCTTGGCCTTGCCGCGTACCACCACCACATAATCCGACAGTCCCGGCTGGTAAGCGCCACCGGCGGTGGACGAACCATGCACCACGGTGATCTGTGGCAGCCCCATGGCCGACAGGCGTGCCTGGTTGGCGAAGGCGCGTGCCCCTTCGACAAAGATTTCCCCGGCGTAGGCCAGGTTGGCGCCACCGCTTTCGGCCAGGGTCAGCACCGGCAACTTGTTCTCGCGGGCGATCTGTTGCAGGCGCAGGGATTTGCGCAGGCCGCTGGGCGAAATGGTGCCACCCTTGATCGCGCTGTTGTTGGCAATGACCAGGCAGCGCACGCCTTCGACATAACCGATACCGGCGATGATGCCGCCGCCGGCCATGCTGCCGTCCTTGTCATCGTGCAGTTTGTAGCCGGCCAGTGACGACAGTTCTAGAAAAGGCGCACCGGGATCGAGCAGCAGGTTGAGGCGTTCGCGCGGCAGCAGTTGCCCGCGCTTGTCGAACTTGGCCTTGGCTTCATTGGCCTTGTTCAGTACCAGTTGCTCGACGTCGCGAAAACTGGCGATGGCCGCGAGCATGGCTTCTCTGTTCTGCGCGAATTCGGGGCTGTTGGCGTCGATTTCGGATTGGATAACCGGCATCGTTATTACTCCTGATCCTTCAATACATCGGGCAGATACGCCCGGTGAAAGCCGTTGTAAGGTGCGGTTGGCACGCTGGTCTTGCCCAGCGTCCAGGCGCGGGTGCCCTGGCTGGCGGCACCGTCAATGCGCACGGTATTGCCGCTGATGAAGTTGGCGCCCGGACTGAGCAGGAACACGATGGCGCTGGCTACCTCCGACTCGCTGCCAATGCGCTGCAAAGGCACGTGGTTCTTCAACGAGCGAATCATGTTCTTCATCGACTCGGGATAGGTGTCCATGCCGCTGGAGGCAATCCAGCCCGGCGCCACGGCATTCACCCGCACACCGGCGTGGCCCCACTCGTAGGCAGCGGTCTTGGTGAAGTTCTCCATGCCGGCCCGTGCGGCGCCGGAGTGACCCATGCCGGGCATGCCGCCCCACATGTCGGCGAGCATGTTGACGATGCTGCCACCGTGTTTGCTCATGCTCTGCAGGAACACTTCCTTGGCTACCAGAAAACCGCCGACCAGATTGGTGCGGATTACGGTTTCGAAACCTTTCTGGTTGATGCCGATCAGCGGGGAGGGGAACTGGCCGCCGGCGTTGTTGACCAGATGGTGAATCTGTCCATGCTCGGTCACCACGTTCTGGATCATCGCTTTGACCGAGTCTTCGTCGCGAATGTCGCAGGTCTGCCAGCTGGCGCTGCCGCCATCTTCGGTGATTTCGGCGCAGGTGCTTTCCAGTTTGTCCTGCTTGCGCCCGACCAGCACCACATGGGCACCCAGATGCGCCAGCTCATGGGCCACGCAGCGGCCAATGCCACTGCCGCCGCCGGTGACCATGATGGTCTGGCCGCTGAACAGGCCGGGTTTGAATACCGAGTTGTAGCTCATGTCGGGTGGGTCCTCATCTGATGGTTCCCACGCTCTGCGTGGGAACCGGAATCCGCGGACGTTTGGTGTCCTGTGCGACGCGGAGCGTCGCTGGCGGCATTCCCACGCGGAGCGTGGGAACGATCAAATCAAAGCTGTTCGGCCAGGGCCCTGGGTACCGGCACCGGGAACTCCAATAACTGCTGGGCAAACGCCTTGCCTTGCGGGTCGATGCGCAGGCTGGCGACGCCGCCGCCGCCCAGGGAATTTTCCAGCAGGAAGTTCAGGCTGTGGCTGCCCGGCAGATACCAGCGGGTAACCTTGCCGGTCTGCGCGTCCAGCGTGTGTTGCATCCATTGCGCCACAGCCGTCTCGCTCAAGGCAGCCGCGATCCATGCCAGATACTCGGGCTTTCTGGCCATCACGCCGATATTGCTGTGGTTGCCCTTGTCGCCGGAGCGCGCCACCGCCAGCTTGATCAGTGGCACGCTGCCATCTGCCTGGCCCTGTGCTGCTGGTGGCGGAATGTCCGCAGCAATCGCCGACGGGTTGAAAGCTTCCAGCTGCGGCAGTGCCACCGGCAGACGTGCACCCTGCAGTTCGACTTCCAGGGTGCAACTGCTCTTGTCGGCCAGAAAGGAGAACAGGCGGATCACCGGATATACCGTTGGCCGGCCGCCGACGATGCCGGACAAGCCCGGCGCCATGCCGGTGGCGGCCTGGGCAATCTCGCGGGAGAACAGGATCAGCGCTTCTTTCTTGCTGTGGCGCACGGCGATCTTGACGATCACTTCGCGGGTGTCGCGACGTTGGCCATGCTCGCCGTAAGTGGCCTCGGTGCCGAGCAGTTCGATATTCACCTCGCGGTAGGCGCCCCAGTCGCGTTCGGCAAAAATTTCTTCGGTTTTGTTGATGATTGCCTGGCTTACCCGTTCGGCTTTCTTCACCGCATCGATGCCGCCGAGCAAAAAACTGGCCGAGCAGCGGAAGCCGTCCGGGTGGGTCGCGCTGACCTTGTACTGCGTGGTTGGCGGCAGGCCGCGGGCGCCCTTGAGCAGCACACGGTGTTCACCGACCTGGGTCAGTTCGACCCGGGTAAAGTCGCAGACCACATCCGGCAGGTAGTAGGCACGTGGGTCGCCTATTTCATAGAGCATCTGCTCGCCCACCGAGAACGGCGTAACCAGGCCACCGCTGCCGGCGGGTTTGGTCACCACGAAGCTGCCGTCAATCTGTACTTCCACTACCGGGAAACCGATGTGTTCGTAGTCCGGCACGCTCTCCCAGTCGGTAAAGTTGCCGCCGGTACACTGGGCGCCGCATTCGATGATGTGCCCGGCCAGCGCGGCCTGGGCCAGGCGGTCGTAATCGTCCCAGGCCCAGCCGAATTCATGCACCAGCGCAGCGCTGACCACGGCGCTGTCGACTACCCGGCCGGTGATCACGATATCCGCCCCGGCATCCAGTGCAGCAACAATGCCCGGTGCGCCCAGATAGGCGTTTACCGAGACACAGAAGGGTGGCAGGGCGCTGCCATTGAACATTTCCCGGGTGCCGGCCTTGGCGAACTCACCGAGCCTGGGTTGCAGGTTGTCGCCGTGCAGCACGGCAATCTTCAGCTTGACCCCGGCCTGATCACAGGCGGCTTGCAGTGCTGCGGCGCAGGCGATCGGGTTGACCCCGCCGGCGTTGCTGATTACATGGATTTTTTTTGCCGCGATCTGCCCGAGCAGGGGCGTCAGCACCTCGACGAAGTCGGTGGCATAGCCGGCATCCGCCTTCTTCATGCGTGCACCGGCCATGATCGACATGGTCACTTCGGCCAGATAGTCGAAAACCAGATAGTCCAGTTCGGCGCCGTTGACCAGTTGGGCGGCAGCGGTGGAAGTGTCGCCCCAGAAAGCCGAAGCGCAGCCGATACGCAGTGTCTTGCTCATGCTCATGACGCCCGTTGTCATTACGATGGCTTAACACTACCAAGCAAGCGCTTGGTCGACAATACTTTTGCGCTAAAGTTTTAAACCAAGCGCTTGCTCAGTATTATATGCGCTACTATTTTTGCTCAGCGGGCCGGCATTGGCTCTTGCCCGAAGAGCCGGCACAGGTGGGAAATATGAGTCTGGATGAAAAAAAGGCCCAACAGGTCATGGACCAGCTGGTCAGTCAGGGCCTGCTCACCGATCCGGAAAGTGCCCGCGGCAAATTGCAGCAAACTGCCGCCCACCTGTTTCGCAACAAGGGTTTCGAGCGCACCACCGTGCGTGATCTGGCCAGCGCCGTCGGCATCCAGTCGGGCAGCATTTTTCATCACTTCAAAAGCAAGGATGAAATCCTCCGTTCGGTGATGGAGGAAACCGTGATCTATAACACCGCGCTGATGCGTGCAGCCCTGGCGGACGCCAGTAACATCCGCGAGCGGGTGCTGGCGCTGATCCGCTGCGAGTTGCAATCGATCATGGGTGGTACCGGCGAGGCGATGAACATTCTGGTCTATGAATGGCGCTCGTTGTCCGACGAGGGTCAGCAGTACATTCTCGGGCTGCGCGAAACCTATGAGCAGCTGTGGCTGGACGTGCTGGGTGAAGCGCGGGATGCGGGATTTTTCAGCACTGATCCATTCATTCTGCGGCGCTTTCTGACCGGCGCGCTGAGCTGGACCGAGACCTGGTTTCGCCCCGACGGCCCGATGAGTCTGGACCAGCTGGCGGAACAGGCGTTGACCCTGGTGCTCAAGGAAGGTTAAACGGCTTTGCCTGCGCCATATCAAGGTGTGCAGCTTGTTTGTCACTAGAATGAACGCACGAAATCACCTCTGGTTGTCCTTTATGCGCGCACTTGTCCCTGCTTTCCTGCAGCTGCTCCTGCTGGTCCTGCCGCTCCAGCAGGTATTTGCGCAAACCCAGGTCAACGTCGGCGCTTACAATTTCCCGCCCTACGTCATGCAGGCAGAAAGCGAAGATCCGGAAGGTCTGCTGATTGACTTGCTGGCATTGCTCAACCAGCAGCAGACGGAATTTACCTTCGTGCTGGTGCCGACTTCGGTCGCCCGGCGTTATCAGGACATGAATTCGGGGCGCTATGACCTGATATTTTTCGAGTCTGCGGACTGGGGCTGGCAGGGCGTTGCCCTCAATTCAATGGACATGCCCATCGAAGACGCGGATATCTTTGTGGCGAAAAACCAGCCAGGGCGCAACCAGGACTATTTCGATACGTTCAGCGGCAAACGCCTGGCGCTGCATACCGGCTACCACTATGCCTTTACCGGCTTCAATGCGGATCGCGACGCGCTGCGCCAGCATTATCAGGCAGAATTTTCCTATTCCCCTGAAAGCAATCTGCTCAGGGTGCTGTTCGGGCGTTCGGATATCGCCGTGGTCAGCCAGTCGTTTCTGGATAACTTCATAGCGCAGAATCCGCAGTCGGCGGATCAGTTTCTGGTTTCACAGCGCAAGGACCAGGTTTATCGGTTCCAGGTGCTGTCGCGCCCGGGCAGCCCGATCAGCGTCGACCAGCTACACCAGCTGTGCTTGAAGTTGCATGGCAGTGAACAGTTGAGCGCCCTGCTGCGCAAATATCATGTGCAGGCAAAGCATTGAGCACTGCCTAGTCATCCCTGGCGTCACGGGCGTTCTGCTCGATATTGCGTTCCTTGATGCGCTTGAGCTGTTCGGCGCTCAGTGGCAGTTTTGTGGCGCTGTCGCGCAGCAGCAGCAGGCTGCCGACAATCGAGCCGAGCGCCAGAATGATGATCAGCCAGGCATACCAGGGCATAACGGGTTACTCCTCCGCCGCTTGAAATTCAACCATACGCTCGCCGGCCAGGCTTGTCGCGCCTGCCGCTGACGAATGCCCGGGCGGTCGTCACCGCTGCTGCAGCTTCCGCTACAATGCGCGCGATTTCCCCGTTGCCCGAGACCCAGCCATGGCCTGCCAGACCCCGATTATCGTTGCCCTCGATTACCCCTCCCGTGATGCGGCGCTGCGCCTGGCGCGGCAACTCGACCCGGCGCAGTGCCGGGTCAAGGTCGGCAAGGAGCTGTTTACCCGTTGCGGGCCGGCGGTGGTCGAGGACTTGCAGGCTCTGGGTTTCGAGGTGTTTCTCGATCTGAAATTCCACGACATCCCGAATACCACGGCGATGGCGGTGAAGGCGGCTGCCGAACTGGGGGTGTGGATGGTCAATGTGCACTGCTCGGGTGGTTTGCGCATGCTGACTGCCTGCCGCGAAGAACTGGACAAAAGCAGCAGTGCGCGACCGCTGCTGATTGGCGTCACGGTGCTGACCAGCATGGAGCAGAGTGACCTGGCCGGTATCGGTCTGGACGTGGCGCCGGCCGAGCAGGTCATGCGCCTGGCCGGGCTGGCGGCACAAGCCGGGCTGGACGGTCTGGTCTGTTCGGCACAGGAAGCCACAGCGCTGAAAACCGCGCATGCCGGGTTGCAGCTGGTTACCCCGGGGATTCGTCCGGCCGGCACAGCCGCAGACGACCAGAAGCGCATTCTCACCCCCGAGCAGGCGCTGGCTGCCGGTTCCGATTATCTGGTGATCGGCCGGCCGGTCAGTCAGGCAGACAACCCGGCGGCGGCAGTGGCAGCGATTGTGGCCAGTCTGGGCTGAGCGACCGGCATTATCAGCGCTGTCGATAGTCACCCAAGCGAGAAATAGATAATACGGATCGCCCCGGAATGTTCTGGATAGACTGCGGCAAATTCCAGGGAGAGTTTGCATGACAGTTTCGCATACAGGACAGGTTGCATTGGTTACCGGCGCTGCCGCCGGTATTGGCCGCGCCACGGCGCTGGCGTTTGCCGCCAAAGGCCTCGCGGTGGTGGTGTCGGATGTCGACGAGAATGGCGGTGCACAGACCGTTGCGCTGATCCAGGGCGCCGGCGGCGTTGCGCACTTCGTGGGTTGCGATGTGACCCGTGATGCCGAAGTGGCCGCGCTGATTGCCCGGGTGCTCGAGCTTTACGGCCGTCTGGATTACGCCTTCAACAATGCCGGTATCGAAATCGAGAAAGGCCGTCTGGCCGAAGGCGACGAGGCCGAGTTCGATGCCATCATGGGCGTCAACGTCAAGGGCGTGTGGCTGTGCATGAAGCACCAGTTACCGGTGATGCTCAAGCAGGGTGGTGGGGCGATCGTCAACACGGCATCGGTGGCCGGTCTGATGGCGGCGCCGAAAATGAGTATCTACTGTGCTTCGAAACACGCGGTGCTCGGGCTGACCCGTTCGGCAGCGGTGGAATATGCCAGGAAGAATATTCGCATCAACGCCGTATGCCCGGGTGTGATCGATACCGAGATGTTCCGCCGTGCCCATGAGGCTGACCCGAAAAAGGCCGACTTCGCGGCAGCGATGCACCCGGTCGGACGCATCGGCAAGGCCGAAGAGGTAGCCGCTGCGGTGCTCTATCTGTGCAGTGATGCCGCGGCTTTCGTTACCGGCGTGGCGCTGCCGGTTGATGGTGGCGCGACCCTCTGAATACGCGACTACCCTCAACGGAACGCCGGCGCCTGTGCGCCGGCCATCTTCCGCTGCGAGTAGACGCCGATCATGCATGACCCGTTACTGACGCTCTTCCTGCCCGGCGCGCTGGGCGTGATCATGCTCGGCCTTGGTCTGTCGCTGACCCTGGCCGACTTTACCCGCGTCGCCAGATACCCGCGGCCGGTACTGATCGGCCTGTGTTGCCAGGTGCTGATCCTGCCACTGCTGTGCTTCGTGATGCTCAAGCTGGCGGGCCTGGCACCGGCGCTGGCAGTCGGTTTCATGCTGCTGGCCGCCTCGCCGGGTGGCACCAGTGCCAACCTGTTCAGCCATCTGGCGCACGGTGATGTGGCGTTGAACATCAGCCTGACGGCAGTCAGTTCGATGGTGGCGATTCTGAGCATGCCGCTGATCGTCAATCTGTCGCTGCTGTACTTCATGGATGCCGATCAGGCCATCCCGCTGCAGTTCGGCAAGGTATTGCAGGTGTTCGTCATCGTGCTCGGGCCGGTGGCCATCGGCATGTTGATTCGACGCTTCCAGCCGGCATTTGCGGCAAAAATGGACAAGCCGGTGCGCTTGCTTTCCGGTCTGTTCCTGGCCCTGATTATCGTGCTGGCCTTCGCCAATGACAGCCTGGGAGCGCTTGATCACTTTGTCGAAATCGGCCTGCTGGCGCTGCTGTTCAATCTGGCCAGCATGGCGGTGGGCTACTGGGTGCCTCGCCTGATGAAGCTGAACCTGCGCCAGTCGATTGCCATCGGCATGGAGATCGGCATCCACAACGGTACGCTGGCAATTGCTTTGGCACTCAGCCCGGCCCTCTTGAACAGCCCGACCATGGCTATTCCTGCGGCGATCTACGGCATTCTGGCGTTCTTTACCGCTGCTGCCTTTGGCTGGATGATCAACCGCTTGCATAAGCAGGAATTGTCAGTCAAAGAGTGACCCCGGCGACTCTGCTGCTATGTTCGTTACAGTCCGGAGTTATTGACGGAGCAGTTTCCAGTGGATGAAAACCCCTACGCAGCCCCACAAGCCAGTGTGGTGGAAAGCCTGCCGGCACCCTGTTTGCCGGACTGGCGTGCCGGGCACCTGCGCCTGCTCGGCTGGTTGTCGCTGCTCTCGGTATTCGCTTCGCTGGTGCTGTTGTTGCTGGCGCTGGGTGAACAGGCGCTGGCGGAAGAGGGCAGGCGTCTGGCCGACTGGCTGGGGTTGGCGCTGATGCTGCTGGGCAATTATCTGCTGCTGTGTCTCAAGGGCTTTGTCGAGGCGCGTTTTGCCGCCAGGGGCCTAGCCTGGCCGGTGTGGCTGATGGTGCTTGGCGGGCTGTTGCTGGAGTTGCTGGATTTTCTCTACGGCGCCGCCATGTTCAGCAGCTTCAATCCGCAGGGCATCAGCTATCTGGCGCTGATGGCGGCTTATGGCCTGGCAACGCTGTGGTTCGGGCTGCGTCTGTTGCGGGTGGAAAATGTCTATCCGGCGCTGCGCCTGCTGGCCTGGCTGAATATCGCCGGGGGTTTGCTGATGGCCAGCGTGGTGCTGGTGCTGCTGGCGATCGTGCCGCTGCTGGGCAGTTCGCTGGCAATGCTGCTGGTGTTCTGGCGCGGGGCGGCGGAGCAGCGGCTCAATGCTCCGGGCGCTGCGCCAGGGCCTGATTGAACGCCAGCCAGCCGGCCATGGCTTCACTGCCGGCGCTGTCCAGTGCCCGTTGCAGCAGGCGCGTCTGTTCCTTGCGCAGTGCCTGCTCGAGTTTCGCGCCTTCCGCAGTCAGGCCCAGTTCGCGCTTGCGTTTGTCGTTGAGCGCCGTGGCGCTGTGTACCAGATGCATTTCCAGCAACTGGCGCAACGGAATATTCAGCGCCTGCTTGCTTACTTCAAGGTAGGCGAGCAGTTCACTGACGCTGAGGCCGGGGTTCTGCGCAATGAAGAACAGGATGCGGTGGTGCACCCGCGACAGCCCACGGCGCGCGAGAATCTCGTCGGGCTTGGCGGTGAAAGCCTGATAGGCAAAGAAGAAAGCCGCCATGGCGGTCTGCTGAGCGGTCGGTTTTTTCAGGTCAATCATGTTGACGTATCCGTGCAAGTCGGCGTAATTTCAGTCAATCAGTTTGACTTAATTTTCCTGCCTCTGCATCCGGTGACAGCGCATGGCCTTCTCTGAACGCATAACCCGCCTGAAAAGCTCCCTGATCCGCGAAATTCTGGCTGCCGCGCAGCGCCCGGAAGTGATGTCGTTTGCCGGCGGCTTGCCGGCGCAAGCCATGCTGCCGCAGGTCGAGTGGCAGGCCATGCCAGTGAGCATGGGCCAGTACGGCATGAGCGAAGGCGAACCGGAGCTGCGTGAAGCCATTGCCCGTGAGGCGCGCGCCATTGGCGTGCCCTGCGAGGCCAGCCAGGTGCTGATTGTCAGCGGCTCGCAACAGACACTCGATCTGGCGGCCAAGCTGTTTATCGATCCGGGTACCAAGGTTCTGGTGGAAGCGCCGACCTACCTGGCCGCCTTGCAGCCATTCCAGCTGTTCGGCGCCGATTGCCTGGCCGTGCCGCAGGAGGCCGATGGTCCGCAGCTCGATGCCCTGCGCGAGCAGCTGGCGCAGAAACCGGCTTTCGGCTATCTGATTCCGACTTTCCAGAATCCGTCTGCGGTGCGCTACAGCGAAGCCCGGCGCGATGCGGTGGCCGCCCTGTTTGACGAGTTCGGCGTGCCGCTGATCGAGGATGAGCCCTACCGTGAACTGGTGTTCGATGGCGGCAGCGCTACGCCGATCGTCAGTCGTCTGCGCAAGGCCAGCTGGATTTACACCGGCACCGTATCCAAGACCCTGCTGCCGGGTTTGCGCGTCGGCTTCCTGATTGCCACGCCGGATCTGTTCCCCCTGCTGCTGCGCCTCAAGCAGGCCGCCGACCTGCACACCAACCGCATCGGCCAGTGGCAGGCCCTGCAATGGCTGGGTACGCAGCAATACCGCGAGCATCTGGCCGAGCTGCGCGATTTCTACCGGGTGCGCCGCGATGCCATGCAGAGCGCTCTGCTCGAGCATTTTGCCGAGCTGGCCGACTGGCAGGTTCCCCAGGGCGGGCTGTTCTTCTGGCTCAAGCTCAAGCAGCCGCTGGATACCCGTACCCTGCTGCAGCCGGCGCTGGCCGAGAATGTGGCATTCATGCCCGGCGAGCCGTTTTTTGTCGATCCGGAGCAGAATCATGGCTATCTGCGGCTGAACTTCAGCCATGTCGCTCCCGAGCGGCTGGGCGAGGGTCTGCAACGCCTGACCCGGGTGATCCGCCAGGCCCAGCAGGTGCAACTTGCCGAACAGGCCGTGGCGGCCGTTGCCGGCTAATCAGGGGAGGAGGCAAGCATGTTCAAGGTCTACGGTGATTATCGTTCCGGCAATTGCTACAAACTCAAGCTGATGCTCAACCTGCTTGGGCAACCTTATGAGTGGATTGCCGTCGATGTACTCAAGGGTGAAACCCAGACGCCCGAATTCCTCGCTAAAAATCCCAACGGCAAGATTCCGGTGCTGGAGCTGGAAGACGGCACCTGCCTGTGGGAGTCCAATGCGATTCTCAATTTTCTCGCCCAGGGCAGCACCTTCCTCTGCAGCGAGCCGCGTCTGGCGACCCAGGTGCTGCAATGGCAGTTCTTCGAGCAGTACAGCCATGAGCCGTATATCGCCGTGGCCCGCTTCATCCAGCTCTATCAGGGCTTGCCCGAGGCGCGCCGGGCCGAGTATGACAACTGTCACAGAGGCGGCTACAAGGCGCTGGATGTGATGGAACAGCAGCTGCAGCGCACGCCGTATCTGGTCGGTGAGCAATACACCATTGCCGATGTCAGCCTCTATGCCTACACCCATGTGGCCCATGAAGGCGGTTTCGATCTGTCCGGCTATCCGGCGATCAATGCCTGGCTGGCGCGGGTCGCCGCTCACCCGCGGCATGTGTCCATGCTCGACTGAGTTCGATTGGCACACGCTATTGCGTGCTGACACTCTGTAGAATGCCTGCTGACCAACAGGAGTGCCGGTGTGGAGATAGAGTCCATTGTCTACGGGTGTATCCGCGACTGGCCGACGGACAACCCCGAGTTCCGCCGCCAGCGCCGCGATACCAATCGTCAGGTGCTGCAGAACCTGCCGGCCGGTGGCGACTGGCCGTTTATCGGTCGCGACATGTTTTCCTGCTGTGAGCAGCAGGGTCTGGGCCTGTACCAGACCCAGGTGATCCATTTCGGCGCCAGTTACCAGGCCATCGAATACGAGTGGAAGCTCTGGGTGCAGGAGTTCGAAGCCCTGCTCAAGCGCCTGTACTGGGGCAGCGCAGTGGTCCATCTGGAAACCGAACTCAACGGCATGCACACCTTCCGCTGGGAATCGGAACAGGGCTTCCACAGCCCCAATGAAGGCGAACTGCTGCTGCGCTGCAGCTGGGAACGCGAGGGCAGCCTGCGCGGCTAGGCGTCGCCTGCGCGGCCCCGGGAACAACACCGCAGCGGCCGCAGGCGGTTCCTGGGCACCTTGCCCGGCTGGCCTGTCTGGCGGGTGCTTGCGGGGTTACTCGATACTGTTTATTTCTGTTTCGCTCAGCGGACGGTAGTCACCCGCTTGCAGTGCATCGTCCAGGGTTATCCCGCCGATACGCTCGCGGTGCAGTTCGATAACGCGATTATCCAGGGCGGCAAACATCCGTTTCACCTGATGATATTTGCCCTCGCTGATGGTCAGCCTGACTTCGTTGCTGCCCAGGCGCTCGAGCCGGGCGGGCCTGGTCAGCTGCTTTTCGCTGTGCAGCTGGATGCCGGACTGCAATTTTTCTTCGGCATCGCAGATCAGATCGGTCGCCAGTTTGACGTGATAGGTTTTTTGGCACTCTCGCCGTGGCGAGGTCACGCGATGGTTCCACTGGCCATCATCGGTAATCAACACCAGCCCGGTGGTATCAAGATCCAGACGCCCGGCTATCTGCAGGCTGTGCAGGTTGGGTTCGTCGAGCAGGTCGAGCACCGTGGGGTGATGGCTATCGGTTGTGGCGCACAGGTAGCCTGCGGGTTTGTGCAGCATGAAGTAACGCGGGCCGGCCGGACGCAGTGTTTCACCGTCCAGCTGAACGGTATCGGCCGGGCTCAGGTTCAGGCTGGCATCCTTCACCTGTTGGCCATTCACCTGCACGCGCTTGTTGCGCAAGGCTAGCTTCACCAGCGCGCGAGACAGGTCGGTGGTCTGGGCAATGTATTTGTCGAGGCGCATGGATTAAAAACTCTCGCGGCTGTCTGAGCGGTCTGGCGTCAATCCGGCTGGCGGGAATGGTGGATTCCGGCCAGTCAAATCCTGTCGGCAATCAGTCATCCAGTGCTTCCAGCCACTCGCGGGGTACCTGGTCGCGCAGGGCCAGTTGGCATTGCTGGCTTTCCGGGTCAAAGATGATCACCGCCTGTTTCTTCTGCAGCGCTTTGCGGACCCGGGCGATGCGGGTTTCCAGCGGGGTTTCGTCGCCGTTGTCGGTGCCTTCGCGGGTGACGAAGTCCTCGATCAGCCGGGTCAGGGTGTCGCTTTCGAGCATTTCGGGCGGGATCAGCATGGTTTCTCGGGATCGTGGCAGTGGCAGGCAGTCTAACTGCCCCGTGTCAGCGTGCGCAGAGAAAAACGCCCGGGGTGACAGGCTTCGGCGACGCTGCGCGGCAGCGGCAGAGGTTCGTCATCCAGCCAGGCGGCCAGCAGTTCCGCCGCCAGCGGGGCGGTGACCAGGCCGCGGGAGCCGTGGGCACAGTTCAGGTACAGACCGTCGAGCCAGGGGCAGTCGGCGTCCAGCTCCTTGCGTGCGTTTTTTCCCAGTGCGGCATAGCGCTGCAGGAATGCCTGGTGATCGGCCAGCGGGCCAATCAGCGGCAGGTAGTCGGGCGTGGTGCAGCGAAAGGCAGCGCGGCCCTGCAGGGTGGCGGGATCGAGTTCTGCGCGCTGCAGCTGCCCGGCGAGGTCTGTGGAAATCGAATCCAGCAGTTGCAGGTTGCCCTGGTGTTCGCTGGCGCACAGGTCGAGATCGTCGCGCTTGAAGTCGAAACTGGCGCCCAGGGTATGCATGCCGTGGCGGACCGGGGCGACGTAGCCTTCGGCGCAGACCACGGTTTGCAGGGCCTGGCTGGCGGCTGTAGCCGGCAGGTAGCTGATCTGGCCGCGGATGCGCTTGAGTGGCAGGTGCGCGGTACACGGGAATTGGCTGACCTCGGCGGCGCCGGCCAGCACCACCACGGCTGCGCTGGCCAGCAGCTGCTCGCCTTGCAGAGCCTGCCAGCCATCGCCGGTTTTGCGCAGTTCAAGTGCCTGCCGCCGGGGGAGCAGCCGGATGTTCGGATGGCTGGCCAATAGCTGGCACAGCGCTGGCGGATTGACCCAGCCGGCTTCGGGAAAGAACAGCCCGCCTGACGCCAGTGCAACGCCGGCCAGGGCCTGTGCCTGCGGCTGATCGACGGCTTGCAGCAGATCATCGGCAAAGGCGGCAGCCAGTTTGGCCTGGCGGGCCTGCTCGGCCGCATCGAAGCCCAGCTGCAACACGCCACAGGCCTGCCAGTCACTGGCCTCGGGCAGTTGCGGCAGCAGCCGGCGGG
This sequence comes from Pseudomonas pohangensis, assembly GCF_900105995.1. Taxonomy (NCBI): domain Bacteria; kingdom Pseudomonadati; phylum Pseudomonadota; class Gammaproteobacteria; order Pseudomonadales; family Pseudomonadaceae; genus Pseudomonas; species Pseudomonas pohangensis. Next base: position 2,282,909 of record NZ_LT629785.1, on the reverse strand, counting down.
TGTAGCCGAAGCCGCCGAGAATCAGTTGTGACAGCGCCGTGCCGTGGGCCGAGAGTTTCAGATAGAGCACGCCCTGCGGGTTGCCCGAGGCTTCGGCGGCCAGTCCGGCGTGGCGTTCGAGCAGGGTGACCTGCCAGCCGCGGGCTGCCAGACTGGCGGCACTGGCACAGCCGGCCAGACCGGCGCCGATCACCAGTGCCGTACGCTGCAGCGGCTTGTAGCCGGGGCGCCTGAACCAGGGCTTGCCTTCTGCCGCGGCTTGACCGGCAAAGTGCCCGGCCAGCATTTCCCGCTTGTGCCCATAACCCTTGATCCTTTGCACGGCAAAGCCGGCCTCGCCCAGACCGCGACGGACGAAGCCGGCACTGGTAAAGGTGGCCAGACTGGCGTTTGGTGCCGACAGGCGCGCCAGCTGGGCAAACAGTCCGGGGCTCCACATCTGCGGGTTCTTCGCCGGTGAAAAACCGTCGAGGAACCAGGCGTCGATGCGTGCGTCGAGTTCCGGCAATCTGTCCAGCACATCGCCGATCAGCAGCGTCAGCAGCACACGGCCGCCGGCAAACACCAGGCGCTGAAAGCCCGGATGAATGGCAACGTATTGCTCCAGCAGCTGATCGGCCTGAACGCCGAGTTCCGGCCACAGGGCCAGCGCCCTGTGCAGGTCGGCGCGCTGCAGCGGATACTTTTCCACGCTGACAAAGTGCAGCCGGGTATCCGCCGCGGCCTGTTGCTCGAACAGCTGCCAGGCACAGAGAAAATTCAAACCGGTGCCAAAGCCGGTTTCACCTATGCACAGTTGCTCGCCTGCCTGCAGCGCGGCAAAGCGCCGGGGCAGGTCGTTGCTGTCGAGAAACACATGGCGGGTTTCGCCCAGACCGGAAGCGCGTGAAAAATACACATCGTCAAAGCTGCGCGACAACGGCTGGCCCTGATCGTCCCAGTCGAGCTGGGCGTGGGATACTTCGGACATGGCAAGGTCACTGCTGGGAAGGCGACGGATTCTAAACGATTGCGCGAGGTCAACGCAGGTACAGTTTGTCGACTCTGGCTGATTTTCTCGGCTAGTCTTTAAGCTTCCATTTTGAGGATTGATTATGTTCGAGTCGGCCGAGTTGGGGCACAAAATTGATGATGCAACCTTTGATGAAATGGCCCCGGCATTGAGGGAGTCCCTGCTTGAGGCACAGTTCGAATTACAGCGACAAGCACGTTTCCCGGTGCTGATCCTGATCAATGGCATCGAGGGCGCCGGCAAGGGCGAAACAGTCAAACTGCTAAATACCTGGATGGACCCGCGGCTGATCCGCGTGGAAAGTTTTGCCCTGCAAACCGACGAGGAGCTGGTGCGCCCGCCGGAATGGCGTTACTGGCGGCGTCTGCCGCCCAAGGGCCAGACCGGTATCTTCTTCGGCAACTGGTACAGCCAGATGCTCAATGCCCGGGTGCAGGGCAGGATCAATACGGCAACTTTCGATCAGGCGGCGGAGGCCGCCGAGCGCCTTGAACGCATGCTCTGTGATGAAGGCACGCTGATCTTCAAATTCTGGTTTCACCTGTCCAAGAAACAGATGCACAAGCGCATTGACCTGCTCAAGTCCGACCCGCTGCGCAGCTGGCAGGTCAGCCCTTTCGAGTGGCAGCAGGCCAAGGTTTACGACAAGTTCGTGCGCTTTGGCGAGCGGGTGCTGCGCCGTACCAGCCGGGATTATGCGCCCTGGTATGTGGTGGAAGGGTCTGATGCCAATTATCGCAACCTGACGGTAGCGCGCACTTTGCTGGAGGGGATGCAGGCAGCACTGAAAGCCGAAGCCCGGCCGAAAACCCAGCCGCATGCAGCACCGTTGATTTCGAGTCTGGATAACCGTGGTTTGCTCGATGCGCTGGACATGAGCCAGAGCCTGAGCAAGGAAGACTACAAAACCGAGCTGGCCAGCGAGCAGGCAAGGCTGGCAGGTCTGATGAGTGACAAGCGCATGCGGCGTCACTCATTACTGGTGGCATTCGAGGGTAACGATGCGGCGGGCAAGGGCGGTGCGATCCGGCGGGTGACGGAAGCAATCGACCCGCGTTCCTACCGGGTAGTGCAGGTGGGGGCGCCGACCCAGGAAGAGCTTGCCCAGCCCTATCTGTGGCGTTTCTGGCGGCACGTGCCGGCCCATGGAAAAATGACCATCTTCGATCGCACCTGGTATGGCCGGGTTCTGGTGGAGCGGGTCGAGGGTTTTTGTTCACAGGCAGACTGGTTAAGGGCCTATAGCGAGATCAGCGACTTCGAGGAAAGTCTGACCAGTCATGGTGTAGTGCTGGTCAAGTTCTGGCTGGCAATTGACCGTGATACCCAGGAGCAGCGCTTCAAGGATCGCGAGGAAGTTGGCTACAAACGCTTCAAGATCACCGATGAAGACTGGCGTAACCGGGCCAAATGGGATGAATACGTGGACGCGGTGGGTGACATGGTCGATCGGACCAGTAGTGAGATAGCGCACTGGACGCTGGTTGAGGCCAACGACAAGCGCTTTGCCCGGGTCAAGGTGCTGCGCACCATCAACGAGGCACTGGAAGCGGCATTTTCGCGGAAGAAGGATTGAGTTGATTTGCCTTGCCAGTAAACAGGAAGTCGCGCCTCGGCGCGATTTCCTGTTTGGCCGGGCTGATGACGATTAATGCGAACGCTGCATGATGTCGTCACCTTGCCGGGTACGCCGTATGTAGCAGGCGATCTCGCGTTCGGCATCACTCTGGGTGAAGTAGGGCCCTTCGAAGGTTCCTTCGCGGGTGGAAAAGAAAAACTGTCCATTTACCGTGCTGATGCGCTTGCTGCGGTAGTGGGTTGCGACTACGGGGTCAACCGCCCGGCGAGTGAACATGGCTGTATCTCCAAAATATATCCTGACTTCTCGGAGTGTATGCGCTGGGCAGCGTCCTGCCTGACGGTACGACGAATGGTCGATATTTTGGCGTTTGCGGGTGGTTCGGCGAATTTGTGCGTATAAATTGACGCCGGGTCAGCGCAAGGCGGTTGCCGTTCTCAGTGTTTCCAGAAGGTGTTGGTGAACAGCACCAGGACGGTGAGGATCTCCAGGCGGCCCAGCAGCATGCCGACCGTCAGCATCCACTTCGCCGCATCCGGCAAGGTGGAGAAGTTTCCGGCCGGACCGATGACCGGCCCCAGCCCCGGGCCGACATTGCACACGGCGGTGGCGGCGCCGGTCAGGGCGGTCATCCAGTCCACGCCGGTGAGGGACAGGCCAAGGGCAAGCACGGCGATGGTGACGGCAAAGAAAAACGAGAAAGTGATCAGCGAGCGGACAATGTCCTCGTCCAGGTTGTGCTTGTTGTACTGCTGTTTGATCACCGCGCGCGGGTGTACCAGCTGTTGCAGGTTGGCTCGCAGCAGCACATAGGCGACCTGGAAGCGGAAGATTTTCAGGCCACCGGTGGTTGAGCCGGAGCAGCCGCCGACGAAGGTCAGGTAGAAAAACAGCAGAATGGCAAAGCCGCCCCAGAGGCTGTAATCGGTCACCGCAAAGCCGGTACCGGTAACTATCGAGGTCACGCTGAGGCTGGTGATACGGAAGGCATCCAGCCAGCTGTAGTCCGAGTTGAGCCAGAGCCAGGTACCTACAGTCAGCCAGGTGATCACCAGAAAGCCGACAAAGCCGCGTACCTGCTGGTCGCGCCACAGGGCTTTGAGGTTGCCGCGCAAGGTGGCTACATACAGGGTGAAGGGCACGCCGCCACAGATCATCAGGGCCACGGCAACCCAGTGCACAGCCGGTTGTTGCCAGTTTCCGAGGGAGGCATCGGAGGTCGAGTAGCCGCCAGTGGCAATCGAGGTCATCGAGTGATTGATGGCGTCGAACGGCGTCATGCCGGCCAGCCAGAAACCCACAAAGCCGAGCAGGGTGAAGGCGATATAGATGCCCAGAAAGTACTTGGCGGCCATGTGCGAGCGTGGCATGACTTTCTCGCTCCAGTCCGATGACTCGGTCTGGAACAGGCGCATGCCGCCGACCCGCAGCAGTGGCAGAATGGCCACGGCCATGGCGATAAAGCCGATGCCGCCCAGCCATTGCAGCAGGGAGCGCCAGATCAGCAGGCCCGGCGAGGCATGGTCGAGGCCGCTGATGACCGTCGAGCCGGTGGTGGTAATCCCGGACATGGTTTCGAAGAAGGCGTCGGTATAGCTGATGTGATGCACCAGCACCATCGGCAGGGCAGCAAAGATGCACACCGCAATCCAGCTGGCGGTGGTCAGCATGTACATGTCGCGCGGGCGCAGGCTGGCATGCTTGGGGCGGCCACCGCCAGCCAGGGCCAGACCGGCGATGGCGGTAATCACGCAGGACCAGGCAAAGGCAGACAACTCCGACTGGTGATCGAGAAGGATCAGGGTAATCATCGGAATCAGCATGCTGGCAGCAACGGTCAGCAGGAACAACCCGATGACAAAGCCGATCATGCGCAGGGTTGGCAGGCTCATGCAGCGCCCTCTTGTTCAAGTGGGGCTGCATTCTACGCGGCTAGAACCTGCTGTAAATCCTCCATTGGGCGGGAGCGCCGGCTTTGCCGGAGGCCACACTACAGCCGGTATCTAGTGTTTCCAGAAAGCGCGGGTGAAGAGCACCAGTACCGTGAGGATTTCCAGCCGGCCGAGCAGCATGCCTGCGGTCAGCAGCCACTTGGCGCTATCGCTGAGGGTGGCAAAATTGCCCGCCGGGCCAATGATCGGCCCCAGTCCCGGGCCCACGTTGCATACGGCGGTGGCGGCGCCGGTGAGTGCAGTGATCCAGTCCAGTCCGGTCAGGGTCAGGCCGATGGCGATCAGCGAGATGGTCACGGCAAAGAAGAACGAGAAGGTGATCATCGCGCTGACGATGTCTTCGTCAAGGTTGTGGCCGTTGTACTGCTGCTTGATCACCGCGCGCGGGTGCACCAGTCGCAACAGGTTGGCGCGCAACAGTACAAAGGCGACCTGGAAGCGGAAGATCTTCAGGCCGCCGGCGGTCGAGCCGGAGCAGCCGCCGACAAAGGTCAGATAGAAAAACAGCAGTACGGCAAAACTTCCCCAGGTGGTGTAGTCGCCCAGGGCGTAACCGGTGGTAGTCACCACGGAGGTGATATTGAACGCCGCGACCCGTATGGCATCTATCCAGCCCAGCTGGGAATGCAGGTGCAGCCAGGCGCCGACCACCAGCCAGCTGGCCAGCAGAAAGCCGAGCAGGCCGCGGACCTGATGGTCACGCAGCAGTGCCTTGTAGTTGCCGCGCAGGCTGGCGACATACAGGGTAAAGGGCAGGCTGCCGGCAATCATCAAGGCCACGGCAATCCAGTGAATGGCTGGCTGGGTCCAGTGCGCCATGGAGGCGTCGGAGGTGGAGTAACCGCCGGTGGAGATGGCGGTCATGGCATGGTTGATCGCCTCGAAGGCGCTCATCCCCGCGGCCCATAAGCCCAAAAAGCCAAGCACGGTCAGTGCGGTATACACCGCCAATATGTACTTGGCGGCCATGTGCGAACGCGGCATGACTTTCTCGCCCCAGTCGGACGATTCGGTCTGGAACAGGCGCATGCCGCCGACGCGCAACAGCGGCAGAATGGCCACGGCCATGCCGATAAAGCCGATGCCGCCCAGCCACTGCAGCATGGAGCGCCAGATCAGCAGCCCCGGTGAGGCCTGATCCAGATTGGTCAGCACGGTCGAGCCGGTGGTGGTCACCCCGGACATGGTTTCGAAGAAGGCATCGGTGTAACTGATGTGCTGGATCAGTACCATCGGCAGCGCGGCAAACAGGCAGACGATCACCCAGCTGCTGCTGGTCAGCATGTACATGTCACGCGGCCGCAGGTTGGAATCCTTCGGCCGACCCGGCAAGGTCAGCGCCAGGCCGGCCAGCGCGGTGATCAGGCAGGACCAGGTAAAGGCAGAGAGTTCCCCCTCATGCTTGAACAGGACCAGTGTCAGCATCGGAATCAGCATGCTGACCGCCAGGGTGATCAGGAAAATACCGATGATGAAGCCAAGCGAGCGGAGTGACTGCAGGGCCATGCACGTAGGGCTCTGGAAGGAAGGGGGCTTATTCTACTCGTGACGCCAAGGCTGTAAATCGCTTAGTCAGGGATATTCTGCAGGCGCACGGGCGCTGGCAGTTGTGCATGGGTAGAATGGCGACACTGTGAATGCTGCCGGAGGTTGTTGATGGATGTCCTGGATGCTCTGCGAAATCGCGTATCTGTCGCTCGTCTGAGCGGGCCTGCACCATCTGCGGCCCAACGCGAGCAGCTGTTTGCCGCTGCTCTGCGGGCGCCGGACCACGGCCAGTTGAGCCCGTGGCGCTTCCTGACCATCGAGGGCGCTGCGCGTGAGCGTCTGGGTGACCTGTTTGCCCAGGCCCTGGCTGCACGGCCCGGCGAGGTCAAGGCCGATGCGCTGGAAAAAGTCCGCAAAAGCCCGTTGCGGGCACCTCTGCTGGTGGTGGTGGTTGCCTGCCTGCAGGATCATCCCAAGGTTCCCCATCAGGAACAGTTGCTGGCGGCTGGCTGCGCTGCCCACGGTTTGCTGCTGGCCGCCCACGGCCTGGGTCTGGGAGCGATGTGGCGCACCGGCGCCATGGCCGAAGACCCGCTGGTCAGCAAAGGCCTGGGGTTGCAGAGCAACGAACGGATAATCGGCTTTGTTTATCTGGGCAACGTCGAAGGCGAGCGGCGTAATCCCAGAGCGCTGGCAGTGGAGGACTTTGTGCAGCCCTGGAATGAAGCCGCGCTCAGTTGAGCCACTGGCGTCTTCTGCGGTTGCCGCGTAACAGGGCGCCGATTGCCGCGCCGAGCAGGGCGGTCGCTGCACCGGCGAGATACCAGGTCTGGGTTTCCGTGAACAGGCTTTGCTGCTGTTTGGCAAGGGCTTCGCGCAGTTGCAGTTTTAGCTTCTGATTTTCCTGGCGCAGACGCGCGACCTGGGCAGTTTCTCTATCGGCCAGTCCCGAACTGAGTTGCCCGGCCAGTTCGTCACGTTGCTGGACGGCGGCGCCCAGTTCAGCTTCCAGTTCTTGGATGCGCTGGGTTGCGCTCGACTGGCTGGTGATGTGCGTGGCTGCCGGACTGGCAAGGGTGGACTCTTCGGCCTGCAGCGCGGAACACAGTGGCGTGAGCACAAGCAGCAGGGTCAGGGATAAACGATGCATGGTATTCCTTATTGTTTTTGTTATCGGACAGCCGGGTAAAGCGTGAAGTCAGGGCAGCACCAGCTTGAAGGGTTTCACCTGAACCTGAGCGTAGACGCCGGCAGCCAGATAGGGATCGGCATCTGCCCAGCGTTGTGCGCCCTGTAGCGAGTCGAACTCGGCAACGATCAGGCTGCCAGTGAAACCGGCCGGCCCCGGGTCATTGCTGTCAATGGCCGGGTGCGGGCCGGCGAGTATCAGTCGACCTTCAGTTTTGAGTTGCTCAAGCCGCGCGAGGTGATCCTGGCGCGCGGCCAGGCGCTTGCTCAGGGTGTCGGGGTGGTCGATGGCGATGATGGCGTAGAGCATGCGGATCCTTATTTTTGCGGCTGTTCGGCGGGGTCATGCAGGTGGCGTGACAGGTAGATGCCCTGGCCGACGAGGAACAGCAGGGTCATGCCCAGGCTGCCGAACACCTTGAAGTCCACCCACCACTGCTGAAAGGTAAAGGCAACGAACAGGTTGGCGCTACCGGCAATCAAGAAAAATATGATCCAGGCCTGATTCAGCCTTGCCCAGACGGGCTGTGGCAGGCTGATGGCGTGGCCCATCATGCGCTGGATCAGTGGCTTGTCGCCGATGAAGTGGCTGGCCAGGAATGCGCAGGCGAATATCCAGTTGACCACCGGGGCCTTCCACTTGAGGAAGGTTTCGCTGTGAAACGCCAGGGTCATGCCACCAAACACCAGGCAGGCGGCGAGGGTCAGCCACTGGCCTTTTTCCAGACGCCGCTGCACGGCGAAAAAAGCCCCGTAGACCAGCACCGAACTGCCAATCAGTACCGCAGTGGCACTGAAAATACCGCCAAGCATGAAGCTATGGTTGGCAAACTCGACCGCGCGCGGGTCGAGTTTGTAGACAATGAAAAACAGGATAAGCGGGATGAAATCGATGAATTGTTTCACGGTGCAAGCCACGGGCGGGATGAGACGGCATAATAACAAACCAGCATTCCGGCGATAGTCATACCCATGCATATTGATCTGCACTGCCACAGCACCGCATCCGATGGTGTGCTTGCCCCTGCCGACCTTGTCGCGCGGGCGTATGGGCGCGGCGTGCGGGTGCTGGCGCTGACCGATCACGACACCATTGAAGGCCTGCCTGAAGCCATGCAGGCAGCCGCCGCATGGCCGGACATGCAGTTGATCAGCGGGATCGAGCTGTCCTGTACCTGGGGCGGCGCCACCATTCATGTGCTCGGTTACGGCTTCAGGCCGGACGCGCCGGCACTGCTCAAGGCGGTTGAGGACCTGCACCATGGCCGCTGGTCGCGCGCCGAGGAAATAGGCCGGCGTCTGGCGGACAAGGGCATGCCAGGTGCCTTTGTCGGCGCCCGCGAGGCGCAGATGGCGCTGGGTGACAGTGGCAATGCGCCGGCGCGGCCGCATTTTGCCGATTTTCTGGTGCGTGCCGGGCATGTGGCCGATCGTGGCGAGGCATTTCGCAAGTGGCTGGGTGCCGGCAAGCTGGGCGATGTCAAACAGCATTGGCCAACGCTGGCGGAGGCGGTTGCCACTTTAAAGGCCTCAGGTGCCTGGATCAGTCTGGCGCACCCGATGATGTACGATTTCACCCGCAGCAAGCGACGCAAGCTGGTGGCAGCCTTTATCGAGGCCGGAGGGCACGGGCTGGAGGTGATCAACGGCCTGCAACCGGCTGAACAGACCGGCACGCTGAGTGTTCTGGCCCGTGAGTTCGGCCTGCTGGTGAGTGCCGGCAGCGATTTTCATGCGCCCAGCGACTGGTCGGAGCTGGGCATGTATCGCCCGATTCCGGAAGATTTGCCTTTGCTGGCGGCGCGCCTGAAATTGTCCGGCGGACTGCAGCCTCCGGCCGACCCGACTGCTGCGCCTGATGTTGCCGTTCACTGAGCAGGGAAACGCCATGAGTCAATTCTTCCAGGTGCATCCGGAAAACCCGCAGGCACGGCTGATCAAGCAGGCAGTGGAGATCATCCGCAAAGGTGGCGTGGTGGTTTATCCGACCGACTCGTCCTATGCGGTGGGCTGCCATATTGGCGACAAGTCGGCGGTGGAACGCATCCGCAGCCTGCGCCGGCTGGATGACAAGCACAATTTCACCCTGGTCTGCAGCGACCTGTCCCAGCTCGGGCTGTTTGCCAAGGTTGATACCAGCGCCTTTCGCCTGCTCAAGGCGCATACGCCGGGGCCGTACACCTTTATTCTCAGCGCCACCCGCGAAGTGCCGCGCATGCTCATGCATCCCAAGCGCCGCACCATCGGCCTGCGCGTGCCGGCGCATCCGATAGCCCTGGCCTTGCTGGCCGAGCTGGGCGAGCCGTTGATGAGTTCATCGCTGATCATGCCCGGCGAGAGCCTGCCGATGTCGGATCCCTACGAGATCCGCGAGCGTATCGAGCATCAGGTCGACCTGATCATCGACGGTGGCCACGGCGGGCTGGAAGCCTCGACGGTCGTCAGCCTTACCGATGGTGATCCGCAGGTGTTGCGCGTGGGTGCCGGTGATCCGCAGCCTTTCGAGCAGGGTGCCGATTGATGACAGAGCCGCAGCATGCCCCGGAACAGCAGGAACTGCCGTTTGCGCTGGTCTATGGCCAGGCAGTCACCGAATTGCCGCTGGATCTGTACATTCCGCCGGATGCTCTGGAGGTGTTCCTCGAAGCCTTCGAGGGCCCGCTGGATCTGCTGCTGTACCTGATCCGCAAACAGAACATCGACATCCTCGATATCCAGGTCGCGGAAATCACCAAGCAGTACATGGGTTATGTCGAGCTGATGCAGTCGGTGCGCCTGGAGCTGGCTGCCGAGTATCTGGTGATGGCCGCCATGCTGGCGGAAATCAAGTCGCGCATGTTGCTGCCGCGCTCGGCCGAGGTGGAGCAGGAAGAAGACGATCCACGCGCCGAACTGATCCGCCGCCTGCAGGAGTACGAGCGCTACAAGGCCGCTGCCGAAGGGCTGGACGGCTTGCCGCGGGTCGGTCGCGATATCCACGTACCGACCCTGGCCGCGCCGGCGGCCCGCGCCCGCAAGCTGCTGCCGGATGTCAGCCTGCAGGAATTGCTGCTGTCGATGGCCGAGGTGCTGCGCCGGGCCGACATGTTCGAGAGCCATCAGATCACCCGCGAGACCCTGTCGACCCGCGAGCGCATGAGTGACGTGCTGGAGCGCCTCAAGGCTGGCGGTTTTGTGCCATTCGTCGAGCTGTTCCGTGCCGAGGAAGGCCGCCTGGGCGTGGTGGTGACCTTCATGGCAGTGCTCGAGCTGATCAAGGAACAGCTGGTGGAGCTGGTGCAGAACGCCGATTTTGCCGCCATACACGTCCGCGCCAGGGCGGAATGAGCGAAACACAGGTAATTTTCGAGGTGAACCGATGAACCTTTCCGACCCTCAGGATCTGGCCAGCCTGCTGGAAGCCTTTCTGCTGGCGGCTGGCCGGCCATTGTCGCTGGAGCGCATGGCCGAACTGTTCGAAGAGGCCGAGCGCCCCGAACCGGCGTTGCTGCGCGAGGCCCTGGAAATCCTGCGGCACAGCTGTAGCGGCCGGGCTTTCGAGCTCAAGGAAGTGGCTTCGGGCTATCGCCTGCAGGTTTGTGAACGTTTTGCGCCCTGGGTCGGCCGGCTGTGGGACGAGCGCCCCCAGCGCTACTCGCGGGCGATGCTGGAAACCCTGGCGCTGATCGCCTACCGGCAGCCGATTACCCGTGGCGAGATCGAGGACATCCGTGGCGTGGCAGTCAACAGCCAGACGGTCAAGACCCTGCTGGAACGCGAGTGGATACGCGTGGTCGGCCACCGTGATGTGCCGGGCAAGCCGGAAATGTTCGCCACCACCCGGGCCTTTCTCGATTATTTCAACCTCAAGGGCCTGGAGGAGCTGCCAACGCTGGCAGCGTTGCGTGATCTCGAACCGGAGCCGGTGCTGTCGTTCAGCGATGAGCAGACGCTGGGCGCCGATGCCTTGCAGGTGGCGCTGGAGCCAGCCGAAGAACCGCGCGAGGAAGTCAATTTCAGCAGCCTGCTGGCGGAGCTGGACGGCATGGAGCAAGGGCTGAAGACCGATTTCAGCGACCTGCCCGAGCCGCTGACCGAGGCGTCCGGGGCCGCAGCAGAGGATGCTGCTGAAGAAGAATTGCCACGGCCGGATGAAGGCGCGTCACGCCACTGACTGTTACAGGCGCCGACTTGCTGGCGAATCTGCAGCAGTATCTGCGCAGCCAGCTATAGTCTTGCCGTGCGTCCAGCGGGCGATCCGCGTATGATGCGCGACCCTTTTGGCGCCTTGCGCCAATTTTTCTGTCATGGACACACCGGGAGGTGCCGCGATGAGTGACATTGAAGAATACCGTCCTGCAGGCGAGAAACTGCAGAAAGTCATGGCCCGTATGGGCCTCGGTTCGCGCCGCGACATTGAGACCTGGATCAGTCTGGGCCGGGTCAAGGTGAACAACCTGGTTGCCACCCTCGGCCAGCGCGTCGATACCCATGATGCCATCACCCTCGACGGCCGCCTGTTGCGCCGTGAAGAGCTGGAAGAAAGTACCCGCCGCGTGCTGATGTACAACAAGCCGGAAGGTCAGGTCTGCACCCGTGACGATCCGGAAGGCCGGCCCACGGTGTTCGAGCACCTGCCACGGCTGCAGAGCGGCCGCTGGATCAATATCGGCCGTCTCGACATCAACACCACCGGACTGCTGATGTTTACCACCGATGGCGAGTTGGCCAACCGCCTGATGCACCCTTCCTACCAGATGGACCGCGAGTATGCGGTGCGTGTGCGTGGCGAAGTGGATGACGAGATGATCGAGCGGCTGCTCACCGGGGTGATGCTGGAAGACGGCCCGGCGAAGTTTTCCGACATCCAGAAAGCGCCCGGTGGCGAAGGCTTCAACCACTGGTTTCATTGCGTGGTGATGGAAGGACGCAACCGCGAAGTGCGCCGGCTCTGGGAGTCGCAGGGCGTGGTGGTGAGCCGCCTGAAACGCGTGCGTTTCGGCCCGGTATTCCTCACCTCGGACCTGAGTGTCGGTCGCTGGCGCGAGATGGTGCAGGGCGAGATCGATATCCTCAGCAGCGAAGTCGGCCTGGCTTCAGTGGCCTTGCCGGAAATGAAGGGCAAGTTGCGCGACAAGCTGGACCGCCTGCAGCGCAAATCGCCCAAGCCGAACACCTTGCGCAGCCCGCGCCGGGCTGATGGCGAACGTCCGCAACGGGTATTGCGCGACGAGTCCGGCGCGCCGATCCCGCGCAAGCCACGTCCGGCAGCCAGTCGGGACAATCCGCGGGATTCCGGCAAGGGCACGCCGGTGGCGGAGCGTCCGGGCGATATGAGCAAGCGCCGTCCGGGCAAGCCATCCGGTGAGCGCTCGACACCTGCCCAGGGCGAGCGTCCGGCGCGCAAGCCGGCCGGTAGCAAACGCCCACCAGCCGGTGATGGCCAGCGGCCCGGATTTGGTCGCAAGAAGCCCTGATCCGAGTGGTTTGATAGCAAAAAAGGGACTCGTGGGAGTCCCTTTTTTATTGACTTGGTGCTGGCTATGAGCCAGAGCGCCACGCTTTCCCCGGATTGAAACTACAGGTTGCGCCTTGCACGGCGCCTTACTTTCTCTTTGTTTGCGCAAAGAGAAAGTAAGCAAAGAGAAAGCGCACCCGGCATACGGCCCATCGCAGCTCTCGGCTTTGGCACCCTGCGTCGCTCTACCTCCTGCATCCATGCAGTCGTCGCGGCATCCATGCCGCTCAACCCCCTCCACACCGATTTCGCTCACCCTCCTGACGGGACTGTCAGTCCATGCAACCCGGCAGCATTCCGATGGCTCCCATGCTCCTGCGTGGGAGCCGGATTTGCAGACGCTGGAGCGTCGAGGGCTACATTCCCACGCCGGAGCGTGGGAACGATCAAAAACGCAAATGATGCGGTGGGTACCCAAACGCCCCTTCAGGAGGCCGGATGCAGGGGCAAGCGTTTTTGCTTACTTTTGCCGCGACCGGTGCGTGTCAAGGTACCTGTCGCCCCGAGCCCTTTACGGGGAAGCTATTTTGTCCTGTTCGCCTGAGCGTTCAGGATTCAAATACACCGTGCTGGCCAAGTCCCAGTTGCGGGTTCTGGTAGTCCATCGACTTGGATTTTTTAACCTCGCGCCCTCATAAAGCACTGCTCGGGCCCTCAGTAGTGCTGGCGCTTTACCTTCGTGACGCTCGTTTGGTGTAACGTATTTCAGGGCGCTATGACGATGATCTTCGTTGTACCACTCGATGAATTTCTGCACCCAAAGCCTGGCTTCAGTGATGCTATCAAACGGCTGCTCCGGCCAGAGCGGGCAGTACTTTGCTGTGCGAAAAAGCGCTTCAGCATAAGCGTTGTCGTTGCTTACTCGCGGCCTGCTAAAGGAAGGCTCCACGCCTAGCGAAATCATGCTTTCACGCAGCAACGAGCCCCTCATCACGTTGCCGTTGTCCGAGTGCAACACCAGCGGACGACCTGCTGTGTGCTCGCGCAAACAGCCCTTCTCAAGCAGTTCGCACGCATGCTCTGCGCTCTCTACTTCATGCACTTCGTTGGCCACCAGCTTGCGGCTGTAGATGTCCTTGACCATGTACCAGTAGAAAAACCGGCCCTTAACCGTGCTAGGCAACCAGGTGATGTCCCAGCACCACACTTGATTGCGCCCATCAGCACGATGCGTCGTCAAAACGCGACGTTTCGGTGCCTTGGTGCGCCCGCGACGAATCTGTTGATTGGCGGCTTTCAGTACACGATAAAATGTTGATTCCGACGCGAGATAAACCCCGCTATCTGCCAGCTTTGGGACGATCTGATGAGGCGTGAGGCTGGCGAAGCCAGGTTGATTAGCCGCATTGAGCACCGCTTGGCGCTCTGCTTCGCTTAGCTTGTTGGGCGGCGGGGCTCGCTGAGCCAGCAAGCGCCCATCACTGCCACTAAACCGCCAACGCTGCACCGTCCGCAGGCTTAGCCCAAGCTCATTACAGGCGCGAAATCGACGAGCCCCACCGAGCACTGCATCAGCAACCAACTTCATGGCTTGCATGCGATCTGAGGCGCTGATCAGTCTTCCTTGTCCTTGCCCCAGATCACATTGGCTTTTTTTCTGAGTTCTAGCAAAGCGACCGCCTCTGCTCGACCTGCATCGGAACGGATCAACTGGCGTTCAAGGTCTTTGATTCGCCGCTGCTCAGCGGTCTTCTCCGCACTCGGCTTTAGTTCCAGGGTATTAGCGTTTTGACAGGCCTTGCGCCACTCCCGGATTTGCTCAGGATAAATACCCTTGATTCGGCAGTACTGCGAAAGCTCAACCTCGCTCAACGGCGCGGTTTCCAGTACTGCATTGAATTTATCGACGCTAGACCATTGGTCACTGGTCTTCCCGTTTCCTGGAACGATCAAGCCCTTATCTCTAGCCATTTGTCTCCAGTCACGCAGCGACTGTGGGGTGAGATTGAGAGCAGCAGCGAGTTCGGCTACCGAACGATTGATGGGCGGCATCATTTGCAGAACGACCCAGTCTTTGAAGTTGTTGTCGTAACGTTTTGGCATTGCTAAGCACCTTCGCCCCCTTGGTTGAGTGAGTCAATCAACAAGGGCGACAGATAGCCTGACACGGAGGGCGACTGGCAAAAGTGAGACGCCCAGCAGGGCGGAACCGAGCGCTCGGATAAACGCGATATCCACTGACGTAAACGGATTTCCAATCCGCTAATGTTCCCGCTTGTACCGTTAACAACCCACTGCCGGGCGGCGAGAGCATTTACTGCGCGTCAAACGCCTGCCCGTTCACACCCTGGCTATCCGGGCCCATCAGATACAGATACACCGGCATGATCTCTTCCGCAGTCGGGTTGCGTGCAGGGTTCTCACCCGGGTAGGCCTGGGCGCGCATGCTGGTGCGGGTGGCGCCGGGGTTGATGCTGTTGGCGCGGGCGTGGCTGGTGCCTTCCAGTTCGTCGGCGAGCACCTGCATCAGCCCTTCGTTGGCGAACTTGGACACTGCATAGGCACCCCAGTAGGCCTTGCCCTTGCGCCCGACACTGCTGGAAGTGAACAGCACCGAGGCATCCCCGGAGAGTTTCAGCAGTGGCAGCATGGCGTGGGTCAGCATGAACTCGGCATTCACATTGACCTGCATCACGCGCATGAAGTTGTCGCCCGACAACTGCTCGATGGGCGTGCGCGGGCCGAGGATGGCGGCGTTGTGCAGCAGCCCGTCGAGGCGGCCGAACTCGCTTTCAACCATTGCCGCGAGCTCGTCGTACTGGTGGGCCAGAGCGGTTTCCAGATTGAACGGGATGACCGCTGGCTGCGGATGACCGGCGCTTTCGATCTGGTCGTAGACCTGATTGAGGTTTTCCTCGGTCTTGCCCAGCAGCAGCACTGTGGCGCCGTGGGCGGCGTAGCATCTGGCCGCAGCAGCACCAATGCCGCGACCGGCGCCGGTGACCAGAATCACCCGACCCTTGAGCAGGTCGGGGCGGGCGGTGTAGTCAAACATGCGAATGTTCCTTTTTGCCTGGCAAGCGAGGGCGGCAAGCATAAAGGAAAAAGCCCTGTTTTTCTGGCAAAAGCCCTGTTTTTCAGGCAGGGCTTGGCACTTGTCAGGCTGTTTCAGGGCTCGATGATGTTGAAGCCGCCCTGCGGCTTGTCCAGCAACTTGAAGAACTCCAGCAGGGACAGGCGGCTGCCTTCGATGCTCAGGTCGTCGGAGAACAGGGTGTCCTTGAGCCCGGCAGTGCCGATGACCAGTTGCAGGAACAGCGGTTGGGTCAGGTTGATGGTGGCATCCGCCCCGGCCGCCGGTGCTTGCAAGCGGTGATGCAACACCGAGTTTTCCACTTCCAGCACGTAGTTTTGCTGCAGATCGGTGAAGTTGAAGTTGATCACCAGGTGTTTGCCATCGGCACGCTCGCCATTGAGCATGGCGGCCATGGAGGCAAAGAACAGCGGCAAGGGAGTCTCGGCAATCAAGTTTTGCGCCTCCTTGAGGCTGAGCTTTTCAGTTGGCGGGCCATTGCGCAGTTCATAGGCGCCCGTGAGGTATTCATCGCGCCAGGGCCCGGACTCGGCCTGGTAGCCCAGCTGGTCGTAGGTCTGTGCCAGCAGTTCGCGGGCGGCCTGGTTTTTTGGCTCGGCGAACACCAGATGGTTGAGCAGTTCGGCACTCCAGCGGTAGTTGCCCTTGTCGAAGGCCTGTTGGGCGATCTCCAGCAGCTGGTCGGCGCCGCCAATCGCTTCGACATAGGCCGCGCCGGCTTCGGCCGGTGGCAGCGGGTCGAGATTGGCCGGGTTGCCGTCATACCAGCCGAAATAGAGCTGATATACCGCCTTGGCATTGTGACTGAGGGTGCCGTAGTAACCGCGATTGGAGAAGTTCTTCTCCAGCGTCGAGGGCAGCTTCAATTCTGCAGCGATTTCCTTTGGTGTGGCGCCGCTGTTGGCCATGCGCAGGGTCTGGTCATGGATGAACTTGTAGGTGTCACGCTGGCTCTTGAGGAAGCTGTTGATGCGCTGCTTGCCCCAGACCGGCCAGTGGTGACTGCCGAAATAGACCTCGGCGTCCTGGCCAAACAGGCCGATGGCCTCGTCGATGTAATCGCTCCACTTCAGCGCATCGCGCACCTTGGCGCCGCGCAGGGTGTAGAGGTTGTGCATGGTATGGGAGACCACTTCAGCACCGCAGAAGGCCTTGTATTGCGGGATGTAGAAGGTCATCTCGGCCGGCGCTTCGGAGACCGGGGTGTACTGGAAGATCATCTCTACGCCGTCGATATCCAGTGTTTGTCCGGTCTGGTTGATGATTTCCGTCGGCCGGCGAATGCCGATTTCACCGCCGAGCGGCGGTTGCTTGCCCAGGCCGGTATCCACATGGCCGGTGGTCGAGCGCGGTAGCCGGCTGCCATACATGTACTGGGCGCGGCGCTGCATGGCCGGGCCGGCGAGGATGTTTTCGCTGGAGGCTTCTTCCAGGAAGCCTTGCGGGGCAATAACTTGCACGGACTGACGTTCGGCTTCGTCAAGTACGCCATCAATCCCGCCAAAGTGATCGATGTGGCTGTGGGTAAAAATGATGGCGGAAATCTTCTGCTGGCCCAGTTTCTCGCGGGCAAAGGCCAGTGCATTGCGGGCGGTGGGTGCAGTGGTCAGCGGGTCGACCAGGATCCAGCCGGTCTTGCCCTGGATCAGGCTGATGTTGGCCAGGTCGAAACCGCGCAGTTGATAGATACCCGGTGTGACTTCGAACAGGCCGTTGATGTTGTTCAGCTTGGCCTGGCGCCACAGGCTGGGGTTGACGCTGGCCGGCGCCTCGTCCTTGATGAAGGCGTAATCCTGCATGTTCCACAGGATCTTGCCGTCGTTGCCGGTGACCTGCAGAGGTTGCTGGCTGGCAATCAGGCCGCGCGCGGCATCCTCGAAGTCCTGCATGTCGGCCAGCGGCAGGGACTTGCCGACTTCGGCATTGGCGACGGCGGTACTGCTGCTGGCTGCAGTGCCAGCCCGCGCAGCCGTTTGTTCATCGTTGCCGCAGGCCGCGAGCAAGGCGCCAAGCGCAAGAATGGTGAGGGATGACTGCAATCTGGCCATGGCGGAAAGCCTCCGGATTAATATGGCATTTATAGTGTCACTAATTGCAGCAAACATGAACTGGTGCTGCAACCCTGAGTGTACAAAAAGGGGTCAGATTTATTTTTCCCTACAGGTTCGTGGTCTGCCCTGGCCTCGCTGTTCAATCCGGATGCCGGTGATGTGTGCGATTTCATCCACGAAGCGGCTATTGCCGGTCAATTGTCCGCGCTGCAGTGCTTCCCGAATCAGACGTAACTCGTCAGCAGTCGTAGCCTGCTTCATGAAAGCCTCGTATCGCGCACTCCGCTCGATTGGATCTTGACCTAGCGCCAAAAAGCCGGGGTCGACATCAAGCCAGTTGCTGCCCGCGGTATTGATGCGCTCACGGTAACTTGACCAAGGGTAGTCCCCAGCTTCGCTGGTCATACGAGCACGAACGGGATTCAGTTCGATGTAACGCGAGCAGGCGAGCAGATAGGTGTCCGTTTGCACGACACTGGATTTGTAGCGGCTTTCCCACAACGTACCCGAGCGGCCTTCCAGTCTGTTGCGATAACGCGTGGCACGCGCTGCCAAGGCTTTCATCAGCTGACCGAGCCCGGCGACGGAGTCACCCGGTGCCAGTAACAGATGAACGTGATTGGTCATCAGGCAGTAGGCGTAGACCTTCACGCCAAATGCATCCTTGAGCTCGCGAAGGTCAGCCAGATAGCGGCGGTAATCCTCATCAGCAGCGAACACAACCTGGCGGTTGTGGCCTCTTTGCACCACATGGTGCGGATAGTTTGGTAATACAACACGGCCAATCCTTGGCATAACGTATCCTCCGTCCTTGGACAATTTCATTCAGTTTGCTGTAAAAATAAATCTGTCCCCTTTTTTGGGCATCCTCGAAGTCCTGCATGTCGGCCAGCGGCAGGGACTTGCCGACTTCGGCATTGGCGACGGCGGTACTGCTGCTGGCTGCAGTGCCAGCCCGCACAGCCGTTTGTTCATCGTTGCCGCAGGCCGCGAGCAAGGCGCCAAGCGCAAGAATGGTGAGGGATGACTGCAATCTGGCCATGGCGGAAAGCCTCCGGATTAATATGGCACTAATAATGCCACTAATTTGCGGAAAACATGAACCAATGGAGCGAACCGGAGCGCGGGTGCCGGTCAGGACGTTGCTGTCAGCAGCCGCACAGGGCGTTATCGAGGATCCTGCGCAGCTCGTCCGGGTGATCAACTACGACATCGGCGCCCCAGTGCGCGGGATTGTCCTCAGGGTGAATATAGCCCCAGCTGACCGCTGCCGTGCGCGTGCCGGCGGCGCGGCCGGATTCGATGTCGCGCAGATCGTCACCGACAAACAGGATTTCTGCCGGTTGCAGGCCCAGTTTGCTGCAGGCCAGCAGCATCGGCTCCGGGTCCGGTTTGGTGTGGGTGACGTGATCCGGGCAGATGAGTAATGCCGAGCGCCCGGCCAGCCCCAGCTGCTGCATGATCGGCTCGGCAAAGCGCAGCGGTTTGTTGGTCACCACGCCCCAGATCAGTTTCGATTTTTCGATGTCCGTCAGCAGTTCGGCGATGCCGTCGTAGGGGCGGGTAAGTACCGCACAGTGCTGCTGGTAGCGTTCGAGAAACTCCAGGCGTAGGGCCTCGAATTCGCTCGATTCGACCGGGCAGTCGAAGGCTGCGGCGACCATGGCGCGCGCGCCGCCGGAAACCACGTCGGCAATCCGTTGCGGGTCCATCGCGGGCAAGCCATGAGCCTGGCGCATGGCCTGGCTGATGGCGATGAAATCGGGTGCGCTGTCGAGCAGCGTACCGTCCATGTCGAAGAGAACTGCGCGCAGACGCATCATCAGATTTCCTTCAGCGTCTGGATCATGTAATTGACGTCCACATCCGCTTCCAGCTTGTACTGGCGGCTCAGCGGGTTGTAGGTCAGGCCGATGATGTCCTGTACCTGCAGGCCGGCTTCGCGGCTCCAGGCGCCGAGCTCGGACGGGCGGATGAACTTCTTGAAGTCGTGGGTGCCGCGCGGCATCAGGCGCAGCACGTACTCGGCACCGACGATGGCGAACAGGTAGGACTTGGGGTTGCGGTTGATGGTGGAGAAAAATACCTGGCCGCCGGGCTTGACCAGCTGCTGGCAAGCGCGGATGACCGAGGCCGGGTCCGGTACGTGTTCGAGCATTTCCAGGCAGGTGACCACGTCGAACTGATCGGGCATCTCTGCGGCCAGCGCTTCGGCCGTAATCTGCCGGTAATCGACCTCTACGCCGGACTCCAGCTGGTGCAGGCGGGCCACCGCCAGCGGGGCTTCACCCATGTCGATGCCGGTTACCGTGGCGCCGCGCTGGGCCATGGCTTCGCTGAGGATGCCGCCACCACAACCGATGTCGAGCACCTGCTTGCCGGCCAGGCTGATGCGTTCATCGATCCAGTTGACGCGCAACGGGTTGATGTCATGCAGCGGCTTGAATTCGCTTTGGCGATCCCACCAGCGGTGGGCGAGGGCTTCGAATTTGGCGATTTCGGCGTGGTCGACGTTGCTCATGAAGGTTCCTGATTGAGTGTCTTGATCAAGCGTGGTGACGCTGGGCTATTTTTTCACCCCACTGGCGCGCCGTGGCCGCCAGCTGTTGTGCATCCTGACGGGTCAGCTGACGTTCATCCAGCAACGCCTTGCCGCCGACCCATACGTGCCGCACACAGCTGCGGTTGCTGGTGTAGATCAGTTGCGAAACCGGATCGTAGAGCGGTTGCTGGCACAGGCCGGAGAGGTCGAAGGCTACCAGATCGGCCAGCTTGCCGGGTTCCAGTGAGCCGATCTCGCCATCCAGGCCGAGCGCGCGGGCGCCATTCAGGGTGGCCATGCGCAGGGCACGGTGGGCGTCCAGAGCGCTGGCGTTGCCGGCCACCGCCTTGGCCAGCAGGGTCGCGGTGTGCAGTTCGCCGAGCAGGTCGAGGTTGTTGTTGCTGGCGGCACCGTCGGTACCGATGGCGACATTCACCCCGGCCTGCCACAGGCGTTCCACCGGGCAGAAGCCGCTGGCCAGTTTGAGGTTGGATTCCGGGCAGTGGATGACGCTGCAGTTGTTCTCCATCAGCAGGCTGATGTCGGCATCACTGACCTGGGTCATGTGCACCGCCTGGAAGCGCGGGCCGAGCAGGCCCAGACGCTGCAGGCGGGCCAGTGGGCGCTCGCCATACTGCTGCAGCGACTGCTGGATCTCGCCGGCGGTTTCATGCACGTGCATGTGGATGCCGGCGTCGACTTCTTCGGCCAGCATGCGCAGGTTTTCCAGCTTGTCGTCACTCACGCTGTAGGGTGCATGGGGGCCGAACGCCACGCTGATACGCGGGTGCTGGCGCAAGTCGTCGAACAGGTGCAGGCCCTTGCGCAGGGCTTCAGCGGCATCGCGGGCGCCGGGAATCGGGAAGTCCAGTACCGGAATCGACAGTTGCGCACGAATACCGCTGCGGTGCACCACCTGACTGGCGACCTCGGGGTAGAAGTACATGTCGGCCACGCAGGTGATGCCGCCGAGTATCTGTTCGGCAATCGCCAGTTCAGTGCCGTCGCGGACAAAGGCTTCATCGACCCAGCGCGCTTCGGCCGGCCAGATGTGTTCGTGCAGCCAGCTGTTCAGCGGCAGGTCGTCAGCCAGACCGCGAAACAGGCTCATCGCCGCGTGGCCGTGGGCATTCACCAGCCCCGGCGTGAGCAGGCAGCCAGGCAGTTCGCGGATTTCCTGCGCCGCCAGGCGCAGTGCTTGCTCGCGCGGTGCAATCAGGGCGATGCGGCCATCGCGAATGCCCAGGGCGTGTTCTTTCAGCACGACACCGGCCGGTTCGACCGGTACCAGCCAGGTGGGCAGCAGGAGCAGGTCGAGCGGGGCTTGGTGGTCGGGCATGGGGCTGTCCGGGGCAATCAGAAGTGGCCGAAGTATACCCGAGCGATTGTTTGCCGGGCTCGCTATAATCCGCGACCTTTTGTCTATTTCGGTGGGGCGTGCAGGTCATGCGTGAGCAGTTGCTGGCAGCAGAAAGAATCACTGCGATAGCCTGGCGTGACGGTGCGCTGTATCTGCTCGACCAGCGCCTGTTGCCGCTGGAACAGCTGTGGGTGCGCTGTGAATCGTCTGGTGCGGTGGCCGCGGCCATCAGCCAGATGCTGGTGCGTGGTGCGCCGGCCATCGGTGTGGCGGCTGCCTATGGCCTGGTGCTGTCGGCGCGTGCGCGCCTGCAGGCCGGTGGCGACTGGCAGGCCGGTTTGCAGGCCGATTACCAGCAACTGGCGGCGGCACGGCCGACAGCCGCCAATCTGCTATGGGCGCTGAACCGTATGCTCGATCGGCTGCAGCGCCGCAATCCGGACGAGGATGTAGTGGCACTGCTGGAGGCAGAAGCGATTGCCATTCACCTGAGTGATCGTGAAGCCAATCTGACCATGGCCCAGTCCGGCCTCGAGCTGATTCGAAAGCATCAGGACAGTGCGCAGAGCTTTCTGACCCACTGCAATGCCGGTGCGCTGGCTACCGGCGGCTTCGGCACGGCGCTTGGGGTAATCCGCGCCGCCCATCTGCAGGGTCTGGTGGAGCGGGTGTACGCCGGTGAAACCCGTCCCTGGCTGCAGGGCTCGCGGCTGACGGCCTGGGAGCTGGCCGAGGATGGCGTGCCGACCACGCTGATCGCCGACTCAACGGCGGCACACCTGATGCGCGGACACGGCATCAGCTGGGTGATAGTCGGTGCGGACCGGATTACCGCCAATGGCGATGTAATCAACAAGATCGGCACCTATCAGCTGGCGATCAATGCCATGCATCACGGCGTGCGATTCATGGTCGTGGCGCCCAGTTCGACCATCGACATGACGTGTGAAGTCGGCGAGGACGTGGTGCTCGAGGAGCGTGATGCCACTGAATTGCTGGATTTTGCCGGACAGCGGGTGGGCGCCCGGGTGGAGGTGTTCAATCCGGTATTCGATGTCACCCCGGCGGACCTGGTGGACGCGATTGTCACCGAAACAGGGGTGATCGAGCGGCCGGATGGCGAAAAAATGGCGCAATTGATGAGTCGGCGGCACCTGCACTGAAGCCTTGCCGGAGGGTCGCCGGCGTTTTCTCCTGCGCGCGGGTCGGCGGGGTAGGTTCACGGCGCCGCTTGTGGTAAGCTCCGACGGTTTTCCGGGGTGCCCGTAAACACCTGTTTTGCAGTGGTTTAACCCCGCGTAACTCTTTGATTTTTAATGAGTCATTTTCCTTGTGGGGAATGGCAGACGGCTCCGTTGCGGCATGTCCGGCGACGTCCAACCAGAATAAGGAAACAGGTTTCTCATGGGTGAACTGGCCAAAGAAATCATCCCGGTCAATATCGAAGACGAGATGAAGCAGTCCTACCTCGATTACGCGATGAGCGTGATCGTCGGGCGTGCACTGCCGGATGCGCGTGACGGCCTCAAGCCGGTTCACCGCCGCGTGCTGTTCGCCATGAGCGAGCTGGGCAACGACTGGAACAAGGCCTACAAGAAATCGGCGCGGGTCGTCGGTGACGTCATCGGTAAGTATCACCCGCATGGTGATACGGCGGTGTACGACACCATCGTGCGTATGGCCCAGCCGTTCTCGCTGCGCTACATGCTGGTCGACGGGCAGGGCAACTTCGGTTCGGTGGATGGCGATAACGCCGCCGCCATGCGTTACACCGAAGTGCGCATGGCCAAGCTGGCCCATGAGCTGCTGGCCGATCTGGACAAGGAGACCGTGGACTGGGTGCCCAACTACGACGGCACCGAGATGATTCCGGCGGTGATGCCGACCAAGATCCCCAATCTGCTGGTCAATGGTTCCAGCGGTATCGCCGTGGGCATGGCCACCAACATCCCGCCACACAACCTGACCGAAGTGATCAACGGCTGCCTGGCGCTGATCGAGAATCCCGAGCTGACAGTCGATGAGCTGATGCAGTACATCCCCGGCCCGGACTTTCCCACTGCCGGCATCATCAACGGCCGCGCCGGGATCATCGAGGCCTACCGCACCGGTCGCGGACGCATCTACATGCGTGCCCGCGCCACCGTCGAGGACATGGACAAGTCCGGCAGCCGCCAGCAGATCATCGTTACCGAGCTGCCGTATCAGCTGAACAAGGCACGCCTGATCGAGAAGATCGCCGAGCTGGTCAAGGAAAAGAAAATCGAGGGCATCAGCGAGCTGCGCGACGAGTCCGACAAGGACGGCATGCGCGTGGTCATCGAGCTGCGCCGTGGCGAATCCGGCGAAGTGGTGCTGAACAACCTCTATGCGCAAACCCAGATGCAGGGCGTGTTCGGCATCAACGTGGTGGCGCTGGTCGATGGCCAGCCACGCATCCTCAACCTCAAGGACATGCTTGAGGTATTCATCCGCCATCGTCGCGAAGTGGTCACCCGGCGTACCGTGTTCGAGCTGCGCAAGGCGCGCGAGCGCGGGCACATTCTGGAAGGCCAGGCGGTTGCACTGTCCAACATCGACCCGGTTATTGCGCTGATCAAGGCCTCGCCAACCCCGGCCGATGCCAAGGAGCGCCTGATTGCCACGGCCTGGGAATCCAGTGCGGTGGAAACCATGGTCGAGCGCGCCGGTGCCGATGTCTGCCGTCCTGACGAGCTGGACCCGCAATACGGTCTGCGCGACGGCAAGTACTACCTGTCGCCGGAACAGGCCCAGGCCATCCTCGAGTTGCGTCTGCACCGCCTGACCGGTCTGGAGCACGAGAAGCTGCTCGCCGAGTATCAGGAAATTCTTCTCCAGATCGGCGAGCTGATTCGTATCCTCACCAGCGCCACGCGCCTGATGGAAGTGATTTGCGAGGAGCTGCAGAAGGTGCGTGACGATTTCGGCGATGCCCGTCGCACCGAAATCATCGCTTCGCAGATCGACCTCAAGCACGAGGACATGATCACCCGTGAGAGCCGTGTGGTAACCATCTCCCACGGTGGCTATGCCAAGACCCAGTCGCTGGCCGAATATCAGGCGCAACGCCGTGGTGGCAAGGGCAAGTCGGCCACCGGCATGAAAGATGAGGACTACATCGAGCACCTGCTGGTTGCCAGCAGTCACGACACCCTGTTGCTGTTCTCCAGCAAGGGCAAGGTCTACTGGTTGCGCACCTTCGAGATTCCGGAGGCCTCGCGTGCCTCCCGCGGCCGGCCGCTGGTCAATCTGCTGCCGCTGGACGAGGGTGAGCTGATCACCGCCATGCTGCCGATCGACCTGAAGAAGTTCCGCGAGCAGTCGGCCGAAGACGAACAGCTGGACGAAAACGACGACGTGCTGGAAGGCGAAGTGGTCGAGCCGGAAGACGCTGAAGACGCCGCTGATGATGAGGCTGGCGATGAGCAGGACGAGCCGACCGGCGATTACATCTTCATGGCTACCGCCAACGGTACGGTGAAGAAAACCCCGCTGATCCAGTTCAGCCGTCCGCGTACGGCCGGTCTGATTGCCCTGCGTCTGGAAGAAGGTGACACCCTGATTGCGGCCGCCGTTACCGACGGTGCGCGCGAGGTGATGATGTTCTCCGACGGTGGCAAGGTGATCCGCTTCCGCGAGAGCAAGGTGCGCGCCATGGGCCGTACTGCCCGTGGTGTACGCGGCATGCGCCTGCCGGAGGGACAGCACATCATTTCCATGCTGATACCCGAAGAGGGTGCGCAGATTCTCAGTGCTTCCGAGCGCGGTTATGGCAAGCGCACGCCGATCGACGAGTACCCGCAGCGTGGTCGCGGCGGCCAGGGCGTGATCGCCATGGTCAGCAACGAGCGCAATGGCAAGCTGGTCGGTGCGGTACAGGTGCTGGATGGTGAAGAGATCATGCTGATTTCCGATCTGGGCACGCTGGTGCGCACCCGTGTCGATGAAGTCTCCTCGTTGTCACGCAACACCCAGGGGGTAACCCTGATCAAGCTGGCCAAGGATGAAACCCTGGTTGGTCTGGAGCGCGTACAGGAGCCTTCCGGGCTGGACGATGAAGTGCTGCTGGAAGGCGATGCTGCAGCGGCTGAAGTGCTGGCTGCGGACACCGCCGAGGGCAACGCTGACGAGGCGCCAGGCAGCGAAGAGTGATTCTGCAGGGCGTACTTGCTTGGCAGTACGCCGCAGGCGGTGAAGGGCTATTCGGCGTACTGTCTGCGCCGGGTAGGCCCCAGACGAAACGCAGCATCGTTCGCGCGGCGGTGTTGCTGAACTGAGAGAGATTGACGTGAGCAAACGAGCCCATAACTTCTGCGCCGGTCCGGCGGCCCTTCCCGAAACTGTCCTGTTGCGTGCCCAGGCCGAACTCCTCGACTGGCAGGGCCGTGGTCTGTCGGTGATGGAGATGAGTCACCGCAGTGACGAGTACGTGGCCATCGCGGAGAAAGCCGAGCAGGATCTGCGTGATCTGCTCAGCGTGCCGAATGACTACAAGGTGCTGTTCCTGCAGGGTGGCGCCAGCCAGCAGTTTGCCGAAATTCCGCTGAACATGCTGCCCGAAGACGGTGTTGCCGACTATATAGATACCGGTATCTGGTCGCGGAAGGCCATCGACGAGGCCCAGCGCTTTGGCCACGTCAATGTCGCCGCCAGCGCCAAGGCCTATGACTACTTCGCCATCCCCGGGCAGAACGAGTGGCAGTTGTCGGAGAACGCGGCTTACCTGCATTACGCCAGCAACGAGACCATCGGCGGCGTCGAGTTCGACTGGATTCCCGAAGTCGGCGACGTGCCGCTGGTGGTGGATATGTCCTCGGACATCCTCTCGCGTACGCTGGATGTGTCGAAATTCGGCCTGATCTATGCCGGCGCGCAGAAAAACATCGGCCCCAGTGGTCTGGTGCTGGTGATCGTCCGCGAAGACCTGCTCGGGCGTGCCCGCTCGATCTGCCCGACCATGCTCAATTACCAGATCGCCGCCGACAACGGCTCGATGTACAACACCCCGGCAACCTTCTCCTGGTACCTCTCCGGGCTGGTGTTCGAGTGGCTCAAGGAGCAGGGCGGTGTCGAGGCGATGGAACGGGTCAACCGTGCCAAGAAGGATCTGCTGTACAAAACCATTGATGACAGTGCGTTCTACAGCAACCCGATTGCGCACAACGCGCGCTCGTGGATGAACGTGCCGTTCCGTCTGGCCGATGAAAAACTCGACAAGGCCTTCCTGGCCGGTGCCGATGCCCGCGGTCTGCTCAATCTCAAGGGCCATCGCTCGGTCGGTGGCATGCGTGCGTCGATCTACAACGCCGTCGGCATGGATGCGGTTGAAGCACTGGTGGCCTACATGGCGGAGTTCGAGAAGGAGCACGGCTGATGTCCGAAGCTGATCAGCTCAAGGCGTTACGCGTACGGATTGACAGTCTCGATGAGAAGATCCTCGAGCTGATCAGCGAGCGCGCCAGCTGTGCCCAGGAAGTGGCACGGGTCAAGATGCGCTCCCTGGCGGCCGGTGAAACGCCGGTGTTCTATCGTCCCGAGCGCGAAGCCTGGGTGCTCAAGCACATCATGGAGCTGAATCAGGGTCCGCTGGACAACGAGGAAATGGCGCGGCTGTTCCGCGAAATCATGTCTTCCTGTCTGGCCCTGGAGCAACCGCTGAAGATTGCCTACCTCGGCCCGGAAGGGACCTTTACCCAGGCGGCGGCGCTCAAGCACTTCGGTCACGCGGTGATCAGCCGGCCGATGGCGGCGATCGATGAAGTATTCCGTGAAGTGGCCGCCGGTGCGGTCAACTTCGGCGTGGTGCCGGTGGAAAACTCCACCGAGGGCGCGGTCAATCACACCCTCGACAGCTTCCTCGAACATGACATGGTCATCTGTGGCGAGGTCGAGCTGCGCATTCACCATCATCTGCTGGTCGGCGATACCACCAAGACCGACAAGATCAGCCGTATCTATTCCCACGCCCAGTCGCTGGCGCAGTGCCGCAAGTGGCTCGATGCGAATTATCCGAATGTCGAGCGGGTGGCGGTTTCCAGCAATGCCGACGCGGCCAGGCGGGTGAAAAGCGAGTGGAATTCGGCGGCGATTGCCGGCGACATGGCTGCCGAGCTGTATGGCCTGAGCAAGCTGGCGGAGAAGATCGAGGACCGCCCGGACAACTCCACGCGCTTCCTGATCATCGGCAGCCAGGAAGTGCCGCCGACCGGTGACGACAAGACCTCGATCATCGCCTCGATGCGCAACAAGCCCGGTGCACTGCACGAATTGCTGGTGCCGTTCCACAGCAACGGTATCGACCTGACACGCATCGAGACGCGCCCTTCGCGCAGCGGCAAGTGGACCTATGTGTTCTTCATCGACTTCGTTGGCCACCACCGCGATCCGCTGATCAGGGATGTGCTGGACAGGATCCAGCAGGAGGCCGTGGCCCTGAAAGTGCTGGGTTCCTACCCGAAAGCCGTGCTTTGAGTCTGCGTCACATGGCGGTGAAGCGCTGATGAGCCTCGATACGCTAGCGCCGGCGCAACAGCACAGCCTGCTGGAGGATCTGCAGGCGCTGTTCAGCGCAACGCTGATGATCGCCCTGGCGATCAATCTGTACAAAACGGCCGGTCTGTTGACGGGTGGTACGGCTGGATTGGGCTTTCTGATGTCCTACGCCACGCCCATATCCTTCGGGGTCGGTTATTTTCTGATCAATCTGCCGTTCTATGTACTGGCGTTCCGGCGCATGGGCTGGGCATTTACCCTGCGCACCCTGTGCGCGGTGAGTCTGGTTGCGCTGCTGGTCGAATTGACCGGCCACTGGCTGCAGTTTTCCCTGCTGCAGCCGGTCTATGCGGCGGTGCTGGGCGGCATCCTGATGGGCGTGGGCATGCTGATGCTGTTTCGCCATCGGGCCAGCCTCGGCGGGGTGAATCTGCTGGTGCTGTACCTGCAGGACCGCTTCGGCTGGCGTGCCGGCAAGGTGCAGATGCTGATCGATTGCCTGATTCTGCTGGCGGCGCTGGCTGTGGTCGATGTGCCGGCCATTGTGCTTTCGGTATTGGGCGCCGTGGTGCTCAATCTGGTGCTGGCGTTCAACCACAAGGCCGGTCGCTACACCGCGATCAGCTGAAATCGCCGGAAAAATAACCAATGGGGTCGCTGACAGCGCATTCCTGCCTTAACATTGCCGACCTTCAGCGGTCGCTCAACGCAACAGGAACTTTCATGAGTTGTGACTTTCTCGCCCTGGCGCTGCCCGGCGTGCAAAAACTCTCGCCCTATGTGCCGGGTAAGCCGGTGGAAGAGCTGGCGCGCGAGCTGAATCTCGACCCTGCCGGCATCGTCAAGCTGGCCAGCAATGAAAACCCGCTGGGCCCTGGCAGCAAAGTGCTGGCGGCGATTCAGGCGGCGCTGCCCGAACTGACACGCTACCCCGATGGCAACGGCTTCGCCCTCAAGCAGGCGCTGGCCAGTCGCTATCAGGTCAGTGCGGCGCAGGTTACGCTGGGCAATGGCTCCAACGATATCCTCGATCTGGTGGCGCGCGCCTGGCTGGCGCCGGGCCTGAATGCGGTGTTCAGCCAGTTCGCCTTTGCCGTGTACCCGATCGCCACCCAGGCCGTAGGTGCCGAAGGGCGTGCCGTGCCGGCGCGTGAACACGGCCACGATCTGGACGCCATGCTGGCGGCGATCGACGAGAACACCCGCGTGGTGTTTCTGGCCAATCCGAACAATCCGACCGGCACCTGGTTCGATGCCGCCGCGCTGCAGCGTTTTCTCGCCGCCGTGCCCGAGCGGGTGCTGGTGGTGCTGGACGAGGCCTACATCGAATATGCTCAAGGCGGCGATCTGCCGGACGGCCTGGACTTCCTGCCGCGTTTCCCGAATCTGATCGTCTCGCGAACCTTTTCCAAGGCTTATGGCCTGGCGGCGCTGCGGGTTGGCTATGCACTGTCTTCGCCGCAGATTGCCGATGTGCTCAACCGCGTGCGCCAGCCGTTCAACGTCAACAGCCTGGCCCTGACTGCGGCCATCGCAGCGCTGCAGGATGATGATTATCTGGCTGCCAGCCGTCAGCTCAACGATGCCGGCATGCTGCAGCTGGAGACGGGCTTGCGGGCACTGGGGCTGCGCTGGATTCCGAGCAAGGGCAACTTCATTGCAGTGGATTTCGCCAGGGATGCAGCGCCGATCAATCAGGCCTTGCTGCGCGCCGGCGTCATTGTGCGACCGGTTGCCGGCTACGGCATGCCAAGCTTTTTGCGGGTTTCCATCGGCACCGGGGCTGAAAACAGCCGTTTCCTCAGTGCGCTGGCCGAGGTGCTGAAACATGGCTGAGGTCGGTGTGCCGGCGGTGGTGGGCGAGTTGCGTCTGGCGCGTCTGGTGGTGGTCGGGCTTGGCCTGATCGGTGGTTCCTTTGCCAAGGGACTGCGTGATCGTGGCCAGTGTGGCGAAGTGATTGGTGTCGATCTGGATGCGGAATCCTGTCGCCGGGCCGTTGAGCTGGGGGTGGTCGATCGCTGTGAAGAGGATCTGGCGGCAGCTTGTGCCGGTGCCACGCTGATCGTTCTGGCAGTGCCGATCCTGGCCATGGAAAAGCTGCTGCAGCAGCTGGGCAAGCTGGATCTGGGGCAGGCAGTGCTGACCGATGTGGGCAGCGCCAAAGGCAGTATCCTGCGCGCGGCCGAGCGCTGTCTGCCACAGTATCTGGGGCAATTTGTCCCCGGGCATCCGATCGCCGGCTCCGAGCAGAGCGGTGTGGAGGCCTGCGATGGCAACCTGTTTCGCCACCACCGGGTCATCCTTACCCCCGGTGCGGCAACCGATGCTGCCGCGCTGGCACTGGTCGGACAGGCCTGGCGCACGCTCGGCGCGAATGTCGAGCAGATGGACATCGAGCACCATGATGAAGTGCTGGCAGCCACCAGCCATCTGCCGCACTTGCTGGCATTTGGTCTGGTCGATTCGCTGGCCAAGCGCAGTGAAAATCTGGAGATTTTCCGTTACGCGGCCGGCGGCTTCCGCGATTTTACCCGGATTGCCGGCAGCGATCCGTTGATGTGGCACGACATCTTCCTGGCCAATCGCCAGGCGGTATTGCGTGTCCTGGACGACTTTCGCAGCGATCTCGATGCCTTGCGCAACGCGGTTGATGCACAGGACGGGCTGCACCTGCTGGGCGTATTTACCCGCGCCCGGGTGGCCCGTGAACATTTCAGCACCATTCTGGCCCAGCGGGCCTATGTAGGTACCATGCATTCGACTGACCTGATTTATCTCGCCAACCCGGGCGGCAGCCTGTCCGGACGTATCCGCGTGCCGGGTGACAAATCCATTTCCCATCGTTCGATCATGCTCGGCTCGCTGGCCGAGGGCGTGACCGAAGTGGAAGGTTTTCTCGAAGGTGAAGATGCGCTGGCAACCCTGCAGGCGTTTCGCGACATGGGCGTGGTCATCGAAGGCCCGCAGCATGGCCGGGTGACCATTCACGGCGTCGGCCTGCATGGCCTCAAGCCGCCACCTGGGCCGCTTTATCTGGGCAATTCAGGCACCTCCATGCGCCTGTTGTCCGGCCTGCTCGCGGGTCAGGCCTTCGATACCACGCTGACCGGCGATGCTTCCCTGAGCAAGCGCCCGATGAATCGTGTGGCCAAGCCGTTGCGGCAGATGGGGGCACTGATCGAAACCGCTGCGGATGGTCGGCCGCCGTTGCTGATCCATGGCGGTCGTCGCCTGGGCGGGATGACCTACGAGATGCCGGTGGCCAGTGCCCAGGTCAAATCCTGCCTGCTGCTGGCGGGTCTGTATGCGGCCGGAAGCACCACGGTTATCGAGCCGGCGCCGACCCGTGACCATACCGAGCGCATGCTGCGCGGTTTCGGTTATCCGGTGACGAGCGAAGGCAAGAGCGCTACCGTCGAGTCCGGACATAAACTCACGGCAACCCGCATCGAAGTGCCGGCAGACATTTCTTCGGCGGCATTCTTCCTGGTCGCGGCCAGTATTGCGCCGGGCTCTGATCTGGTGCTGGAACACGTCGGCATCAATCCGACGCGTACCGGGGTGATCGACATTCTGCGCCTGATGGGCGCTGACCTGACGCTGGAAAACCAGCGCGAAGTCGGTGGTGAGCCGGTAGCGGATATTCGTGTGCGTGCCGCGCAGCTCAAGGGTATCGACATACCGGAAGATCTGGTGCCGCTGGCTATCGACGAGTTTCCGGTGCTGTTCATTGCTGCGGCCTGTGCCGAAGGGCGCACCGTACTGCGCGGTGCCGAAGAGCTGCGGGTCAAGGAATCCGATCGTATCCAGGTCATGGCCGATGGTTTGCTCGCCCTTGGCGTCAAGGTTGAGCCGACGCCTGACGGCATCATCATCGACGGTGGCGCTTATGGTGGTGGTGAAGTGAACAGTCATGGCGATCACCGCATAGCCATGGCTTTCAGTGTCGCTTCCCTGCGTGCTTCGGCGCCAATCCGTATCCATGATTGCGCCAACGTCGCGACCTCCTTCCCGAACTTCCTCGGTCTGGCCGGGCAGGTCGGTATTCGCGTAGACGAAGAGGCCCGGGCATGAGCCCGAAAGTGATAGCGATTGACGGCCCGAGCGGTTCCGGCAAGGGCACGATTGCCGGCCTGCTGGCCCGCCAGCTGGGCTGGAAGTTGCTCGACTCGGGGGCTTTGTATCGCTTGCTGGCGTTTGCTGCGCGCAATCACGGCATTAGTTTGAACAACGAAGAAGCGCTCAAGACTCTGGCCGCACACCTGGACGTGCAGTTCTTTGCCGAAGACGGCGGTCAGCGCATTGTGCTCGAGGGCGAGGAGGTTACCGACCTGATTCGCACCGAGCAGGTTGGCGATGGCGCATCCCAGGTAGCCGCCTTGCCTTGCGTGCGAGAGGCGCTGTTGCAGCGCCAGCGGGACTTTCTCGATGAGCAGGGATTGGTGGCGGATGGCCGGGACATGGGCACCGTGGTGTTTCCCCGGGCCCCGCTCAAGGTTTTCCTTACCGCAGGTGCTGAAGAGCGCGCGCGCCGGCGCTTCCAGCAGTTGAAAGACAAGGGTGAGGATGTTACCCTTGCGAGTCTGCTTGATGAGATTCGGACGCGCGATGAGCGCGATACCCAGCGCGCAGTTTCACCGCTGAAACCGGCGGCTGATGCGATAGTGCTGGACTCCACCGAGCTTTCCATCGAGCAGGTGCTGGAACGCATCCTGAGTGAAGTCGCCCGACGCGATATCACCGGATGA
The DNA here is from genome assembly GCF_900105995.1 of Pseudomonas pohangensis. Lineage (NCBI taxonomy): Bacteria > Pseudomonadati > Pseudomonadota > Gammaproteobacteria > Pseudomonadales > Pseudomonadaceae > Pseudomonas > Pseudomonas pohangensis. The sequence continues at coordinate 2,249,944 of NZ_LT629785.1, read as the reverse complement.
CACAAGGAGGCATGCGGGGACACCAGTCATAGTCCCGCAAGCCTCTTTTTATATAAACGAACCCACGTTGTCTGGAATGTGGTTTGGGCAGATTGACTGCCCTTGATCAACAGGAATCAACATGAGCGAAAGCTTTGCCGAACTATTTGAAGAAAGCCTGAAGTCCCTTGACATGCAGCCCGGTGCAATCATCACCGGCATCATCGTCGACATCGACGGTGACTGGGTCACCGTGCATGCCGGACTGAAATCCGAAGGCGTTATCCCGCTCGAGCAGTTCTATAACGACGCTGGCGAACTGACCATCAAGGTCGGTGACGAAGTCCACGTTGCGATGGATGCGGTAGATGATGGCTTTGGTGAAACCAAACTGTCCCGCGAGAAGGCCAAGCGTGCCGAGTGCTGGATTGTTCTGGAAGCAGCTTTCGCCGCAGAGGAAGTGGTTACGGGCGTTATCAACGGTAAGGTTAAGGGCGGCTTTACAGTCGACGTTAACGGCATCCGTGCGTTCCTGCCAGGTTCTCTGGTCGATGTCCGTCCGGTGCGTGATACCACTCACCTGGAAGGTAAAGAACTCGAATTCAAGGTCATCAAGCTCGACCAGAAGCGCAACAACGTTGTGGTTTCCCGTCGCAGTGTCCTGGAAGCGGAAAACAGCGCCGAGCGCGATGCTCTGCTGGAAAATCTGCAGGAAGGCCAGCAAATCAAAGGTATCGTCAAGAACCTCACCGACTACGGTGCGTTTGTTGACCTGGGCGGCGTTGATGGTCTGCTGCACATCACCGATATGGCCTGGAAGCGCATCAAGCATCCGTCCGAGATCGTCAATGTTGGCGACGAGATCGACGTCAAGGTTCTGAAGTACGATCGCGAGCGCAACCGCGTTTCCCTCGGCCTCAAGCAGCTGGGCGAAGATCCATGGGTTGCTATCAAGGCGCGTTACCCAGAAGGCACCCGTGTTACCGCCAAAGTCACCAACCTCACCGACTACGGCTGCTTTGCCGAGCTGGAAGAGGGTGTTGAAGGTCTGGTACACGTTTCCGAAATGGACTGGACCAACAAGAACATTCACCCGTCGAAAGTGGTTCAGGTTGGCGACGAAGTGGACGTTCAGGTTCTCGACATCGACGAAGAGCGCCGCCGCATCTCCCTGGGTATCAAGCAGTGCAAGTCCAACCCGTGGGAAGACTTCTCCGGCAGCTTCAACAAGGGCGACAAGATCTCCGGCACCATCAAGTCGATCACCGATTTCGGTATCTTCATTGGTCTGGAAGGCGGCATCGACGGACTGGTTCACCTGTCCGACATCTCCTGGCACGAAGTCGGTGAAGAGGCCGTGCGCCGCTTCAAGAAAGGCGACGAGCTGGAAACCGTCATTCTCTCCGTAGATCCGGAGCGTGAGCGCATCTCCCTCGGCATCAAGCAGATGGAAGACGATCCGTTCTCCAACTACGTAGCTGTCAACGACAAGGGCACCATCATCCGCGGTATCGTCAAGGAAGTTGACGCCAAGGGTGCGGTAATTACCCTGGCCGAAGGCATCGAGGCTGTACTCAAGGCTTCCGAAATCAGCCGTGACCGTGTCGAAGACGCGCGCAACGTGCTGAAAGAAGGCGAAGAGATCGAAGCCAAGATCATCAGCGTCGATCGCAAGAGCCGCGTTATCAGCCTCTCGGTCAAGTCGAAAGACGTGGACGACGAGAAAGATGCGATGAAGGAACTGCGCAAGCAGGAAACCGAAAGCGCCGGTCCGACCACCATTGGTGATCTGATCCGTGCCCAGATGGGCAACCAGAACAACTGAGTTCTGTAGCCGTACTGGAAAGGGGCGACTTCGGTCGCCTCTTTTTTTTGCCCGGAATTAATCCGCCAGTGAAAGTTGCGTCAGGCTTTCGCTCTACGACTTTGGTTCTTATCTCCTTGATTTTATTGTGGTTGGACTGTTCAAAGTGTTTTTGCCGTGCTAAAAACATAAAGAAAAGATCTAGCCGCTTGAATAAAAAGGGAAAACCATGACCAAGTCGGAACTGATCGAGCGCATTGTCGAGAGTCAGGTACAGCTTTCATCCAAGGATGTGGAGCTCGCCATCAAAACCATGCTCGAACAGATGTCTCAAGCCTTATCAACCGGCGATCGCATCGAGATACGCGGCTTTGGCAGCTTTTCCCTGCATTTTCGTGCGCCACGCGTAGGTCGCAACCCCAAGACCGGCGAGTCTGTCCGTCTCGAAGGCAAGTACGTACCGCATTTCAAACCGGGCAAAGAGTTGCGCGACCGCGTCAACGACGACTAAGCGACCCTGCCCTGGATAATGCTGAAAAGGAACTGATGATGCTTTGGCTCAAGCGCCTGTTGCTCTTGCTCATTCTGCTGGTGGTGGCAGTCGTCAGTGTCGTCTTCGTGCTGGAAAACCAGACACCGGTGCAGCTCGGTTTTGCCGGCAGCCTTTCACCGCAATGGCCCGTTGCGGCTTACCTGACTCTGGCTTTCATTGCCGGTGGACTGCTGGGTCTGCTCGCCGGTCAGGTCTTGCGCATGCGCCTGCACCTGAAGGTGGCACGCACGACATCCCAGCTCAAACGTTCGCAGCAAAAACTGGAACAGGCATCCGCCAACCTGCCTGACAATTAATCACGCCTGACCTGCTTGCTGAAGATCAGCCAGGGCCCGGTTTCAATACTGCCGGGTATCCGTGTTCGTTTCTGTCGCATCCGTATAAGCCCGGGGTATGCATGGGTTGGCGCTATAAGAAGTTGTCGCATAGTGACAATGCCAACTCCCCGGCAATCCCTACAATCAATCCATCACTAGCCCTACAAGGCAGGAGTAATTCGATGTCCGTTCAGCACGATCCGGTTCAACGCGCCGATTTCGATCAGTACATGGTGCCCAATTATGCCCCCGCAGGTTTTGTCCCGGTGCGCGGCAAAGGCTCACGGGTGTGGGATCAAAGCGGCAGGGAGTTGATCGACTTTGCCGGTGGCATCGCGGTGAATGTGCTGGGTCATTGTCATCCGGCACTGGTGGCCGCACTGACCGAACAGGCCAATACCCTGTGGCATATCTCCAACGTGTTCACCAATGAACCGGCACTGCGCCTGGCGAAGAAGCTGGTCGATGCGACCTTTGCCGAGCGGGTATTTTTCTGCAACTCCGGTGCCGAGGCCAACGAGGCAGCCTTCAAGCTGGCGCGGCGTGTCGCCCATGACCGTTTCGGCCCGGAGAAGTGCGAAATCATCGCGGCGGTAAACAGCTTTCACGGACGCACCCTGTTTACTGTGAGCGTCGGTGGTCAGGCCAAGTACTCCGATGGTTTCGGGCCGAAGATTCAAGGCATCAGCCATGTGCCCTACAACGATCTGGCCGCGCTGCAGGCAGCTATTTCCGACAAGACCTGTGCCGTGGTGCTTGAGCCGGTGCAGGGCGAAAGTGGTGTCGTGCCGGCCGACCAGGCGTATCTGGAAGGCGCCCGCAAGTTGTGCGATGCGCACAATGCCTTGCTGGTGTTTGACGAAGTGCAATGCGGCATGGGCCGCAGCGGCGAACTGTTTGCCTACATGCATTACGGGGTGACGCCGGACATCCTCTCCAGCGCCAAGAGCCTCGGCGGCGGTTTTCCGATTGGCGCCATGCTCACCACCAGCGACCTGGCCAAGCATCTGGCGGTCGGAACCCACGGCACTACTTACGGCGGCAACCCGCTGGCCTGTGCGGTAGGCGAAGCCGTGCTGGATACCATCAATACCCCCGAGGTGCGTGCCGGAGTGCAGGACAAGCATGCCCGGTTCAAAACCCGGCTGCAGGCGATCGGTCAGCAGTATGGCTTGTTCAGTGAAGTGCGCGGGCTCGGTCTGCTGATCGGTGCCGTGCTGGCTGATGCCTGGAAAGGCAAGGCCAAGGCCGTGCTGGATGCCGCTGCAGAGGAGGGTGTCATGGTGCTGCAGGCCAGTCCGGACGTGGTGCGTTTCGCGCCCAGCCTGGTGGTCGAAGAGCTGGATATCAATGAAGGTCTGGACCGCTTCGAGCGCGCTGTGGCGCGTCTGGCCCAGGCCTGACGGCATGCCGTCCTGCGGTGTGCCTCCAGGGTTCATGCGTGAGCCGGAAGATCCGGTTTTCTCCGGTATGCCAAAGGGCTGCCGGAGCCTTTATTCAGAAGGAGTGACAGCATGCTGGTGATGCGCCCTGCGCAACTATCCGATCTGCCTGAAGTGCAACGGCTGGCGATGAACAGTCCGGTTGGTGTGACTTCGCTGCCGGATGATATCGAAAGCCTGCGCGACAAGATAAGCGCTTCGGAATCCTCGTTTTCCGCAGAAGTCAGCTTCAACGGTGAAGAAAGCTACTTCTTCGTGCTGGAGGACAGCACTACGGGCAAGCTGCTCGGCTGCTCGGGTATCGCCGCTTCGGCCGGTTACTCCGAGCCCTTTTACAGTTTTCGCAATGAAACCTTCGTGCATGCCTCGCGCGCCCTGGGCATTCACAACAAGATCCATGTGCTGTCGCTGTGTCACGACCTGACCGGCAAGAGTCTGCTGACCAGCTTCTACATCGACCACGAGTTGCAGGACAGTGATTGTGCCGAGCTGAATTCGCGCTCGCGTTTGCTGTTCATGGCCAGCCATCCGGAGCGCTTTGCCGATGCGGTGGTGGTCGAGATTGTCGGCTACAGCGACGAGCACTCCGAATCGCCTTTCTGGGATGCCGTGGGGCGCAATTTTTTTGATATGAGCTATGTCGAGGCGGAGCGTATTTCCGGGCTGAAGAGTCGCACCTTTCTGGCCGAGCTGATGCCGCACTATCCGATCTATGTGCCGCTGCTACCGGATTCGGCGCAGGAGGCAATGGGTCAGGTACACCCCAGTGTGCAGGTGACCTTCGATATCCTCATGCGTGAAGGCTTCGAGACCGATAACTACATCGATATTTTCGATGGAGGTCCCAGTCTGTACGCGCGCACTTCCGGTATTCGCTCGATTGCCCAGAGCCGTCTGGCGCCGGTGCGGATTACCGAACCCGCCAGAGGTGGCCGCCCTTATCTGCTGAGCAATGGCCAGCTGCAGGATTTTCGTGCGGTGCTGGCCGAGCTGGACTGGGTACCCGGCAAGCCGGTGGGCATCACCGCCGAAGTGGCCGAAGCACTGGGTGTGGGTGAGGGCGCCAGTGTGCGTCTGGTTGCGGTTTAGCGCCGTATCGGCAACGCAGGTCATTGCCACGGCCTGTCAACAGTTCATTCAAAGGGAAACCCCATGATTGTTCGTCCCGTACGCAGCAGTGACCAGCAGGCCCTGTTCGACCTGGCCAGCAGCACCGGCGCCGGCCTGACCACCTTGCCCGCCAACCATGAGCGGCTGGCGCACCGGGTCAGCTGGGCGGAAAAAACCTTCCGTGGCGAGGCTGATCGCGCCGATGCGGACTACCTGTTCGTACTGGAAGATGATGACGGCAGGGTCGTCGGTATCTCCGCCATCGCTGCTGCGGTGGGCAAGCGCGAGCCCTGGTACAACTTCCGTGTCGGGCTGACCGTGAGTGCCTCGCAGGAGCTGAAAATTCATCGCGAAATTCCCACGCTGTTCCTCGCCAATGATCTCACCGGGCACTCCGAACTCTGTTCGTTGTTCCTGCAGGCGGACAGCCGCAGCGGCATGAACGGCCGCCTGTTGTCCAAGGCGCGTTTCCTGTTCATGGCCGAGTTCCGCAGCCTGTTCGGCGACAAGGTGATTGCCGAGATGCGCGGCATGTCGGACGAGCAGGGCCATTCACCGTTCTGGGAAAGTCTCGGGCGGCACTTCTTCCGGATGGAGTTCAGTCAGGCGGATTACCTTACCGGGGTCGGCAACAAGGCCTTCATTGCCGAGCTGATGCCGAAGTTCCCGCTCTATACCTGTTTTCTTACCGAGCAGGCGCGCGCCACCATCGGCCGTGTGCACCCCAATACCGAACCGGCGCTGGCCATGCTCAAGGGCGAGGGTTTCAGCTATCAGGGCTACGTGGATATTTTCGATGCCGGGCCGGCGATCGAAGCCGAAACCGACCGCATACGGGCTATCCAGAATAGCGAAATCCTGGTGCTGGCGATTGGCACACCCGGCGAGCATGCCTCGCCCTATCTGATCCACAACCGCAAGCGCGAAGACTGCCGCATCACCGCTGCTGCGGCGCGCATTGCCAGCGGCACACTGGTGGTCGATGCACCGACTGCCAGACGCCTGCAAATGACTGCGGGAGCCCAGGTCCGGGCGGTGCCGCTCTCTGCGAGGAATACCCACTGATGACTACCCATTACATTGCCGGCCAGTGGCTGGCCGGTCAGGGCGAACCGTTGCAGTCGCTCAACCCTTTTTCGCAAGAGGTGATCTGGAGCGGTTGCGCGGCGACTGCTGCGCAGGTCGACAGTGCGGTGCAGGCTGCACGCAAGGCCTTCCCGGACTGGGCCAGGCAATCGCTGGAGCAGCGCATCAGCATCCTCGAGCGTTTTGCCGCAACCCTCAAGAGTCGTGCCGATGAACTGGCCGGGCTGATCGGCGAAGAGACCGGCAAGCCGCTGTGGGAGTCGGCTACCGAAGTCACCAGCATGGTCAACAAGGTGGCCATAGCGGTCCAGAGTTATCACGAACGCACTGGCGTGAAGTCCGCGCCGCTGGCAGATGCCACCGCTGTGCTGCGGCACAAGCCGCATGGCGTGGTGGCGGTGTTCGGGCCCTACAATTTCCCCGGTCACCTGCCCAACGGGCATATCGTGCCGGCGCTGCTGGCGGGCAACTGCGTGTTGTTCAAGCCCAGCGAGCTGACGCCGAAAGTGGCCGAGTTCACCGTGAAGTGCTGGATCGAGGCGGGGCTGCCGGCCGGCGTGCTCAACCTGTTGCAGGGTGCCCGCGAAACCGGCGTGGCGCTGGCCGCCAATGCGGGGATTGATGGCCTGTTCTTTACCGGCTCCAGTGGCACCGGCAATCAGTTGCACCAGCAGTTCGGCGGTCGTCCGGAGAAGATTCTTGCGCTGGAAATGGGTGGCAACAACCCGCTGCTGGTCGAGCAGGTCGAGGACGTCGAGGCGGCGGTCTACACCATCATCCAGTCGGCGTTTATTTCTGCCGGGCAGCGCTGTACCTGCGCCCGCCGTTTGCTGGTGCCGCAAGGCGCCTGGGGCGATGCCTTGCTGGTGCGGCTGGTTGCCGTGGCCTCTGCGATCAAGGTTGGTGCCTACGATGCACAGCCGGCACCGTTCATGGGTACGCTGATCTCGCTGCCGGCTGTCCGGCAGCTGCTCAAGGCCCAGCAACAGTTGCAGGCCAGCGGCGCCAGCGTGCTGCTGGAAATGACCCAGCCACTTGCCAGCGCTGCCTTGCTCACGCCCGGCATCATCGATGTAACGGCTGTTGCCGGGCGCAATGACGAAGAATTTTTCGGCCCCTTGCTGCAGGTGATTCGCTATGCCGACTTCGCCGCTGGCATGGCCGAGGCCAACAACACTCGTTTCGGTCTGGCTGCCGGCCTGCTCTCGGATTCGCCCGAGCGCTACCAGCAGTTCCTGCTGGAAAGCCGCGCCGGCATCGTCAACTGGAACAAGCAGCTTACCGGTGCCGCCAGCAGCGCACCCTTCGGCGGTATCGGTGCTTCCGGCAATCACCGCGCCAGCGCCTACTACGCTGCAGATTACTGCGCGTATCCGGTGGCTTCGCTGGAAACGGAAAAACTCAGCCTGCCGGCAACCCTGACCCCGGGAGTCAGCCTGTGAATGCTTTTGAAGTGAATTTTGACGGTCTGGTCGGACCGACCCACAACTACGGCGGCCTGTCCTACGGCAACGTGGCCTCGCAGAGCAACAGCCAGGCCTGCTCGAATCCGCGCGAGGCAGCTCTGCAGGGGCTGGCCAAGATGAAAGCGCTGATGGAGATGGGTTTCCGGCAGGGCGTGCTGGCCCCTCAGGAACGCCCGGATGTGGCGGCGTTGCGCAGCATCGGCTTTGCCGGCAGTGACGCCGAGGTGATCAGCCGCGCCGCCAAAGAGGCCATGCCGTTGCTGGCTGCCTGCATGTCGGCCTCCAGCATGTGGACGGCGAACTCCTGCACGGTCAGCCCGAGTGCGGATACCGCCGACGGCCGTGTGCACTTCACCGCAGCCAATCTCAACTGCAAGTTTCACCGTAGCATCGAACATCCGACCACCAGTCGTGTGCTCGGCGCCATGTTCGCCGACACGCAGCACTTTGCCCATCACCCGGCGTTGCCGGCAGTCAGCCAGTTTGGTGACGAGGGCGCAGCCAACCATACGCGCTTCTGCAAAAGCTACGGCGAGCCGGGTGTGGAGTTCTTTGTGTTCGGCCGCAGTGCCTTCGACAGCCGTCTGCCGGCACCGCAGCGCTACCCGGCGCGGCAGACACTGGAGGCCAGCCAGGCCATCGCCCGCTTGCACGGGCTAAGCGATGCCGGCGTGGTCTATGCCCAGCAGACTCCCGCAGTCATCGATCAGGGTGTGTTCCACAACGACGTGATCGCGGTGGGCAATGGCGAGGTGCTGTTCCATCATCAGGATGCCTTCCTCGACAGCGACAAGGTGCTCGCCGAGCTGCAGGGAAAACTTGCGCGGCGGGGCGGCAACTTGCGGGCGGTCTGTGTGCCTCGTGAGGCCGTAACAGTTGAGGATGCCGTTACCTCGTACCTGTTCAACAGCCAGCTGTTGACCGGTGCCGATGGCAAGATGTTGCTCATCGTGCCGGAAGAGTGTCGCAACAATGCGCGGGTCTGGAACTATCTGCAGCAGCTGACCAGCGACGGTGGGCCGATTCGCGAGGTACGGGTCTTCGACCTCAAGCAGAGCATGCAGAATGGTGGTGGCCCGGCTTGTCTGCGCCTGCGCGTGGCGCTGAATGAAAGCGAGCTGGCAGCAGTCAATCCGGGGGTGATCATGACCCCCGCGCTCTACGAAACCCTGACCGACTGGGTCGGCAGGCATTACCGTGACCGTCTGCGTGATGAAGACCTGGCTGATCCGCAATTGCTCATCGAGTGCAGAACGGCATTGGATGAATTGACCCGAATCCTTAAACTGGGCGCGGTCTATCCTTTTCAACTGAACTGATGCAGCCTTGTCCCTACTCAAGGCCTGCATCGAAAGCCTGGAGTTTACCGATGAGCGACGCCCTGCAACTGATTCTTGAAGACAACGACGGCACCCAGCTGGAAACTTCCTGTAGCCGTTTCGCCGTGGTCTGGCAGGGTAAAGAGCTGTGGATCCAGCAGGCCGGCAATGGCCAGTTGCTGATCGGTGTGGACGTAGAGGAAGGCGATACCGAGTACGCCAACCTGCTGTTGCGGCCCATGGCGACCAACCTGGTCAGTCTGCAACTGGAAATGGAACCCGTCGATGCGCCGGACGACGGCCACGTCCACGGTCCTGATTGCAACCACTGAGGACAACCCATGCTGGCTCTGGGAAAACTGCTGGAACTGACGCTTGCCGGTCGTGAACCGACCGAGAAAATCCAGTTGACCACGGCAGGCACCCGCCTGCACTGGCTGGCCGAGGGTGCGCTGGAAGTCATGCCGGCGGCAGCCGAAGACTGCAAGCTCGACCTGCTGCTGTCAGCCGGCATCCATGGCAACGAGACGGCGCCGATCGAGTTGCTCGACCGCCTGTTGCAAGCGATCGCCAGCGGCGCGCTGTTGCCGCGCGCACGCATCCTGTTTCTGCTCGGTAATCCGGCGGCCATGCGCCGCGGTGTGCGCTATGTAGACCAGGACATCAACCGGCTGTTCAGCGGCCGTCACGAGCAGAGCAGTGGCAGCGAAGCCCTGCGTGCCAACGAGCTGGAAATTCTCGCCAGCAGCTTTTTCAGCAAGCCCGACCGGCAGCGTCTGCACTATGACCTGCATACGGCGATTCGCGGCTCGAAGATCGAACAGTTCGCGCTGTATCCGTTCAGCCCGGGGCGCGAGCACTCGCTGCAGGAACTGGTCAGGCTGCAGGCTGCCGGTATCGAGGCGGTGCTGCTGCAGAACAAGCCGGGTATCACCTTCAGCTCCTTCACCTACGCCCATCTGGGGGCCGAGGCCTTCACCCTCGAACTGGGCAAGGCGCGGCCATTTGGTGAAAACCAGGAGGTCAATCTCGACCGCCTTGAAGCCTGCCTGCGTGACCTGGTCGAGGGCCTCTCGAAGGTTGCTGACGAACCTGTGCTGGACGGCATGCAGCTGTTCAGCGTGGCGCGGGAAATCATCAAGCACAGCGCCGAGTTCAAGCTGCATCTGCCCGATAGCGTGGAAAACTTCAGCGAGCTGGCAGAAGGCTATCTGCTGGCCGAGGACGTTGCCGGTACGCGCTGGATCGTCGAAGAACAGGGCGCCCGCATCATCTTTCCCAATCCCAAGGTAAAGAACGGCCTGCGTGCCGGCATTCTCGTGGTGCCGGCCACGCTCTGAAGCGTTCCGGCACTCTCCCCAAGCCCGGCGGGAAATTCGTCATGGATAAAAGCTTGCTGCAACAGCAGGTGCTTGAGCGCCTGCAGGCGGATCTGCTGCAGGCCGAACAGGCGGCACGGGTTGCCCATGAAACGGCGACCCACGAAGAAAATATCGCCGAGAACAAGTACGACACCCTCGGTCTGGAGGCGGCCTATCTGGCCACCGGCCAGGCGCGGCGGGTCGAGGCGATTCGCCAGACCCTGGCCATCTGGCGCCAGTTGCGGCCCAGGCCATTCGATCCGCTCGAGGGTGTCCAACTCGGCGCACTGGTTTGTCTGGAGGATGCTGCCCAGCGCCAGCTGCTGTTCTTCATCGGCCCGGAAGGGGCCAGCATGCAATTGTCCGGCGAAGGTCAGCTGGTGCAGGTGATCAGCCCACTGACCCCGCTGGGCCAAGCCCTGCGCGGCAAATCAGCGGGCGATGAAGTGGCGATTCAGCTTGGCATCCGGCAGCAGTTGTTTGCGTTACTCTGGGTGCAATGATGTCGCTTTAAAGCAACCGGAGATGGCAATGAGTAATAGCGAAGCGGTCCCGGCGCGGATTTTTTCGCCGGGCCGGTTCGTCGCTACACCCTCGCAAGGCACGTTTGTCTGCAGCAACCGGTAGCCCGTCCGCCTGCACCGTCGCTGGTTTGGACTACCCTTGCTTCCTGAAGGGCTCCGGGGGAGCCGTCCGCAAGGGGCTGAACATGGCGCTTGTCCTGATACTGCTGTTGCTGGTTGCCTGCATAGTTTTCTCCACGACCAAACTCAAGCTGCATCCGTTTCTGGCCCTGCTCGGTGCGGCACTGCTGGGTGGCTTTGCCTACCAGATGCCGCTGCTGGAAATCGTCAAAACCATCAACAGCGGTTTTGGCGGCATCCTCGGCTACATCGGTATCGTCATTGTGCTCGGCACCATCATCGGAGTGATTCTCGAGCGTAGTGGTGCCGCCATCACCATGGCCGAAACGGTGATCCGTGTGCTTGGGGAGCGCTTCCCCACGCTGACCATGTCGATCATCGGCTACCTGGTGTCGATCCCGGTGTTCTGCGATTCCGGTTTCGTCATCCTCAATTCGCTGAAGAATGCCCTGGCCGCGCGCATGCAGGTCTCGGTGGTGGCCATGAGCGTGGCCCTGGCTACCGGTCTGTATGCCACCCACACCTTCGTGCCACCGACGCCCGGGCCGATTGCCGCTGCCGGTAATCTGGGGCTGGAAAGCCAGCTCGGGCTGGTGATCGCCGTGGGCATGCTGGTCGGCAGCATCACGGCTTTGGCTGGCTGGCTGTGGGCCAACCGCTTCCTGAAACAGGACGACCATCAGCTGCTGGAGGAAGCGCCCAGTGAATTGCTCGCCGACGGGGTGGATTTTGCCGAACTCAAGGCCCGTTACGGCCAGCTGCCCAGCGCTACCCAGGCCTTTGCGCCGATTTTTGTACCGATCCTGCTGATCTGCATGGGTTCGGTCGCGGCCTTCCCGGGCAAGCCGTTGGGCGATGGGCTGCTCTATCTGACGTTGAACTTCCTTGGCCAGCCGGTAGCGGCCCTGCTGGTCGGGCTGGCGATTGCCTGCACCCTGCTCAAGGGCGCCGACAAGCGTCAGCATTTTCACGACCAGGTGGTCAGCGGCATTGCTTCGGCGGCACCGATCCTGCTGATTACCGGCGCCGGCGGCGCCTTTGGTGCGGTACTCAAGGCCACTCCGCTGGGCGACTATCTGGGGCAGAGCCTGTCCAGCCTGGGCATCGGGCTGTTCATGCCGTTCCTGGTCTCGGCCGCGCTGAAGACCGCCCAGGGCTCCTCCACCGTGGCGCTGGTCACCACCTCGGCGCTGGTGGCGCCGCTGCTGGCACCGCTGGGGCTGGACAGCGAAATGGGCCGGGTGCTCACGGTAATGGCCATCGGTGCCGGCGCCATGACCGTGTCGCATGCCAACGACAGCTTCTTCTGGGTGGTGGCGCAGTTCAGTCGCATGAAAGTAACCACCGCCTATCGTGCGCAGACCATGGCCACGCTGGTGCAAGGCATCACCGGCATGATCAGCGTCTGGTTGCTGAGCCTGATCCTGCTCTGACCTGCCTTTTGGCACCGGCTGCTGCAACTTTTCGTCCAGGAGTTTTATGAAAGTCGTCATCGCCCCCGATTCGTTCAAGGAAAGTCTTTCTGCCGCTGAGGTGGCTGCGGCGATTGCGCGCGGCTGGAGCAAGGTTTTCCCCGATGCCGAATTGCTGCTGTTGCCGATGGCTGACGGTGGCGAGGGCACGGTGGATGCTCTGCTGGCCTCGCTCGGCGGTCAGCGCATGGAACAGCAAGCACCCGGCCCGCTGGGTGTGCCGGTGACGGCGCACTGGGGTTTGCTGGCCGATGGCAGTGCGGCCATCGAGGTGGCCGCCGCCAGTGGCCTGCATCTGCTGCAGCCCGCGCAACGGGATGTGTGCCGGGCCAGTAGCCGCGGTTCCGGCGAGCTGGTGCTGGCCGCCCTGGATAGCGGCGCCAAACGCATCGTGCTCGGCCTGGGTGGCAGCGCGACCAATGATGGCGGCGCTGGCCTGTTGCAGGCGCTGGGTGTGCGCTTGCTGGATGCCCGGGGGCAACAACTTGCGCCTGGCGGGGCAGCGCTGCAGCAGCTGGCCCGGGTTGATATCAGCGCGCTCGACCCGCGGCTGCAACAGGTGGAAATACTGGTGGCCGCCGATGTCGATAACCCCTTGTGCGGGCCGCGTGGGGCTTCGGCGGTATTCGGTCCGCAGAAGGGCGCCAGTCCCGACGATGTGGACCTGCTCGACGCGGCGCTGGGGCACTTCGCCCGGTGCACCGCGCAGGCGCTGGGCCAGGACTGGCAGCAGGAGCCCGGCGTCGGTGCGGCCGGAGGTCTGGGCTTCGCCTTAAAAGCCTATCTGGGCGCCAGCTTCTGTCCCGGTATCCAGCTGGTGGCGCAGATTGCCGGCCTTGCTGAAGCGGTGATTGGCGCCGATCTGGTGATTACCGGCGAAGGCCGGCTGGACTCGCAAACCCTGCATGGCAAGACGCCGGCAGGCGTGGCCGAAATAGCGCAGCAGGCCGGGGTGCCGGTGCTGGCCATCGCCGGCAGCCTGGGCGATGGCTATCAGGCGTTGTACGGGGTCGGTATCGATGCCGCCTTCAGCCTGGTGCCGGGCCCGCTCAGCCTGCAGCAGGCGATGGCCAGTGCGGCTGCCGAGCTGGAAGCGCGCAGTTGCGATCTGGCGCGGCTCTGGCGCCTGGCGAGCAGATCCAGCGGTCACTAGACCGACCTAGAACCAGCTGGAAGACAGCTCATCCTTGCAGCCATGCAATTGCATGGCATAGCGTTTGGAGCGCGCCTCGACCTTGCGTGCCACCGGCGGCAACCAGCTCTTCTGCAGATAGGTGCCACGACGGAAACCGCCCCAGCCTTCGTGGTAATTCAGGTACTGGTTGTAGGCATCCCATTTCGACACGCCATTGAGCTGCTGGCTCTTGTTGGTGTACCAGCCCATGAAATCGATGGCGTCGGCAAAGTCATCGCGATCGGCCCAGCCGTTGTCTGTTTCGTTCTGGTAGTCCTCCCAGGTTTCATCCTTGACCTGGGCGTAGCCATAGGCCGTACTGGCGCGGCCAATCGGGATGATCCAGAGGAAGTACTGCATGGGCGGACGCGCGTCCTCGCGGAAGCTCGATTCCTGATACATCATCGCCATGCTGACGTGCATGGGGGTTCCCCAGCGCTCGGTAGCGTCTTCGGCATCGTCATACCAATCCGACTTCTCGCGAAATATTTCGCAGATATCTTCCGGCTGTCTGGGCGGTGTAGTGGCGCAGGCACTGAGCAGTGTCAGGCTGAGCAGCAAGAGGAGAGGCAGAACTTTGGTCACAAAAGGGTTGCCCTTGGTCGAGTATGAGTCGGCAGTTTACCTGCTGGCTTGCCATGCGAGCTGTGTTGTTGGAATGGCCGCTACATCTTGAGCGTGCCGGCTCAGGCCGGCACATCATCGAGCATCTGGCTTTTCATGCGTGCCGCATCACTGAGGAAACAGCGCGAAGCCTGCAGCAACGCCAGCATGGTCAGCAGAAAAGCCACCGGGATCATCAGCATGGCTGCATGCAGGCCTTCGGCTTTGAAGGCTTCACTCATTTCACTGGCACCGGCCGCGAGCATGGCGGCCTGGGCGTAGTGATCCGACACCACACCGACAGCGATAGGCCCGATACCGCCACCCAGCAAATACAGCCCGGCGAAAAACAACGCCATGGCGGTGGCGCGCAGGCGTGGCTCGATGACATCCTGAATCGCCGTATAAACGCAGGTGTAGTAGTTGTAGGAAAACAGCCAGCCGACGCTGAACACGGCAACAAACAGGCTGATTTCGATATGCCCGGCGAGCAGCGCATAGGCCGTGGTGACCGCCGAGATCAGCATGCTCAGGGCCGCGAACAGCAGTCGGCCGGTGGGCCACTTCTGGTGCACCCGGTCCGCGATCCAGCCACCCAGGGTCAGCCCCAGCAAGCCGGTGGCGCCGACAATCACCCCGGTGGCGACGGCCGCCTGCTCCAGCGACAACAGAAAGTAGCGTTGCAGCAGCGGCACCATGAAGGTATTGCAGGCATAGGAAGCGAAGTTGAACGCCAGCCCTGCCAGTACCAGCCAGAAAAAGGTACGGATCGCCAGGATCTTGCGTACCGGTTGCTGCACCGCTGCAGCGGATGTTTTCACCGCCTCGGCAGCACCGCGCTGTGGTTCCCTGATCATGAAGATCAGCAGCGCCAGCACGATGCCGGGCACGGCGGCAATGAAGAAGGGCGCGCGCCAGCTGCCGAAGGCGTTGACCATGGCACCTACGGTGAAATAGGCGAGTAACAGGCCCAGCGGCAGGCCAAGCATGAAAATACCCATGGCCCGTGCGCGTTTGTGCGCCGGAAACAGGTCGCCCAGCAGCGAGTTGGCGGCTGGCGCATAGCTGGCTTCGCCGACTCCGACACCCATGCGGATCAGCAGAAAACTCAGGTAGTTCCAGGCAATCCCGCTCAGGCCGGTCAGGCCGCTCCAGACAATCAGGCCCCAGCCCATGATCTTGCGCCGTGAGCCGGTATCGGCCATGCGCCCTAGGGGTATCCCTGCTATTGCATAGACAATGGTGAACACGGTGGCAATCAGACCGACCTGAAGGTCGCTCAGGCTCCACTCCATGCGTATGGGTTCGATGATGATCGAGGGGATGGCACGGTCGAAAAAATTGAACAGATTGGCCAGAAACAGCAGAAACAGAACGCGCCAGGCGTTCGCGGCTTGCTGGGGCAGTTGCACAGGCATTACCTCTTTGTTGTGTTCCACTACAGGGTGGATTTTTTCAAGGTGATTCAGCCGGTTGGTTGCTTGCCGGGACGCGTCAGGGCTGGAAGGCGATTACTGCATGCCGTGAGTTAATAAGTCCTGGCGGAGAACTGCAAGTAACATGAGCCAGTACTACGGCATGGTATAAACAGCGTCCATTGTCAGCCGGTTCGAATTACAGATGTCCGAGTTCCAGCTTGTTACCCGTTTTCAGCCTGCCGGCGACCAGCCGGAGGCGATCCGTCAGATGGTCGAGGGCCTGCAGGCGGGCCTGTCGCACCAGACTCTGCTCGGCGTTACCGGCTCGGGCAAGACCTTCAGCATTGCCAACGTGATCGCCCAAGTGCAGCGCCCGACCCTGGTGCTGGCGCCGAACAAGACGCTGGCGGCGCAGCTGTATGGCGAGTTCAAGAGCTTCTTTCCGCACAATGCGGTGGAGTACTTCGTTTCCTACTACGACTACTACCAGCCCGAAGCCTACGTGCCATCGTCGGATACCTTCATCGACAAGGATTCCTCGATCAATGACCATATCGAGCAGATGCGCCTGTCGGCGACCAAGGCCTTGCTCGAACGCAGCGACACCATCATCGTCTGTACCGTGTCGTCGATCTACGGCCTGGGTGATCCGACCTCGTATCTGAAAATGGTGCTGCACGTCGATCGCGGCGACAAACTCGACCAGCGCGAATTGCTGCGCCGGCTGACCGGCCTGCAATACACGCGCAATGACGTGGACTTTTCCCGCGCCACCTTCCGCGTGCGTGGCGATGTGATCGATATCTTTCCGGCGGAATCCGAACTGGAAGCGATTCGTATCGAGCTGTTCGACGACGAGGTGGAAAGCCTGGCGGCTTTCGATCCGTTGACCGGTGAAGTGATCAAGAAACTGCCGCGCTTTACCTTCTACCCCAAGAGCCACTACGTCACCCCGCGCGAGGTGCTGCTGGAGGCGGTGGAGAAGATCAAGGTCGAGCTCAAGGAGCGTGTCGAGTACCTGCGCAGCGTGAACAAGCTGGTGGCCGCCGAGCGTCTGGAACAGCGCACCCGTTTCGATCTGGAGATGATCCTCGAGCTGGGCTACTGCAGCGGTATCGAGAACTACTCACGCTATCTGTCCGGGCGCGATACCGGCGAAGCGCCGCCGACGCTGTATGACTATCTGCCGGACAATGCGCTGCTGGTGATCGACGAGTCCCATGTCTCGGTGCCGCAGGTCGGCGCGATGTACAAGGGCGACCGTTCGCGCAAGGAAACCCTGGTCGAATACGGCTTTCGCCTGCCTTCGGCGCTGGATAACCGGCCGCTGCGCTTCGAGGAGTGGGAAGCCATCAGCCCGCAGACGATTTTCGTTTCGGCCACGCCCAGTACCTACGAGGCCGAGCATGCCGGGCGGATCATCGAGCAGGTGGTACGGCCGACCGGGCTGGTCGATCCGATGATCGAGGTGCGCCCGGCACGCACCCAGGTCGATGACCTGCTGTCGGAAATCGGTCTGCGGGTGGCCGTGGGCGAGCGGGTACTGGTAACCACGCTGACCAAGCGCATGGCTGAAGACCTCACCGATTATCTGGCCGATCACGGGGTACGCGTACGTTACCTGCATTCGGATATCGATACCGTGGAGCGGGTGGAAATCATCCGCGACCTGCGTGCCGGGGTGTTCGATGTGCTGGTCGGCATCAACCTGTTGCGTGAAGGGCTGGACATGCCGGAAGTGTCGCTGGTGGCGATTCTGGATGCCGACAAGGAAGGCTTCCTGCGCAGCGAGCGCTCGCTGATCCAGACCATCGGGCGTGCCGCGCGCAACCTCAACGGCAAGGCGATTCTCTATGCCGACCGCATCACCGGCTCGATGGAGCGGGCCATGGGCGAAACCGAACGGCGGCGCAACAAGCAGATTGCCTTCAACCTCGAACATGGCATCGAGCCGCGCGGGATCAAGACCGACATCAAGGACATCATGGAAGGCGCCGTGGTGCCCGGCTCCAAAGGCAAGCGCCGCAGTATTGCCAAGGTGGCCGAGGAGAGCGGGCTGTATGAAGAGCAGCTGCGCTCGCCGAGTGAAATCAGCAAGCGTATCCGCGTACTGGAAGAGAAGATGTACAAGCTGGCGCGTGATCTGGAGTTCGAGGCGGCAGCGCAGCTACGCGATGAAATCCATCAGCTGCGCGAGCGTCTGCTGCAGGTGTAGCCGTTGCGTCCACTGTTGTAGCAGTCTTGCCCCTCGCCACTTTGGGAGAGGGCTAGGAATAGGTGCGGTGTGAGCCGGCCGGCGCCGCGCCGCCAGTGCCGATTTTACGGATGCTTGCCGGCCATCTTGCGAAACTGCGCCGGGGTAACCGCATGGGCCGCGCGAAACCTTGAGGTCAGATGGCTCTGGTTGGAAAAGCCGCAATCCGTGGCAATCTGGGCGATCGGCAGCTCTGACTGGATCAGCAGTTTGCGCGCCTGCTCCAGTCGCGCAGCGAATACGTAAGCATGGGGTGCCATGCCGGTCGCTTCGAGAAAGATGCGCCGGAAATAAGAAACATTGATCCCGGCGATCCTGGCCAGAGTGGCTACCGTGACGTCGCTGGCGAGATTGTTGCGGATGAAATTGAGCACCGCCTGCAGGCGGGAGAAGTGCGTATTGCGCGGATTGATCGAGCCACCGGCGGGCGTGGTCAGGGTGCGGAAAGTCTGCTCGAACATGACCTGTACCAGCAGGTGCATATAGTGGGTATCTGCCCCCGGACCTTTCTGCAATTCATCGAGCAATTGACGGCTGGTTGAACTCACCAGCGGATCGGCAAACAGCATTGGCTCATTGCGCGATTCGGCCAGCAACTGCACCGCATTGGCCAGACGCTTGCTGGTGTCGAGCATATAGAACACCGCGTAATCGACCGTTCCCGTGTAATGCCAGTGCGTTTCGGTTCCGGGCGGAATGAGCATGGCCTGAGTCGGCAGGAAGGTGGAGTGCAACTGCTTCGATTCTCCCTCTATGGCCATGCTGCCGCCGAAAAAGGTGACCAGCCCGACACAGGGCCTGCCCGGCGCGGTCAGGTCCCTGCTCTGGTACATGTAACGCTCGACGAACAGGGGGATGGCCCCGCCGATTTCAGCCTCGAGTATGGGCTCCTTGCCCAGCTCCTTTCTGACGCTGAGCAGCTGGTCGTGGGGCATTTTCACTTTCACATTCATGCACTCACAAAAGTAGCGATCCATAACAAAAGTACACGCTTTTGCTGAAATACGCTTCACTCTACTTACTTCAAAATACCTGTTTGCTATCCCCAACCCCAAGGAGACAGAAATGGCACAGTACCCAGTAGTGGTTTATGGCGCTTCCGGCTACACCGGCATGCTCATCATGGATTGGTTGATCGACCAGCAGATCCCGTTCACTGCCATCGCGCGCAGCGCCAAGCGTACCCAGGAAATGATGGCCCAGCGCGTCGTGCGTCTGGAGTCCGCCACTTACGAAATTGTCGAGGCCGAGCACAACGTCGAGGCGCTGGTCAAAGTGTTCAAGGGCGCCAAGGTGGTGTGCAACACCGTCGGCCCGTTCAGCAGTTTTGGCGCCATCGCCGTCGAAGCCGCACTCAAGGCCGGCTGCCACCACCTCGACACCACTGGCGAGCAGGCCTATGTGCTGGACATGCGCGAGCGCTTTGGCGAACTGTACCGCCAGTCCGGGCTGGTGCTCGCCCCATCCACTTCCTATATGTATTCCTTCACCGAGATCGCTGCCGAACTGGCTCTGGAAACCCCCGGGCTGGACTGTCTGGAAACCGCTGCCATCTGCCGCGGTACCCGCGGCGGCGCGGCCGGTGTCACCGTGGGCTCCACAGCCTCGATTTTCGGCATGGCACGGGTGAAGCAGAAATACCTGTGGGAAAACCAGCTGGTAGAGCACCCGGTTACCGCCTGTTTCAACGTGACCGACCCCAGCTTCATGCAGCCGGTGTTCTCCCTGCCCTGGAGCGGTACCTCGATTCCGGTGTTCTACCAGAACGACTCACGGGTACGCAGCTGCATCTCCAGCGTTGGCTTCTATGACAACGAAGTGATGAGACTGGCCCATGGTTTCTTCCAGAAATGGGATGCCGAATACAAGGATCTTCCCGGCGAGCAACAGGATGCCATTCTCAAGGGCGTGGTCGATTCCACCACCCCGAGCATGCCGCCCCGTGAGCGCACCACAACTACCCGCACTGTCGATTTCGCCATTGCCCGCGGCCAGCTGAATGCCGTACGCGCCACCGTGCATGGTCTTACGCCATACATCGCCACCGGCGCGCTGCAGGTTGCTGCGGTGATGAAGTTGCTCGACGGTGAGCACAAGACGGTGGGCTTCACTTCGGCCTGCAAAGCCTTCGATCATCGTTATCTGCTCGGCTTCCTCGAGCAGCGCGGTCTGGCACGGGCCACAGTCACACAACTTTGATCAGAAATTTCAAGGAGACTTAAATGGCGATCATTGATTATTTCGACCGCGGCTGGCGCATCAATCCCCAGGGCGTCGCCTACATTCAGGACGACACCCGGGTCACGTTTCAGGAAGCTGGCGAAATGTCCTGCCGCATAGCCAACGCCATCCTCGCCGCCGGTTATCCGGCCGGCACCAAGGGTGCCGTCTGGTCCAACAACGACATCACCGCCTGGCTGTGCACGCTCGGCCTGTGGCGCGCCAACATGACCTGGATTCCGGTCGGCGCGCGCAATGCGCCGGAAGAGAATCTGTACATTCTCGATATGTGCGACTGCGAGATCATGTTCTTCCAGAAGTACTACGCCGACGCGATTGCCGCCTTGCGTCCGCAACTGCCGAAGATCAAGCGCTGGATCTGCATTGACGACGATCTGCCGGATGCGCCCTCGCTGGCTTCGTGGGCAGGCGTTCAGCCCAGCACGGATCCGCGGGTCAACGTCGATCCCGACGATGTGATCTGGCTTGGTTCTACCGGCGGCACCACCGGCAAGCCCAAGGGGGTGATGAACACCCACCGCAGCGTGCAGACCTTCGTCGCCCATTTCATGATTGGCACGCCCTATCTCAACAACCAGAAACCGGTGAACATGGCCGCGGCGCCGATGACGCATACCGCCGGTGTGCTCTCGCTGCCCTGCACGGCGCGTGGCGGTACCGTGGTGGTGCTGAGCAAACCCGATCCGCAGTTGATGCTCGGTTCGATCATGCAGCACAAGGTTACCGAGTTCTTCCTGCCGCCGACGGTAATCTACCGCCTGCTGGATATCCCGGATCTGAACAAGAAGGTCGATTTCAGTTCGCTGAAATATCTGTTCTACGGTGCTGCACCGATGTCGGTGGAGAAGCTCAAGCTGGCGCTGGAAGTACTCGGTCCGGTGATGATGGGTGGTTACGGCCAGACCGAATGCCCGGCAGCGATTGCCTTCCTGCCACCGGGCGAGCATTTTATCGATGGCCAGCTGGCGCCTGATTCACGACTGTCCTCGGTCGGGCAGCCCAATGCGCTGATCCGCGTCGAGATGATGAACGACGCCAATGAAATCCTGCCCCGGGGCGAGACCGGTGAGATCTGCGTCAAGGGCGATCTGGTCATGAAGGGCTACTACAATGCCCCGGAAAAGACCGCCGAAACCATCATCGATGGCTGGCTGCATACCGGTGATGTGGGTCACATCGACGATGAAGGCTACCTGCACATCACCGACCGCAAGAAAGACATGATCATTTCCGGCGGTTTCAATGTGTACCCCAGTGAAGTCGAGCAGGTGCTCTGGAGCCATCCGGCGGTGCAGGACTGCGCGGTGATCGGCGTGCCCGATGACAAGTGGGGCGAGGCAGTCAAGGCCGTGGTTGAGCTGAACCAGGGGCAGAGTGTCAGCGCGGAAGAACTGATTGCCCTGTGCAAGGAAAAGCTCGGCTCGGTCAAGGCGCCCAAGACCATCGACTTTATCGATGCACTGCCGCGCAGTCCGGTGGGCAAGGTGCTCAAGAAGGATCTGCGCGCCAGGTACTGGCAGGCGGCCGACCGCAAGATCTGATGATCCGGGTGAGGCTCTAGTCAGCGCGGTTGCCCTGGTGCCGCACCCGGGGTTCTGCACGTCGATGCGTGCCGACCCTCGGGCTGATGTGCCGGAGCCGTGTAACGTTATTCAGAGAATGCCAACATGAACAGACTCGAAAAACGCTTTCCGAAAAAGCGCATCCTGATCACCGGTGCCACCAGCGGCTTCGGTGAGGCGCTGGCTTATGCACTGGCTGAGCGCGGCTGGAACGTGGCTATTTCCGGGCGCGATCCGGCGGCGGTCAAGCGCACGGTTAAAAACGTCAATCAACGCGGCGGCAAGGGCCTGGGTCTGGCGCTGGAAGTGCGCGACAAGCTGCAGTGGGATGCGGCCCGGGAAAAACTGCAGAAGGCCTGGGGCGGTATCGACATCCTGTGCAACAACGCCGGCGTTGCCGACTCGAACAAGTTGGTCGACATGACCGATGCCGACTGGGAAAAGCTGCTGTCGATAAATCTCGACGGGGTGATCAATGGTTGCCGCACCTACGTGCCCGACTTCATCGCCGCAAAATCCGGCTACATCCTCAATGTCTCGTCGGTTGCCGGTCTGCTGTCGATGCCTGAAATGGCCAACTACAGCGTCAGCAAGGCGGGCGTGGTTTCGCTGTCGGAAACCATGAGTGCCGAATTGTCCGGGGCCAATATCGGGGTCACCGTATTGTGTCCGGCCGGCTTCCGCTCCAGCCTGTTCGTCAATGCCGCCAGGGATGGTCAGGACGTGACCGCCCGCAGCAGCGTCGCGCGCACCATCCAGAAGGACATGGACGAGGGCAAGCATACTTCGGAATCTGTCGCGGCCTATGCGATCAGGGACATGGAGCGCGGCACCCTGTATTCGTTGCCGATGCCGCTGTATCGCGCCGCCTGGGCCTTCAAGCGCATTGCCCCGAATACTTTCTACAAGACCGTTGGTTGGCTCTACCGCAACAATCTCGGGCCGTTTGACAACTAGCCGTTGCCGGCCGGGCACAAGGGCACTTCCAGGTTCGCCTGCGTGCAACTGCCGGAAGGCTGAAATCCGAACAATGATGATGAAAATGCTGCTGCGGGACTTGTCCCGGCTTCCCGTTGAAGCCTGCTGTCCTGCCGCCACTCCCTACTGAGGAATCGCCATGAGCACTCTGTATATCGCCGGCATCGCCATGACCGTATTCGGTCGCCATCTCGAACGCAGTCTTCACGACCTTGCAGGCGAAGCCCTGCAGGGGGCCATCAAGGATGCCGGCTGCAAGATCAGTGATATCGGCGCGGCCTACTACGGCAGCATGACCAATGGCGCACTGCAGGGCCAGCTGGGTATTCCCGGCCAGGTGGTGTTCAGCAAGATCGGCATTGAAGGCATCCCGGTATTCAATGTCGAGAATGCCTGCGCCTCGGGCAGCAGTGCCTTTCATCTGGCACTGCAAAGCCTCAGGGCCGGTGCCACCGATGTGGCGCTGGCCATCGGTGCCGAGAAGATGAATATCCCCGACAAGGCCAAGGCCTTTGCGGTCTTCGATGCCGGCTGGGACGTCTCGCGTGCTGAGGAAAACTATGAGGTGCTGATCAAAATGGGCGATGGCGTCGTGCCGCCGCCGGGCTCTGAGTCCTCGCGCCCTTACAGCAAGTTCATGTCGATCTATGCCGCCATGTGCCGCTATCACATGAAGACCTACGGCACCACCCAGCGGCAAATCGCGGCGGTCTGCGCGAAGAACCACACTCACTCGGTACACAACCCGTACTCGCAATTCCGTCAGCCGTTCACCATTGAGGAAGTGCTGGCTGCGCCGCCCATCACCTACCCGCTGACTTTGCCGATGTGCGCGCCCTTGTCCGATGGCGCAGCGGCGGCGATTGTGTGCACCGAGGCAGGGCTCAAGCGCATTGGTGCTGACAAGCAGCGCTGTATCAAAGTCTCGGCCAGCGTGGTGCGCAGTTTCACCAGCCGTCCGCTGGAGCGGCCGGAACTGCACATTGGTCATCTGGCGGCCAAGCAGGCTTACGAGATTGCCGGTCTGGGTCCCGAGGATATGCATGTGGCGGAGGTGCACGATGCCTCGGCCATGGGCGAAATCATCCAGGCTGAAAATCTCGGCTTTGTGAAATTCGGTGAAGGCGGCCCGGCGGCCGAGCGTGGCGAGTTCACCATTGGCGGTCGTTTGCCGATCAACCCTTCTGGTGGTCTGGAATCCAAGGGGCATCCGCTGGGCGCCACAGGTATTGGCCAGCTGTATGAGCTGGTCACCCAGTTGCGCGGTGAGGCCGGTCGCCGTCAGGTGGAGGGCGCCCGTCACGCCATTCAGGAAAATGGCGGCGGCATGCAGGGCGTGGAGGAGGCCGCGCTGGCTATCCACATCCTCAGCAAGTAAGTCTTCTTTGCCGAGCAAGCGGCTTGCGGATTGCGAAAATATGCGGTCCGGGCCGCTGGCCAGTCAGCTCCGCTACGGCCCCCAAATAAATATCGCGCCATTGGCGCGATATTTATTTGGGCGGATTGGCAGGGATCAGAGCAGGGCAGGCCGCGCGCTTGCTGCCATGCGCAACGGCTGCCGGTGCTGCTGATCAGGGCACGTAATTGACTGTACCCGGATCAAGTGCATCCCAGGATCCGCCGAACTCGTCCCACATGATGCGCTGGGAGCCCTTGGCGGTGAGCACCAGATCCTTGTCGAGAGTTAGGGTGCGGAACTTCCAGCCCTCGGGCAAATGCTTGTAGCGCTTGTCGATGGTCGACAAGGCTTCAAAGTTCAGGGTCGGATCCACGCCGGTCTGGTAGGTCTTGATGACCCAGGAGATACCCTGCGGGTCGGTCAGCAGAAACACCGGACGGTCTTTCTTGAACACCAGGACAGACGAGCGCTTGAATTCCAGCGGCTTGTACATGTA
Source organism: Pseudomonas pohangensis (assembly GCF_900105995.1). Lineage (NCBI taxonomy): Bacteria > Pseudomonadati > Pseudomonadota > Gammaproteobacteria > Pseudomonadales > Pseudomonadaceae > Pseudomonas > Pseudomonas pohangensis. The sequence goes on along the minus strand of NZ_LT629785.1, from coordinate 2,225,266 downwards.
CTTGGGGATGGCCGCAGGTGACAGATCCTGTGGGCTGCCGTCTGCCTTGGCTGGCAGGAAGCCCACGTAGCGGGTCTTCAGGCCATTGAATTCGCGGACGGTGGGTGATGTCTCGATTTCAAATTCGTCGCAGGTCCAGAAGCGCCGGCCGCTATCCGGATTCAGGCTGACAGACGGAACATCCAGCTGTTTGGCCAGTTTGGCTTTGTCCAGACCCTGATAGAGCGCCAGAGGCATCGAATCCTTCGGCTCATTGAGGCCCATGGTGTTGTAGGTATCGCCATTGCCGCACCACAGAATCACCTCTCCCCAGCTCACGTTGCGCAGGTTGGTGTGATTCATCATGACCATCGAGTTCTTGTCCTGCTGGCCCATCGCGCAGCCCGGCGAGTTGGCATAAGCCGGTGCTGTCTGTGCGTAGGCCAGGGGCGCAGCAAGGGCTGTGCAAACCAGACTGGCTGAAAAATACATCAGGGTTTTTTTCATTGTTGTCGATCTCATTGGTGTTTCTCCGTGGTTAACCTCTGAATGGTGTGGCTGTTCAGGTTGGGTTGGCTGCTGGAAATCCAGTCGTCCGGCCAGGCAGTGCATGCCTGGCCCGGTCAGGTGAACTAGTCGGCGAGCATCACCGGCGGGATCACCCAGGCATTGTTTTTCAGTGTTTCGCCGATGCCGTACAGGCGCAGTATCACGCTGAACGGAGCATCGGGCGCCGGTAGCCAGTTGGCCTGCTTGTCGGCAGCGGGAGCATCCTTTTGCAGATAGATGGTCAGCGAGCCGTCGGCATTCTTCTGCATCTGCGGCAAGCTGCCGGAGTTGATGTTGTAGCGCTGCAGCGGGTTCTCGACGAAGCTGCGGCTGGCGGCGTCATACATGGTCAGTGACCAGAATTGCTCAACCGGTGGCAGCTCGCCGGCTTTGAAGGTCAGGCTGTAATTGTGCTTGCTGGCATCCAGGGGCTCGCCATTGGCCAGCGTGCTGCTGATCGGATAACGCGCTTCATCGGCGTTCAGGCCGAAAGGCGCAGCGCGTGCCAGTGCGGCGCGCTTGAGGTAGTCGCCGGTGTAGTTGTTACGGTCGCTGTCGAGCGAGAAGTTCCAGTTCCAGCCATTGACGCGGGGGCCGGCGTTGGCAATCAGCGCATTGATTTTCGCATCACCGGCCTGCACGCCGGCCATCAGCTGCGGACGGTATTTGGCCGCGAGGGTCTTGAACGTGTCGAAGTTGCCCGAGCCCAGACCGATGCTGGCGATGCGTTCACGCAGTTCGCGGTCTTCCGGACGCACCGGAACCAGGCCCAGGACAAAATTCAGGTAGCCAAAAAAGTTGCTCTTGGCCAGTTCGCGATCGATCTTGGGGAAGTTGATTTGCGCTGCGGCAGGCGGGGTTGCCGTGCCCAGATAATTCGACAGGCTGCGCACGTGGTAGCCGGCTTGCACGGCCCGCACGCCATCAATGTCCTGCAGATTTTTCAGCTGGGTACGGAACAGGGCGTTGCTGAACAGGCTGGTAGCGCGATACACGCCTTTTATGCCCGCAGGCGTCTCGCCCTGCCAATCCGGCCCGACCACCAGAAAGTCGCCTGCTGCATTGCCGGTGGTATTGGTACCGATCAGGCCGAAATTCACCGAGCTCAGATCGGTCAGCATCACCGAGTGATAACGGGATTTCTCGACCGCGGGCACCGAGATCACCATGGGTTCGGCACGCAGATCCAGCCAGGCGTTGCAGTACAGGGTGTCATTGTTGACGAAGGGTATGGCCTTGTCTGCCGGAGTCGCCGGCTTGGCCATGCAGCCCAGCTGATTGATGGGCGCCTTGAACTGCGGCGATGCCGAGTCGACGCTGAAGGCATACAGCACCGCGTAGGTTGATACCAGCGGCAGCCCGTAGATGTAGGCATCTTCGGCAGTGGCCTGAATGCGCGCAGCTTCGGGGCCGGGAGCGCTTTCGGTCTGCGCCTGAACAGCCAGCGATGCGGCCATGAACAAGCCGGACAACAGCCAGCGGCCAATGGGATTGGTCAGTGTTTTCATCATTTCTCCACAACGGTTCGAGTGGGTAAAAGGGGGTGGCATGGCGCCCCTTGCATAAGATATTGGTTTAAATGCCGGCTACTCCTGGTCGCCTGTGCAGCCCTCGGCAGCGCTGGCGATGCAGACCCTGGTGTTAGCCGGTAATGGGCCCGGCGCAAGCATGATTTTGCTCATGCGAATGAGCTCTTCCCGAAGGCTTAGTAAGCGTAGCAAAGATCATTGTCGGCAAAATCCGCCCCGGCGTATTTCAGCAAGGGCGCGAATTTTTGTTATGGATCGCTACTCGATGGGAACGGCCGACCCTGCGCAGTTGCTGGCTCGCTGGCCGGATTTCTCACTGCTGCAGGCGTTCAATCCAGATCAATGCGCCGCGATCCCTGAAGCTCCAGCACGAAGTCCGGGCCAAAAAGACCCCCCGGTGTCCGGAAGCCTGGCTGCAGTTTGCCAGCCAGCACACGCATGGCAATTTCAACAGCCGAGTCGACGGTGAAGGCATAGCCTTCCTTGACCTGCAGGTAAGTGCGGCATTGCTGGCCCCGGGCATTGCTGGCAACGGCAATGAACTCGGCGGTCTGGCCGCTCTGATAGGCCGCACTGGGCCCGCTGATCCAGCGCCGCGCCTGCGCCATGAAGAACCTCTGCACCCCGGGGCGTTGCAACATGCCCGGGAAAAAACCACCCAGCCGCATCATCGGTGCCGCACCGGGCATCAGGCTCATGTATACCGCAATGTCGGGAATGCCGGTGGTGTGCCAGGCCGAGGAAATGTCGCCCCAGGGCAGACCGACGAGCTTGACGCGCTTGCCCTGGAAGTCCACCAGCCGACGGTCGGCGCCGGCGGGTCGTTCGACCAGTACGCCGTTCTCGCGTACCAGATTGGGCAGGCCCATGTTCTCGACAAAGGTGCTGGCGGTACCGGGGGAGAGTCGTTCCAGTGCGCGGATATAAAGCTCCAGACTGGTGGCATCGGGCAGCCGTCGCTGCATGTGTGCGGCGAGGCAATCGCTGGGCACCACATCCATCCCGGTACCCGACATGGCCATGATGCCGGCTTGTTGCAGTTCGGCATTGCGTGCGGCGATAGCGTCCATCACCTGATACTCGCCGGTGATGTCCAGGTAGTGTGCGCCTGCGGCAATACAGCCATCGAGCATCGGCTGCGCGGTGGCCGAGAAGGGTCCGGCGCAATGCAGCACCACGCTCACACCCGCCAGGCCTTGCCTGACTGCCTGCGGATCATGCAGATCGAAGCTGCGCTGCGGCAGATCCAGTTGCCGGCCTATGGCCGCAATCTGGGCAGGATTCCGCCCGGCAACGATGGGCTGCAGCCCGCGTGCAAGGGCAGCGGCAGCTATCTGTCGACCGGTGTAGCCGTTGGCACCGTAGATCAGCAAAACACTCATGGCAAACCTCCCCGGTTCAGTCCGCTAGCAGCACGAAGTAATCGCGAGCCAGCGGTCACCGGAGTCCAGTTTGCATCATTGCCGTATCGTCCAGCCAGAGCCTGCGCACAGGCTCGGTATGGCCGGCTTCAGTGTCCAGGTGCGGCAGTGGCGCCAGCCGGAAGCGGCTTGGTCAGTAGCGCCGCCAGCAGCGCAATGAACAGGGCAATGCCTACCGCCATGAAGGCATCGTTGTAGGCCATGATCTGTGCCTGCTGGTGGACAGTTTCACTGAGCTTGCCGAGCGCCGCGTTCTGGTTGCCGAGCTTGTCGGTGAGCAGGGCCAGCCGCTCGGCGACCTGGGGGTTGCTCGGTACTATCGCTTCGCGCAGATAGTCGAAATAGGTCTTGCTGCGATTATCCAGCAGGGTGGTGAGCAGGGCGATGCCGATCGCGCCACCCAGATTACGCAGCAGGTTGTACAGCCCGGAGGCCGACGAGGCGTCCCTGGGCAACAGATAGCACATGGCAATCAGCGAGCTGGTAACCATCACGAAGGGCTGGCCGATGGAGCGGATGACCAGCGTATGGGTTAGCTGTTCGCCGGCAAAGTCCGGACTGAGGAAGGAATTGGCCACACAGGAAAGGGCAATTAGACCCAGGCCAAAGGCGCACATCACCCGCGGTGCCACGTATTTCACTATGGTCGGGATCAGCGGAATAACCAGCAACTGGGGCAGGCCGGTCCACATCATCACGCTGCCGATCTCGATCGGGTTGTAGTTGTGTATCTGCGACAGGTAGATCGGCACCAGGAACACCGTGCCATAGATGGCGATGCCGGTCATGAAGCTGATGATGCTGCCCAGGCCGAAGTTGCGATCGCCGAGGATGCGCAGGTTGATCAGCGGATGCTCCAGCGAAAACTGCCGAATCACAAAGGTGCCCAGGCTGATGAAGGAGATCACGCCCAGGATGATGATGAAGTCCGATTCCAGCCAGTCCTTGCGATAACCCTCTTCCAGAAACACCTGCAGGCAACCCAGGCCGATGGCCAGACAGACAATCCCGGCATAGTCGGTCTGCTTGAGCAGACTCCAGGTCGGCGGCACCTTGTCGATGCTGTACATCAGGCCGGCGAGCATGATCAGGCCCGGCGGAATATTGATATAGAAGATGTATTCCCAGCCCCAGTTTTCCGTCAGCCAGCCGCCCAGGGTCGGGCCGATGGCGGGCGCGAAGGTGGCGGTCAGGGCGAACATGGCCATGGTTTTCGAACGCATGTGCGCCGGCACTTTGAGGATCGACAGGGTGAAGGCCATGGGGATCAGTGCGCCGCCGGTGAAACCCTGCATGGCGCGAAACACGATCATGCTGTTCAGGCTCCAGGCCATGGAGCAGAGCAGCGAGGAAATCAGGAAGCCGCTGGTGACCCACAGTGCCAGACGGCGCAGACCGAGCAGATTGATCAGCCAGCCGGTGAGCGGAATCATGATGATTTCGGCCACCAGATAGGAGGTGGAAATCCACGAGCCTTCTTCAAGGGTGGCGGACAGGGCACCCTGGATTTCCTTCAGTGAGGCATTGGTGATCTGGATGTCCAGCATTGCCATGAAGGCGCCGAGCATGGCGCAGTAAAGCGCTATCCAGTCACGCGGGGTCGGATCCTCGGTGGCCTGGAACATCCCCTTTTCGGACATGTCACTCTGTCCTGAGGTCTACCGAGACCTCGACCGACATGCCGGGGCGGATTTTGCCCTGCAGCGGGTTGTCGGCAGCCAGGGTCAGCTTGACGGGAATACGTTGCACCACCTTGGTGAAGTTGCCGGTGGCATTGTCTGGTGGCAACAGACTGAATTGCGCCCCGGAAGCCGCAAACAGGCTTTGCACTGTGCCTTCAACCGGTGTGTCGGGAAAGCTGTCGAACTTCAGTTCGGCCTTCAGCCCGGGTTGCATGCGGCCGATCTGGGTTTCCTTGAAATTGGCCTGCACCCAGATGCTGTCTTCCGGCACCACTGCCAGCAGGAAGGCGCCGGGCTGCACGATCTGCCCGGCACGGACAGTCCGCTGGCCAACCATGCCGCTGACCGGTGCGCGGATTTCCGTACGGCTCAGATTGAGTTCAGCCTGGGCGATATCGGTTTTGGCCGTATCGACCTGGGCCTCGAGGCGCTTGATTTCAGCCTGCAGGGTATCCACCTGCAGACGTTGCGCCTGCAGGTCGGCTTCGGCCTTGGAGACCCGCGAGCTGGCCACACGGCTGTCGGCGGCGAGGGTGGTTACCCGTTCCTCGGAGACATACCCGGGCTTGCGCAAGGCTTGTGCCCGGTTCAGATCCATCTGCGTGCGGCCCAGGGTGGCCTGGGTGGCGCTGACATCGGCCTTGCTTGCGGCGATCAGGCTGGACTGCTGCTTGAGTTTGCTGCGGGCCTGACTGAGTTCCGCCTCGCGGGTGGCCAGTGCCGCTTTGGCGCGGTCCAGCGCCAGTTTAAAATCATCATTTTCCAGGCGAACCAGCGGGTCGCCTTGTGCTACCTGCTGATTGTCTTCCACCAGAACTTCGGCGACCCGTGCGCCAAGCTGGCTGGAGATCCGCGTGATTTCAGCCTGCACGTAGGCATTGTCGGTGGATTCATGGAAGCGACCGATCAAAAGCCAGTGGATGAAGAAACCCGCAGCAACCAGACCAAGCAGTAACACAAATTTGAGCATGCGATTTTTCAGTTGGGCAGGCATGGGGTGCTCGGAGTCATGACAATGTAATCGGGCAATTTAACAGTGTTCCCCTGAAGGATATAGAGGCTAGAATTCACATGCTTTGTTGCCTATGAGGAACAATCATGAGTCTGGATGATGCACAGGTCTTTACCCGTGTGGTCGAGCTGCACAGTTTTACCCAGGCGGCCAATAGTCTGGGCATGCAGAAGTCCACGGTCAGTCGGCGAATTGCCTTGCTGGAGGAGCGGCTGGGCGTCCGTCTGCTCAATCGCACCACGCGCAAATTGCGCCTGACCGAGGTTGGTCAGGCCTATTACGAGCGCTGCCGGCAGATCATGCTCGACTTTGCCGAAGCCGAGCAGGCGGTGATGCAATTGCAGCAGGCGCCTTCCGGTTTGCTGCGGATTACCGCGCCGATCGAATTCGGGCAGTTGTTTCTCGGTCAGGCCGTCGGTGCGTTCCTGCGCGAGTTTCCGCAGATCAGCGCCGAGGTGGAAATCACTTCGCGCAGCGTCGACCCGGTCGAGGAGGGCGTGGACATCGCCATCACGGTCGGCCAGCCCCAGGACTCCACGCTGATTGCACGCAAGCTGTTCGAAAGTCCGCGGCGCTTTTATGCCAGTCCGGACTATCTGGACCGCCATGGACAACCCGCGACTACCGCCGATCTGGTCGGGCACAGGGCTATTCTGCTACCCCAGGATAATCCGCGGTACTGGCCGGTGGTCGGCGAGCAGCGCCTGTGCAATCGCTGCCTGTCGTGCAACAACATCACCTTTGCCCGTGAAGCGGCGATTGCCGGAGCGGGTATTGCCGGATTGCCGAGCATGATCTGCCGTGAGTCGGTGGAGAGTGGACAGCTGGTGGAGTTGTTGCCCGAAGCAGTTTTGCCTGCCGGAGAAATCTACGCGGTATATCCGTCGCGACGCTTTCAGGCCATGAAAGTCCGGGCCTTTCTGGATTTCGTCATCCAGCGTTTGCCTTCCACCGGCCGTGATCTGCTGGAGCCCTGAGTAGGCGGCCTGCTACCATTCGCCCCCTTGCCGGCTCCCTTCGTTTCGAGATTCCCGATGACTACCGTTCGTACGCGTATTGCCCCGTCACCTACCGGTGACCCCCATGTAGGCACTGCCTATATCGCGCTGTTCAACCTGTGTTTTGCCCGCCAGCACGGTGGCCAGTTCATCCTGCGCATCGAGGATACCGATCAGCTGCGTTCGACCCGCGAGTCCGAGCAGCAGATTTACGATGCCCTGCGCTGGCTGGGCATCGAGTGGGACGAGGGTCCGGATGTCGGCGGGCCACACGGGCCGTACCGGCAGAGCGAGCGCGGCGACATCTACAAAAAATACTCGGCGGAACTGGTCGACAAGGGCCATGCCTTCCCGTGTTTCTGCTCGGCCGAGCGCCTCGATGCAGTGCGCGCGCAGCAGATGGCCAACAAGGAAACTCCGCGCTACGACGGCCACTGCATGCAGCTGGATCCGGCTCAGGCTCAGCAGCGGGTAGCCGCTGGCGAGTCCCATGTGGTGCGCATGAAGGTGCCGGACACAGGCATCTGCACGGTGCCGGACATGTTGCGCGGCAACGTCGAGATTCCCTGGGATCGCATGGACATGCAGGTGCTGATGAAAGCCGATGGCCTGCCCACTTACTTCCTCGCCAACGTGGTCGACGATCACCTGATGGGCATCACCCATGTGCTGCGCGGCGAAGAATGGCTACCGTCAGCACCCAAGCTGATCAAGCTGTACGAATACTTCGGCTGGGAGCAACCGGCGCTGTGCTACATGCCGCTGCTGCGCAATCCGGACAAGAGCAAGCTGTCCAAGCGCAAGAACCCGACCTCGGTGACCTTTTACGAGCGCATGGGCTATCTGCCCGAAGCCATGCTCAACTATCTGGGGCGCATGGGCTGGTCTATGCCGGATGAGCGCGAGAAGTTCTCCCTGGCCGAGATGATCGAGCACTTCGACCTGTCGCGGGTTTCCCTCGGCGGGCCGATCTTCGATCTGGAAAAACTTTCCTGGCTCAACGGCCAGTGGCTGCGCGAGTTGCCGGTGGAACGTTTTGCTGCCGAGGTGCAGAAGTGGGCGTTCAACCCGCAGTACCTGATGCAGATAGCGCCGCATGTGCAGGGGCGGGTGGAAACCTTCAGCCAGATCGCGCCGTTGGCCGGCATGTTCTTCATGGGCGGCGTATCGCCGGATGCCAGCCTGTTCGCGCACAAGAAACTGTCCGCCGAGCAGGTGCGGCAGGTCATGCAGCTGATTCTGTGGAAGCTCGAAGCGCTGCGGCAGTGGGACAAGGAGCGGATTACCGGCTGCATCCAGGCGGTGGTCGAGCATCTTGAGCTCAAGCTGCGCGATGCCATGCCGTTGATGTTCGCCGCCATAACCGGGCATGCCAATTCGGTATCGGTACTGGATGCCATGGAAATCCTTGGCCCGGACCTGACCCGCTTCCGTCTGCGTCAGGCCATAGAGCTGCTGGGTGGCGTGTCCAAGAAGGAAACCAAGGAGTGGGAAAAGCTGCTCGCAGCCATCGCCTGAGCACCGGTTAAGTAGTTGTTCTGGCTGCAGAAAGAAAGGCTGCAGGTGGCGAAAATCAGGTTGACAGGCACAGGGGTGGCTAATAATATGCGCCCCGTCTTAGTGACGGGGCTATAGCTCAGCTGGGAGAGCGCTTGCATGGCATGCAAGAGGTCAACGGTTCGATCCCGTTTAGCTCCACCAAATTTCCAGCAATTCGCAATATAAGCGGTAGGCGAATTGCACGAAGGTTTATGTCCCCTTCGTCTAGTGGCCTAGGACACCGCCCTTTCACGGCGGTAACAGGGGTTCGAGTCCCCTAGGGGACGCCAGTTGCAAACCGCAGTGCTATAGTGATGCGGGTCGGGAGACATTAAATCCGGGGGTATAGCTCAGCTGGGAGAGCGCTTGCATGGCATGCAAGAGGTCAACGGTTCGATCCCGTTTATCTCCACCAAACACTAACAGGCCAGCTGCAAAGCTGGCCTTGTTTTTCGAAGGTTTTGTCCCCTTCGTCTAGTGGCCTAGGACACCGCCCTTTCACGGCGGTAACAGGGGTTCGAGTCCCCTAGGGGACGCCATTTTCAAATCCGGGTTTTCCGGTTCAAGGGTCATCTACGGATGACCCTTTTTTTATGCCGCGTGTTTTTTGTGGGCGGTCCTGACCTGCACAGCACAGGCCCTGCGCCTTTATGGCAGCACACCCTTGGCCTGCAGGGCAGCGCGGGTCAGCGACAGCCGCAGCGGCAGCTGGCTGTCGGTATGGATGTCCAGATTGGTGGCAAACAGCCAGACATCGTCGCTCGTGACTACGTAGCCGACATACCAGCCGATTTTCGCTGTCGAATCTGCGGCCAGTCCGGTCTTGGCATACAGGGCGTAGTCGGCCGTTTTCTCAACCAGCATGATCGCCTGCAAGGTGTCATAGGCCGCCGGGCTGAAGGGCAGGCGGCGCTGGTAAAGTTGCCCGAGAAATGCCACCTGTTCCCTGGCACTGACTTGCAGGGAGCCGTCCAGCCAGAAGGTGGTGGTGTTGAACGGTTCCTGTAATTGGCCGAAACCGATGTCGTGCAGATACTCGCGGTACTTCTGCGCACCGACTTTCGCCGCCAGTTGCTGGTAACACCAGACACAGGAGCGCTGGAAGGCGCTTTCCAGCGTCTGGTCCTGATTCCAGTTGGCCACTGAACGGACCTGACCATCCCACTTGAAGGGACTGTCCTTGCCGGCAACCACGCCTTCCTGCAGGGCGATCAGCGTGTTGAGGATCTTGAAGGTGGATGCCGCGCTGAAGCGCTGCCCGGCGCGGACATCGTCATGCACGAAGGTCTGGCCCGATTTCAGCGAAGCGATAACCATGCTGCCCTGCACCTGCTGGCGCGCCAGCAGCGCGGCAAGCGTCTGGTCTTCGGCCATAGCCGGCAAGGCAAAGAACAACGCCAGAAGCAGCAGATTTTTCAACATGGCCGGGTTTCTCCAATGCGATTCAGCTGGCGCAGCATGCCCCTCAGACCACCAGTCCGGCCGCGTGCCCCGATGACCAGGCCCACTGGAAGTTGAAGCCGCCCAGATGCCCGGTGACATCCAGCACTTCGCCGATGAAGTACAGCCCCGGCTGGCGTTTGCTTTCCATGGTTTTCGACGAGACCTCGTCGCAACTGACGCCGCCCAGGGTGACCTCGGCAGTACGATAGCCCTCGGTGCTTGACGGGCGCAGCACCCAGCCATGCAGCCCGTCGGCAATCTGCAGCAACTGCGCATCGGGTATTTCGGCCAGCGGTGTTTCCGCATAGGCCGGCCACAACAGCGCCTGCAATTCATCGACCAGACTGCGCGCCAGCTGTTCGGCCAGCAGGGTGCGCAGCAGTGAACGCGGATGACTTTTCTTGCGTGCGAGCAAGCCGTGTTGCATGTCCTCGTCGGGAAACAGGTTCACCGTCACCGGCTCGCCGGGCAGCCAGTAATTGGACAGCTGCAGCACCGCAGGGCCGGACAGACCGCGATGGGTGAAGAGGATGTTTTCCCTGAAGCTGGCACGCGGGTTATCCATCAGCACTTCATGAGCCAGTCCGGACAGCCGCTCTGATATCGCCTTGAAGCCGTCACTGAACATGAACGGCACCAGTCCGGCACGGGTCGGCAGCACGCTGTGGCCAAACTGCCGGGCCAGGTCGTAACCGAAACCGCTGGCGCCCATGGTCGGAATCGACAGCCCGCCGGTAGCCACCACCAGCGACTCGCCAGTGAATTTCCCCAGACTGCTGTCGATCAGAAAGCGCTGGCCACTATCGGCCGTTGCCTTGACGCCGGTGATCTCGCAGCTGGTGCGAATCTCCACGCCGGCATCGGCGCATTCAGCCAGCAGCATGTTGAGGATGTCTTTCGCCGACTCGTTGCAGAACAGCTGCCCATGCTTGCGTTCGTGCCAGGCAATGCCGTGCTTGTCCACCAGCGCGAGAAAATCCCACTGGGTGTAGCGCTTGAGCGCGGAAATGCTGAAGTGCGGGTTGTCCGAAAGGAAGTTGTCCGGCGTCACGTCCAGATTCATGAAGTTGCAGCGACCGCCGCCGGACATGAGGATCTTCTTGCCGACCTTGTTGCTGCGGTCCAGCACCAGTACCCGCCGGCCGCGCTGCCCGGCCTGCAGGGCGCACATCAGGCCGGAGGCGCCGCCGCCGATGATGATCACGTCGTAGGAGGTCACGCGCTCAGCTCCCGGGTTGAATTAAGGGCGCGAATTCTGGCACAGGCTGGCGCTGATTACCTGCCGGAGTAGCGTGAAGCAGGCAAGGACAATTGCTGTCAGCACCTGCCTGCTTCAGCAGCTGCAGGATTACTGGTTGACCGGATTGGCCTTCTTGAACTCAAAGGCGGTGACGCAGGCGGGCAGGTCGTAAAACATCGGTGCGGCTCCGGAGCGGTTACCGTTGTATTCAGCCGATTGGCGCTTGCAGTCCTGCTCGCTATTGGCGGTTTTTTTCGAACTCATGCACTCGTTGAATAGCTGTTGGCGCAGTGGCTCGAGCTTGGCTGTGCGTGCGGCCTCGCAGGCCTGGTCGAGTTCGGCCTGACGTTGCAGCGTGGCCTGTTTATCCGCCTCGAAGGTGGCGGCAGATGCGCTGCTGGCCAGCAAGGCAGTGAGTAGCAGTAGGCGGACGGAAGTCATGGTTGATCCTCGGTGCTGTTTGCAGATGGGCGAACCGCCAGACTTTTGTACATGACAAAGGCATCTACATAGCCGGCAGAGGGATGCAAAAAGGCCTGCGGCAGTGTCCCGACTATAGCAAAGCCGTGTTTTTGCCAGAGCCGTACGGCGCCGCTATTGGTGGATACCACCAGGTTATATTGCATGGCACGGAAACCCATGCGGATGGCTTCCTGTTGCGAGTGCTCGCACATGGCCGACGCGATGCCCTTGCCGCGTGCCGCCGCGCCAACCACATAGCCGCAGTTGCACACATGGGCGCCCTGGCCGGGCTGGTTGGCTTTCAGGTAGTAACTGCCGAGCAGTTGCCCCTGTTCATCTGCGGCGACGAAGGTGGCAGCCGGCAGTTCGACCCAGGCCCTGAAGGCCTCCTGTTCGCTGATGTCGGGCGGGAAGCTGTAGGTATCCCCGGCGCGAAATACCGGCTCGAGGATCTGCCAGACCTGCGGCCAGTCAGCTTGGTTGAATTCTCGAATCGTCGTCATGGTCAGGTGTCGGTTGTGGTTTGGATGCTGTGAAGTGCTCGATGGAATCGGACGTTACAGACTTTGCTGCATTACTCAAAGCCGCTTTCCCGGATTTCGCTGTCATGGTTTGGCGCGGCAAGACTGGCCGAAGTGGCAATAGCCGCGTTCTGCAGGCGCCACTGTGCTGGGGTCTGACCGGTCCAGCGTTTGAAAGCGCGCCAGAAGGTGCTGGGCTCGGCGAAGCCCAGGCTCTGGCCGATATCCGTCAGGGCTTGCCGGGTGTTGGCGACGGTGTGCAGGGCGGCGTCACGGCGGGCCTGGTCGAGCAGGCTGGAGAAGTCCAGCTGCTGACTCTGCATGCGCCGCGCCAGGGTGCGCGGGCTTAGCCCGAGGGCCTGGGCGGCACTGGCACGACTGGGGACCCGGCTATGCAGCTGGGTGTCGATCCAGCGGCGCAGGTCCTGTGCCAGGGTCTCGGGCGGAGAGAGTGCGGCCAGACGGGTAGCGGCATACTGCTGATGGACCCGCGCCAGTTGTGCATCGGCCTGGGGCAAGGGTGCGTCGAGCCAGGCGTTGTCCAGCAGCACGCCGCTAAACGCCTGATCGAACTCGACCGGACAGCGGAACACGGCATGGTAGCCGCCCGGTGGTCCGATCGGGGACTGGCTGAACTGCACCTTCAGCGGTTGCAAGGCACTGCCCGACACCCACCGGGCAAAGGCCACCATGGCCGCCAGCACCGCCTCGATCTGCTGCGGACTGAACGGCAGCAGCCCCTGGCGCGGGTGATAGACCAGCCAGCTCGACTGGGTTCCGGCGATCATCTGCAGGCGCCCGCCGTCGCTGATCAGGCGCTGGTACTTCTGCACTACCGCGATCGACTCGCGCAGCGTCGGTGCCGACTGCAACAGGTAGCTGACCACGTTGAAGCTGGCCGGGCCGACCAGTGCGCCAGCCTTGAGGCCGAAGCCCGGATCGCCGGTAAGCTTTGCGGCAGCGCGCCACAGCCGGGTGATGTGGTCGATGGGCCAGCGTTCCTCGCGCAGCTCGGCGGGGGCTATGCCCGCTGCGGCGAGCAACGCCTCCTGGGTGACGCCCAGACGCTGCGCGGCGCTGAGGACGGTGTTGACCCAGCTCATGGAGACGGTGGCCTGTAAAGTCAATTGGCGTGGCCTGTAAAGTCAAGTGTAGGTGGATGATATGCAGCTATTGTTGCCTGTGACAATGCGCATGATTCCTGCGCAGGCAGTGCGGGTGAGGAGACTCAGGTTGGCAACGACAACAGTGCAATCGGATGTGCTGGTAGTGGGTGGCGGGCTGGCCGGATTAGTCACGGCGCTCGAAGCCCTGCGTGCCGGCAAGCGCGTGACGCTGGTGGATCGCGACAGCCCTGAGCGGCTTGGCGGCCTGGCGCTGTGGGCCTTCGGCGGCATGGCGCTGGTGGGCACCGCCCTGCAGGCGCGCATGAAGATTCCCGATACTCCGGAAGTGGCGCTGCGCGACTGGCTGCGCTTTGGCGAAATGGCCGCGGACGATCACTATCCGCAGCAGTGGGCGCGTTACTACGCCGAACATTCCGCCGCCCAGGTGTATGACTGGCTGCTTGGTGAAGGCGTGAAGTTCATGCCGGCGGTGAACTGGGTCGAGCGCGGGATGCAGGGCGACGGCAACAGCCTGCCGCGCTATCACATTGTCTGGGGCACCGCCCGCGAGCTGGTGCGGCGGATGATCTCGGCCCTGCACGCTGCCGACAGTGGCGGCCGGTTGAAGCTGATGCACCGGCACCGCATCACGGCGCTGGAGCACCAGGCCGGGCAGCTTAATGGAGCCTTGGCCGTTTGCGAAGAGACTGCGGCCGAAGTGCGCCTGCAAGCGCCGGTGGTGGTGCTGGCCATGGGCGGCATCAACGGCAGCCATGCACAGACACGAGCCAACTGGCCCGCGCACCGACCGATGCCCGCGAGCATGCTCAACGGCGCCCATCCCCATGCCGACGGCAAGCTGCATCACTGGGTGGCCGATGAAATGGACGGGCAGATCACCCATGCCGGCGAGATGTGGAACTACGCTGCCGGTTTCCCGCATCCCTATCCGCACTTCGCCGGCCATGGCCTGTCGATCATTCCGTGCAAGTCGGCGCTGTGGCTTGATCACCGTGGCCGGCGCATCGGCCCGGAACCGCTGGTCACCGGCTTTGACACCCACTGGCTGTGCCAGCGCGTGGCCGAGCAGGAAAAACCCTGGACCTGGCACCTGTTGAACTGGCGCATCGCGGTCAAGGAATTCGCCATTTCCGGCGCCGAGCATAACCAGCGCATCCGCGACATGCAGTTCCCTGCGTTTCTCAAGGAAACCCTGCTGGGCAACCATCGCCTGATCCGGCAGATGCAGAGCGAAAGCCCGCACTTTCTGGTCGATGACACGCTGGCCGGACTGGCGGCAAAAATGAATGCACTGACCTGTTCGCACGACATCGCCCCCGGTGTGCTGCAAGCCACTGCCGATGCCTTTGACGCCAACTTTGCCGGCGGCTCCCGCCTGCACAATGACGACCAGCTGCGCCGCATCCTGCACGCCCGCCAATGGGGGCCGGACCGCCTGCGGACCTGCAAGCCGGCGCCGCTGCAGAAGCCCGGTGCCGGGCCATACATTGCCATCCATATGCAACTGATTACCCGCAAGAGTCTCGGCGGTTTGCAGACCGATCTGCACAGCCGCGTGCTGGATGCCACCGGCCAGCCGGTCGATGGCCTGTACTGCGTGGGCGAGGCCGCCGGTTTTGGTGGCGGAGGTGCCAGCGGCAAGCGTTCGCTGGAGGGCACCTTCCTGCCCGGTTGCATTCTTACCGCCCGTGCCGCCGCGCGTTCGTTCAACGCCGGCTGATCCATTCTTACTGTCCAGATTTTATAAAAGGAAAATCCCATGCCCAATGGCGCTCAAGCCCTGATGAAGACCCTCGCCGATGCCGGCATCGAAGTCTGCTTCTCCAACCCGGGGACCAGCGAAATGCACTTCGTCGCGGCGCTCGACAGCGAGCCGCGCATGCGCGCCGTGCTCGCCCTGTTTGAAGGCGTGGCCACCGGTGCCGCCGATGGTTACGCGCGCATGGCGGACAAGCCGGCTGCCACGTTGCTGCACCTGGGCTGCGGCCTGGGCAACGGTCTGGCCAACCTGCACAACGCGCGCAAGGGCAAGGTGCCGATCGTCAATATCGTCGGCGACCACGCCACCTACCACACGCAATATGACGCCCAGTTGCAGTCGGACATCGAGACCGTGGCGCGCAACGTCTCGCCGGGTTTCGTGCGTACGTCCGCCAGCACCGCCGAACTGTGCCGCGACACGGTGGATGCCATTGTCGCTGCGCGCGGCTACCCGGGGCAGGTCGCCACGCTGATCCTGCCGGCGGATGTGTCCTGGGGCGAGGGCGCCGTGGCTTGCCCGCCGCCGCCCGCACCCAACCCGGCAGTGGCGGATGACGCCGTGGTGGCGGCGGTTGTCGCGGCGGTGCGCTCGGGTCGCAAGACCGCGCTGCTGCTTGGCGGGCGCTCCCTGCGCGAGCCGGACTTGCTGGCTGCCGCGCGTATTGCCGCACACAGCGGCGTCAAGCTGCTGGCCGAAGTCTTCCCGACCCGCATGCAGCGTGGTGCCGGCCTGCCGGCCGTCGAGCGGGTCGCCTACATGGCCGAGATGGCCGGAGTGCAGCTGGCCGAGATTGAAGAACTGATCCTGGTCGACGCCAAGGCGCCGGTGTCCTTCTTCGCCTACCCGGGCAAGCAGAGCTATCTGGTGCCCGATGGCTGCAACGTGCAGACCCTGGCTACCCCCGAGCAGAACACCACGGCCAGTCTGGAAAAACTCGCCGCCGCCCTCGGCGCAGACAAGGCCCAGCCGCAGTTGCAACCGGCCCGGCGCCCCGGTCTTCCGCGCGGCAAGCTGAGCGCGGCCAAAGTCTGCCGGGCCGTGGGCCAGCTGCTGCCGGAAAACGCCATCCTGGTCGACGAGGCGATCACCTCCGGGCTGATGCTCTCGCTGATGACCGCCGGCGCACCGCGCCACGACCTCATCACCCTGACCGGTGGCGCCATCGGCCAGGGCTTGCCGAGTGCCACCGGCGCGGCCATTGCCTGCCCGGACCGGCCGGTGCTGGCGCTGATCGGCGACGGCTCCTCGATGTACACCATCCAGGCGCTGTGGACCATGGCGCGCGAGCAGCTCAACGTCACCTCGATCATCTTTAACAATGCGTCCTATTCGGTGCTCAATGTCGAGCTGGAGCGGGTCGGCGCGGAGGAGGCCGGTCCCAAGGCCAAGTCGCAACTCGACCTGCGCGGCCCGGTGCTGAACTTCGCCCAGCTCGCTCAGGGCATGGGTGTGCATTCGGTGCGCGTGACCACCTCTGAGGAACTGGTGAAGGCCATGGAATATGCCTTTGCCAATCCCGGCCCGCACCTGATCGAAGCGGTGGTGCCCGAGTCGCTCAACGCCACCAAGCGCAAGATCCTGCCGTATCTGCTGCGCGCCATGCCCAAGTTGCCACAGCCGTTGGCCAATGCACTCAAGCGCAAGCTGGCGCCCTGAGTCCGGATTGGCAAAGCTGTCGGGCTTGATCCGGCAGCGGCAAGCCTTGATCAGGCAAGCCGCTGAATGTAAGTCCTGTGTAGGCGCCGGGGAGAGAGGAAGTGCAGAGGTGTTGCTGGCCAAATCCGGTTGAGTGACGGGTTTAGCAACAGCACCTCAATACCTCAACGTGAGACGCAGCATGTCAAAGATCTGTATCCCGTCCTCGAAGATGGGTTCGGGATAATTCTTCAGGAAGAAGTCATGGTCGATGCTTGTCACCCGAAAGCCATGGCGCTGGTAGAAGGCGAGTTGATACCCAAACGTGCCGGTGCCCACCTCTAGTTGGCGTGCGCCAGCATTGCGGAAGAATTCAATAACCCATTTCAAGAGCCGTAAGCCGTAGCCGGATTGCTGATGGGCCGGGTGCACAGCAATAGCCATTAGCTCGTGTGCGTCTGTACCGCGTGGCTGGACAACGCATGCACCAACCACAGTGCCACCGCTTGAAGCCACGAAGCACCTAGATACCGAAAGGTACGTACGAACTCTGGTTTCCGAAGGGTCCGCGAGCAGAAGGAGTTCCATTGGGATGTCTGTAGCAGGAACTTCCCGGATCAATAGCGACATGCTCATCCTGTTGCCTGACGTTTGGTTATGGGGCGGGCTTTAACCTGGTCCAATGAGCGTAGCGAACGGTTTGAACCACTAGTCAGGAATGCAGCGAAATTCCTGACATGCTACTTACTGAATTTCATTTTGTGCTTGAGATTAACTTTAATGCCAGTGCAGCTCCGTAGGAAAAGAAGCCGCAAACAAATGATACAAATATTGTAAAAATAAAATTATTGGTTCTGACGTAGTAGAAGATGGCTTCGCCAAGTCTGGCCTTTCCTTGGGTTGCCTCGTTGTGAATGTGTAAGCCGCAAGGTATGTAAAACACAACAATATAAAATGCGAATGCCAGTGCTAATGTTAAGACAAAAATAACACTCATACCATTTCTCTGTCGTTTCATTTCTTCTTTGTTAAATGCACCAAAAAAAGCAAAAAAAATAGAAACCAGAATACTGAAAGTCATGCTGGCTGTTACTGACAGTGCCTGGCGTGGTGTAAACCATGGCCCGGCGCTACAAATACTTGATATTTTGTATTGAAGAAAGTCTGATACTTCATCAAGTATTTCAGTATATGGGGTAAGCATAAATGTAATAATAATTATGCAATTTGCAATGATGACCTTGGTGATTGCTTTGCCAGGTTGCAGTGACTTGGTTTGAGTGGTCATTATTGTTTTCTGTGGAATATGGGCCTTGGTTTAGGGGCTGGCATTAGTTATCCCCAGTGAGCGAGGTGAACGACCTCAACCACTTTTATACATTCTAAGTTATACGGATTTCGACTTTTCCGGCCCCGGCAGAAAGGCCGACTTCGAGTAAGCAACGTTCCTCTATTTCGGATAGACCTCCTTCGGTCATGGCTTGAGGAAGGACTAGGAGCTTGGGTTTACCTTTGAGGAAACCCGTTGCGCCTACCTTTGCCAGGCCTTCTTTCAAGCACTCGACGGCTGGCATAAATGTGCCAACTAGCAGGCGTGTACTGGTGAACGGCTTCGATGGTGCAACGTCAACGGTATTTCCGTTTGCAGTTAGAACCATCCGGTTCTCGAAGATTTTCACGGTCACTTCCATGTTAGGGATAGCCTCTGCGTATAACGTTTGGTTAAGGGGCAGACTTTAGCCCGTCCCAGAGAGCGTAGCGAACGGTTTGAACCACTAGTTAGATTTCACTGAACTTCTGTTGAAGTTTATAGTTGCTGGCAAGGATTTCTTGTATTTCAGAAACTGTAAAACCAAGCTGCTGAAGTAAGTGCAATTGAAAAATTGCTTCCATTTTTTGACACAGTACCCATAGGTTGGCCCCTTTTACAGACTCATCCTTAAGCTCTTCACTGTAATGAGTGAGATAGTTTCTTGTGTTTACAACGCCCCTGATGATCTTGCTTCGCTGCTTACCATTTCCAATATAAGATTTATACGGCTCGATAATCTTTTTTATTCTCTGGCCAAGATTGATTTCATTACCGTACCGAAGCCGCCCTCTTAGCCAGCGCCTATTCTCTTTTGGGCACATCCAAAGTAATTTGGCCATCATTGATCTGAACTCAGACCTATCCATCAGGGTTTCTGATGAGGTTCTCCTATGATAAGTCTCTAACCCTTGCGCCAGCGCCAAAAACTTCCCATCTAAATATTTATGAGAACCTGATACTGCTGAAAAATATAAGCCAATAGCCGGGCTTATCACAGAGTAAGCATTCAGCCAGTTATTAAATATTTCTTCAGCGTTTTCGCGAATGTGTGCAAATCTGAATAGCATTCGGTGGAAATCTATTTTGGGATGCTCTTTGGGGAAGGGCAGGCTTGGATAAAATATTTTTATATTTACAGGCCTGCTTTTATTCTCTGTAATTTGCATCACTATTTCGTTTGATGTAGCCGATACATCGCTAATGGCGACCGTTGCATCAACGGCAAAGCAGAGTAAGTATGTTATTTGGTGGAGAGCATAGATGAACTCTGGGAGCTCTCTGGCTTTTTCAGATGATAATTTTAAATATGTCTTGTGAGTTATTTTTGCTTCAGTTGTGGCGGGAAGTCCCGGCAGGGTGTAACCAAAAAATATGTGTAGTTTAAATTCGTTTATCAAGTTATATATGATTTCATCTTGTGGGGTGTAGTTTATAGTAGCCGTTCTATAATCATCTCCATATGCGACGCTAATGCCAGAAATCCCAACCCACTCATTTAGCCCTTCAATTGAGAAAGATACTGTATGAAATGTAACCTTTTCATCTTGTTCGTAAGCAACTCCGCTCAGAGCCTGATTGACATGTATTAATGATTTAGCAATTCCAAAAAAAGCATAATTTTTCTTTTTGTAGAAGCAGTTATCTAGAGTTACAAACCCATCTTTTTCCACGTGGCCAATAATTCTGTTTAGGTCGTCCTCTCCATTAAGCCCCTTAATGCTTTCGTCAAATAACCCAACAACTTCTAACTCGATATCTCCACCATCAGATATGGTCAGGGTCCCCGGAATTTTTTTATCCTCGTTACCAGGAAGCCAGAAGTAACCAGATTTTTTATATTCCTCTTTGAGTCGCACGGTGACTCCTTGTGAAAGCTAACGTTTGGTTAAGGGGCCGGCTTTAGCCGGTCCCGAGTGAGCGAAGCGAACGACTTGAACCAGTTGTTAGGAGGCATCTCGCACGATGTTTAGATTGTGAACGGAGTTGTTCATGAATTTAATTACCAGTATAGAGCTGTGCCAGCCTAAGCCGGAGCACTGCCCTAGCTCATATGAAAATGTTGAATCAGAAATTTTATCTGGGTTTCCGAGGATTTCAGAGACCTGTTCTTTGGTTTTGCTTTTTAAAATTTCTTTTTGAATTAAATCCAATGCCATTCCGCCGCGCACGCAGCCAGGGTCATTCGTGATTTTGTACGGATTAGAAAGCTCTACCCAGTTTGATGAGCTGAATGGTTCCGCATCCGATGCCACATCAAAATAGTAACTCCATGTCAGAGCGAAAATAAAAATTACTATTGCTCCTATGGCAAGGAGTACAAGCGCTTGTATGGCTTTGAAACCAGCACGAAACACCATGATGCTTCCTAACGTTTGGTTAAGGGGCAGGCTTTAGCCTGTCCCAGTGAGCGAAGCGAACGATTTGAACCACTTGTTAGGCTTCGACACGGATTGAGTATGATTTTCTGTATTTCGATTATGCTCACGAGTTAAGCCATGGAGCAAAGGACAGTGTTTTTGTGACTAACCACAGTGCGTGCAAAATAATCACAATTTTAGCAAGGTGTGCCCAGTATTTTCTTCCTGTGTTTTTTGAGCATTTCCAAACGGAAATCCAGCAAAATATTAAGTAGACAAAAAGTGGTAGTAAAACTGTGATGTAGGTGGCCGTTCTTGTATTAAAACCCATGATGTCACGAATATTTATAATTAGATCTGTAGACCACCCTGAGCGCATACCTACTATTTGCACTATGTAGAAAATTAGAAAGCCTAGAATATATACAAGCCAAAATGCCTTCCAAAGTGGCTTGCTTCCGCTAAGGTAGCCACCACCAAGAGTGCCTGTGTGCAAGCTCGAGGTTGGTGTGCGATATGGATGGTTCATTCAGTAATGCCTAACGATTAAGCTAAGGGGCCGGCTTTAGCCGGTCCCAGCGAGTGAAACGAGCGACTTGAGCGCCTAGTTAGGCCAACCCTAAATGGCTCGCCGGAAACGGAACGTAATTGTTCGCCGATGCCGGAACAAGCGCGAGCATACGCGTACCGACTTTCAGACTGAAGCGCTTGTAAAGTGGAACGGACGCTTGCGCGTTGAAGCTGTGAATGCGTGCCGATATTGGTTACCGAATGCGCGAATTTCGGTTTGGATTTGCGCTCGCGACGCGGAGCATCAGACGTAAGAGCTGGAAAAATTGAACAGGCGAAAAACAACTCGAATTGCTGTGAAGAAATAAATGAGCGGGTTACCGAATGCGAGAAGTGCGGGCCGGATTTGAACGGCCGACGCAAAGCGCCAGATGGACTACGTAAATTGTTATTTGAATGCAAAACGTCCATGTTCCACCTGCTGTTGATTTTGCTTTTGCGTGACGCCTAACGACTAAGCTAAGGGGCAGGCTTTAGCCTGTCCCAGTGAGCGGAGCGAACGACTTGAGCGCATTGTTAGCCTACCTGCTGTTCGCGGTTTAAAACTACCAACATCCTGCTTTTTAACTGCTGCGCGGTGAGCCTGAAAAGCCGCGCCAAATTCATTGTGACGATGCTGCTGACTGACCGCGTTTTTGACCGTGCCCCGATGGTAGCGGCGGACGTTCAGTAAATGCATTTTCAACGACGTGTGAAACCTGAAGCTGCGGAGCGGTGTTGCGGATTCACACGGTACAAAACCAACCAAGCAAGACACGATTTGGCTAACGTTTGGTTAAGGGGCGGGCTTTAGCCCGTCCCAGTGAGCGCAGCGAACGGTTTGAACCACTTGTTAGAGATTTGCACGGTTAGTGGCAAGAAGATAACCGGCTGGTGCGACTAGTGCGAAGAGTACTGAGTATTTTGCTATTTCCGTTAAAGCAAATACTGCCAACACTAGCAAGGAGTCAGTGTCGATTAATTTTGAAGATTGCATTGCGAAAACATCTGCTCCAAGTATTACTGCATAGGCTGCTCCCACGATTGCACCATGCTGCACTGGTTTGTTTTTACATGAATAACCTACATACAGCCCAGGCACGGCCCATGCCAGCATGGATGTGGCTTGTATAAGCATGCTGAAAATAGGTGATAGGAAATATGGAGTGTGCAAGACCACATCGGTAGCAATTGCTTTTTGGCCATGCAGTAAGGCTTGCGAAATTGCGCTGGCTAGAACTGCTATGAATAGCCCTAAGGCAAGAACGCGTTTGTTCATGACTATCTCTAACGTTTGGTTAAGTGGCGGGCTTTAGCCCGTCCCAGTGAGCGAAGCGAGCGACTTGAACCACTAGTTAGGGTTCAGGCATACGGTTAGCTCGCATTCTAAATTTTTTTTTTGAATCCAGAGGTTGTCCTCTGTGCCTTTGGCCTCTGTAGCGTAGCCACGCTCAACAGTTCCTAGATTGCTAATTTAAGCACCACTCCTTAGTAGAAAAACCACCCAACCAACAGGCAAATAAATCCAAACAAAAAAACTTAAAAAATAAATGCAAATTATAGAATAAAAAACAAATTCCCCAATTGCTGTGTCTGGATAAATGCCAAGCTCAAATACCTGCTTAGCCGTAGGAAGAAAAATCTCCTTTTTCATATCCCACGAACTAGAAAGCTTTCCAGATAAGCCGCTAACAATTGCCGTTAAGATTAATAGAAAAAACAAGGCATAGCTGGAAAATTTTCCAAAAAAAGAAAACTCTTTATACAAAATCTCAGAAACTGGATTTTGGATAACTATAAGCTCCCAGCTCTTCGATATAGCAGGAAGTAATACCAAAAATAACCCGACCATGACGCCAAAAGCAGTGCTGTACGGATAAATAAAACTAGCAAGCTTGGCAAGAAAAATGTGAGCCGGTCTTCTCGCTCTCACGCTAACAATAAAATTCATCCAGCCGTTATCACAAGACATTTCATGCAACCTTATTTTAAATAATAAATATTTTCTGCCTGCATGATTGTTCAAGCTATATGAGATGTCGATTCATGAGGCCTAACGTTTGGTTAAGGGGCGGGCTTTAGCCCGTCCCAGTGAGCGAAGCGAACGATTTGAACCAATTGTTATACCTGGGCCACGCCAGTGTTTACATTGGCAAGGCTGTTTAGCCTGAGTAAGTAGCCATCTGGGTCAATGATCATAAATTGTCTAACGCTGACGAACTTACCACCAACCCGATATGTTTTTTGCTCTAGCGGCAGCTGGATTGGATAGTCGTTCTCCATTAGACGACTGTATATACCATCAAGATTTTTAACAGTTATTTGGAAATTTATACCTCGGCCAAAGGGGTATTCAAGTTCTGCCGTAATCCATGGATCATTTTGTGGCGCCAATTCTTCTATCTGTTCAAGCATGAGAACGGCGCCGTCAAGTGCGATGGTTGCAAAGCCATCCTCGGGGCGTTCGAAGCAAATCGTGAAGCCAAGCAGTTCCGTATAAAAGCTCAACGATTTTTTAATGCACCGAACATTTAGTTCTGGTGTTAACGGAGGAAATATGTCGATGCTGGCCATGACTCATACCGTATAACGATTAAGCTAAGGGGCCGGCTTTAGCCGGTCCTAGTGAGCGAAGCGAGCGATTTAAGCGCCTTGTTAGGCGTTGTACCGGAGTCATAAGCCAAGCCACGACTTGGCCTTTGAAAAAAATAATATGGAAAATGCTAAAGCAATAATGTAACTCAACTCTTTTAGTGAGCACGTAAAGGCGTTTCGCCACGCGACGCCCGTAGACCTGAATAGTATTTTCAAATTGAAATTTACAGGTGGATTGTCTGTAGACAATTCCTGCGCCCTTAGATGGCCTGAAATAAGAGCAGCCCAAAGTAACAAAGGAACGGACGCGATTTTGATTTGGTCCTGATAGGACAAAGGAGGTAACGCACCGCTTGTGATGAATAAAACCACTGCGGCGCCGCAAAGCGCTGCGCCAAAAAACGCCAGCGGCTTACTAGCTTTTGTGGACTTATTAAGGTTTTTAGCGACTTTAAGTGGCTCAAATATTTTCTCAGACTGCAAGCACTCTTCAAGAGCGATTGCATAGTTTGGTAAGAACAATATTGCGCCTAAAAGCAGTGTGATTATGTACACGTTTGCCGCCCTCCAATGGCTTTACTTTATGTTGCCGCCTAACGCTTTGCTAATGGGCAAATGTTTGATGGCGGTTTTTGTGCGTGTTTTTGCACAAAAAGTGACAGCGAATATTTGTCCTATTGAGCTATTGGTTATGCTTTATTTTGTTCATAGTTTGGTCTTTCAGTATTTGTACTAAACCAGCCTGATTTTGATTCACAATATATTTCGTAGTTTGGCTCAGGTATATGACCCTCCGTTACTGTACCAAGCCTTAACCTTATTGTTTCAGGCATGTCAGCTCTTTGGCTATACAACGGACTGCCACAGTTACCACAAAATACACGTTTTTTATTTGGACTTGAGAAGAACGTTTTTAAAGAACTAGAACCATTGGTAAAAGTAAATTTTTCAAGCTCTATTGGAGCATTGGTGACGAACGGTGTTCCCTGTGCTCGCTTACATTGGTTGCAATGGCAAACTGCAACTTCATTGATTGAACCATCGTATTGATACTTAACCTCTTCACAGAGACAACTTCCTTTTATCATACTATCCTCGATTTACTTTTAGAGCATAACGCCTGCATTTGCGGCTTGGGTGAACTGGCGGCTTTTTTGCAGCGCAGCGCGAAAAAGGTGACAGTTTACCCAAGTCCTTGCAAGATGCACTTGTTACACGCTTATTCCAAGAATGCATCTGAATTTATATGTAGGTAATGTATTTTATACCCATCATCGACTATGGCCAATGTTACAGTAACTTGCGCATCTCCAGCTTCAAAGTGTGCAAGCATACTAAAGTTAACAACATCAAATGCACCCGAGCTAGTTGTAACTCCTGTTTTTGCATTTAAAAATTGTGGGTCTTCAATTGACTGTAAAGCACCAAGCTTAGAAAACATTCTATATACTTTTTGGCCTCGCTCGGTTTCGAATGCCTCAAGAGAGTCAGCTGTTAGTAGTGGCTTCAGCTGCTCAAAATCCCAATTAAGTGCTATCGGTATATTTGAATCTAAATATGGTTGAGCTTCATCTGTATATTTAGATGAATTGGTACCAAACCAGATAAATACACAAGCAAATATGATTATGAGTACTAGAAAAAATGACCCTATAACTTTTAAAAACTTCTTAAACATAAACTTCCTATTTACGTGTAACGCCGCAATAAAGGGCCGGAGCGCAGCGACGGTCCAGCCCACGTTTTTTGTGGGCGATCTTTGATTGCCTTGTTAGTTTTCATTTTGTTTGATTGCCGTTTGTTTTTGGTAGGTTTTATTTACAAGCCATCCGGATATAAATAAAGCTGGAATCCAAAGTATTTTACACCAGAACAAGCCAAACTCTACCAATGGCATAATATCAAAGGTACTAACAAAGCAAGGCTGCAATGCTTTCAGGTGACCTTGGCAATCAAAATATACATAGGCCCACTCTGCTACCTCCGCCCAAATTGGAAAGAATATCGCGGGAATTAATGCTACTAAATACCTAAACGTCCATTTCATAATTTGAGAAACTAACGCCTTGCACATGGGCAACAACAAAAACGGCCAGCTTTTTCTCTTTGGCCGCATTTGTTGTTGTCCTATGCTGCTACTTGTTATGCGGGCGATAATGTTTTTTAGCTATTTGGGGTTACTGACAATACAATTTTACCAATATGCTTCTTTTGTAAAAACATTTTTTGTGCATCCACGATGTTTTTTAATTTAAAACTTTTAGCAATAATAGGTTTAATGTTGTCGTTCTCAATATGGTGTATGAGACTGGAGAATACGTTAGGTTCCAATACAGTGCAGCCAAAAAAGCTTAAATCTTTTAAATACAGTGTTCTTATGTCTAGTTCTACAATAGGTCCAGCAATGGCTCCGGCAACAGCATAGCGACCTCCCGGTCTGAGGATGTCGAGAAATTCAGGCCAACTTTCACCTGCAACCATATCAATCACTACATCAACTGAGTTAACACCTAAAGCATCAGTAATACTGTCATTGCGAGATATTGTTTTTGAAGCACCAAGTTTCAGTATTTCGTTTGATTTTGTTGCACTTGTTATAGCAACGACAATTGCCCCTCTTGCTTTTGC